>CADANT010000026.1 GCA_902789345.1 uncultured Ruminococcus sp.
CAGCATTGACACTCAAAACAAGAGTAATCAATGCTGTTTCTTCTTGCAAATAAAATACAAAAAAACAAGCCATTATCAAGATGTTAAAAACTTTAACACCGAAAAAACGGCTTGGTTAAGGGAAATATTCTGTTTTTAATCTTTTTAACGGCTTTTCACGGGTAAAACCTTATTTTTGTATTCTTTTTGAAAACTTACAACTATCATCAAAGAACCATACACAAAAACACAGAGCCGACGAACTTGTGAGCAATCACAGGCATCGGCTCTATTTTTGTATGTAAACTTTTATTCAGATGTATTGACAGCTAATTTGAATTAGCCTATAATAAGTGCAGCTAATAGCAATTAGCTTTAGGAGGTACTTATGAATACAAAACAAAAAATCTTAAATGAAGCACTCACTCTTTTTTCTGAAAAAGGATATAGTTCTGTTTATGTCGGTGATATAGCCGATGCTGTCGGCATTAAAGCTCCGTCGTTATATAAACACTATAAAAATAAACAAGAAATTTTTGATTCTTGCGTAAAGGTTTTTTCCGAAAGAATGGAAGACATTAGGACTTGTCTGCGATTGCCCGACACCTCTAAAGCAGATATTAACTATCAAACTGCAAATATGGAAACTATTATTGAAATTGCGAAAAGTTTGTTTATGTTTTATTGGCAAGATGATGTTGCCGCAAAATTCAGAAAAATGCTGATGATTGAACGGTATCATAATCCGAAATTAAATGAGCTGTTTGAGGATTTATTTATAAATGGTGCAATAAGACACGAAGAGAAGATATTTTGTGATTTAATACAAGCAAAAATCATCAAGAAAGAAAATCCACATATTATTGCACTACGCTTTTACACGCCTATTTTCTATTTGTTGCAAAAATATGATACGCACCCTGATATGATCGAAGAAGCAAACGAGGAATTAACCTTAATGGTACAGGAATTTTGCAATACTTATGGGATAAAGGAAGACTAACTATGAGGAGAAAGGCTTGGTATAAACATATGTGGGTATATATTGTTGGAGGTATCCTGCTTTTACTTGCAGTATATCTTATTGTTCAAGGAATACGATGTAATATTGCCGTGAAAGAAAGTAAAGAACGACTTACCGCTTATGGGGCAGAAACGGTTAATTTGAGTTATGGGAAAATGAGTTATGTTGACACTGGCGAAGGTGAAGCAATTTTGTCTGTACATGGGATTTTTGGTGGCTATGACCAAGCCTACGATACCTGCAAAGATTTAAGTTTAGATTACAGGATTATTGCACCATCGCGGTTTGGATATTTGGACAGTGATATTTTGGGTGACGGAACGCCCGCTGAGCAAGCAAAAGCATATGTTGAATTGCTGGATAAATTAGGCATTGATAAGGTGTATCTACTGGCAACATCGGCAGGGGGAAGCGTTGCTATTCGCTTTGCTTTGGATTATCCTGAACGCACAAAGGGGTTGATTTTATACTGCTCTGCAATGCCTTTTGCAGAAAAGCCGGAGAAATATTCTGAATATGCAGGACCGCCTGAATTTTTGTGTAATGATTTTACAATGTTTCTTATTAGTCCACTATTTGAACCAATTATGGGAATGGAGTCGTCTACGATTTACAGTATGCTTCCTGTTAGTGAGAGAAAAGATGGTGTGGTATTAGATGCCTCTGTAACCAATCTTGATATGGCAAGAAATTATGACGATTATAATATTGAAGATTTGCAAGTGCCAACATTGGCTTTTCAAGCAAAAGATGATAAATTGATAGTCTATTCAGATACCGAAAAAGCTGTTAAAAGAATTCCGAATTGCACCTTCATTTCTTTTGAAAATGGTGGACACTTGATGGAAGGACATGGGGAAGAAATTAAGTCAGCTGTTTCAAAATTTATAAAATAACAGTGATTTACGCCATTGCAATGCACAACAAACAATAAGTAAAAGATAGCCAGAGGGCTTTTCCTTCGATTTATTGGTAGCAATGAATTTGTGGACTTTTTGCTTCCATCTTGACAAATTTGAATGACAATAATATAATACGCTTTGACAATGATAGTTGTCATACAGCAAATAAAATTGTAATACGGAGGGGCTGTATGATACTGCGAAATCGTTTGAAAGAACGCAGAGCTGCACTAAATGTTAATTAGCAGGAAATGGGACGCTTATGCGGCGTATCACGGTAAACAATTAGCCTGGTTGAACTTCTGATTGTTCAGTTGTATGTGCGATTGTCGGCGGCGTGATCGGTTATTATTCTGGTTATGGTTCAGCAAAAGGCGGAATGGATAAATTGGTTGGTATTATAAAGAAGCGGGAGCGTTCTTTGGACGCACATTGCTCCGTGGTTGATGCCGGCGATGGCAGTAATCGTGCCGGTGGTCTGTATCCAATTTATCTGAATGCAAAGAAACTGCTTGGCACATGGGACGGTGAAGATGTCTCGGATACGATTGACCGAAAGCTGTTTGCTATGATTTGGATTACAAGCGCAACTCTTATAGTCTTTTTTGATTGGGCATCCTATTCGGGAGGTTTTGCTACATTTGGCAACAAGGAAAGAACCATTGTGCTTGCAGCCTGTGCGCTTGTGTTTGATATAGGGTTCTCGCCTTCGCTTATGGTGTGCCTCATCTGGATTGTCAATCAGTCGGTGTATTGTAAGGAATCAATGCGATATTCTAAAGCAGGAGATAAAATCTCCTCAGTATAAATCGGGAGGGATGTGCAAATGAACAGTCTTTACCTAATTTTGCTTGCCGTTCTCCTTCTTGTGATTATCCCACAGATAACACGGCGAAGGAGAATGGCGGCAGTCAGACATATTTTGAACCAAAAAATACAGAACAAGGAGAATGGTGTTATGAAAGAGTTGGCAAAACGGTTTATCGGAGAAGAGTGTATCATTTATACAATTACTTCAATTGACGGCGGCGTACAGGGATTGATAAAGGAAATTGATGACGGCGGTATGGTCATTGAAAAGAAGTCGGGCGAACTTGAAATTATCAATCTGGATTTCGTCACCCGTATCAGAGCGTATCCAAGAAAGAAAAATGGAAAGAAAAAGGCCATCGTATTGGACTAAACACTATACTCGGCAAAAATCTGAAATAAAAGGGAGTTTTTGGTAGTTGCAACTGTCAGTTGACATATTGAATGGTCTAGGTTGGTGGTTAGCAACTTTACAAAATGCTAAAATATGACCGTAATAATCAAATTGACAGGAGGATAAATATGATTTTTGCTGATAAGCTTATTTTGTTACGAAAAAAAGCAGGTTGGTCGCAAGAGGAGTTAGCTGAACAAATGAATGTGACACGACAATCTGTTTCAAAATGGGAGGGGGCACAATCCGTTCCGGACCTTGAAAAGATGATACGCCTTTCCAAACTATTTGGAGTAAGTACAGATTATTTACTTAAAGACGAAATTGAAGAAGCCGAGCATATCAACTCGTCCAATGATGTGCCGTCATTAAAGCGTGTATCTATGGAGGAAGCAAATGCTTTTCTTTCTGTAAAATTAAGGACAGCTAAAACAATAGCGTATGCTGCTTTTTTGTGTATCTTATCTCCGATAGCTCTTTTGGTGTTGGGTGCAATTAGCGAAAGTACGGCAGGTATCTTGAACGAAGATGTTGCCGGTGGAATTGGAATGATTGTTCTTATTATTCTTGTAGCAGTAGCCGCCGGAATGTTTATATCAAGCGGTAACAAAACCGCTCCCTTTGCATATTTGGAAAAAGAAAATTTTGAAACCGAGTATGGCGTAAGCGGAATGGTTAAAGAACGCAAAGCACAATACAAAGATTTGCACACAAGGCATAATATTGTAGGCGCTTTTTTGTGTATTACTGCGTTAATTCCTCTTTTTGTCGGAGCGATAATTGACGCTGATAACGACCTGTTTTTAACGATTATGCTTTCCCTTTCGTTTCTCATTGCAGGCGTAGGTGTGATTTGTTTTATCAAGACGGGTATTATATGGTCAAGCTATGAAAAACTCTTGCAAGAGGGCGAATATTCTAAAGAGAAGAAGGAAAAACCGTCTATTTCCGGTGCTATATATATTGCATATTGGATAATTGCAACAGCAATTTATTTAGGATACAGTCTATTATCAAATAATTGGGGGCAGAGTTGGGTAATTTTGGTTGTTGTGGCAGTAATATTTCCTGCTATCGTTGTAATTACTAATGCCTTTGAGAAAAAATCAAAATGAAGTTAGAAAGGCGTGTATATCCACGAAGGAACTGAAAAGAAAGGTGATTAACATTATCATAGACCTTGTGTTGATTACGGGAATATTTGCGTTAGTTGATATACTGTCAATAAAAGTATTTCGTAGTGAAAGCATTTGGCTCCACATAGGGTTGTACATAATGTTATACATTGCGGTGTTCGGTGTGAAAAGTGGTATCGTTGTACTTTTGAAACGAAAGAAAATAAATGTGCCTGTGGACAAAGATAAATAGCATAAATGGAGGGATGATTTTGGAGCCATTTATAGCAGATTTAATAAACAACCCCAAAATACCGAAGTGGTTGAGATATATCATTGTAACGATAGTGTGCGGTTTTGTGATTTTTCTTGGGGTTATGTTAGCAATAAAAAGCCCTATGCTTATCGGAAAAATTTTTGGCGGTGTTCTGTCCATATTGTTTTTTGCAGCAGCAATCTATTTATTTGCAAGAATTATAAAATCTTAATCGTAGCAATGACTAGATGGGATTATTACTTGTTGGAGAAAATATACCTAATGCAAAAAGAAAAGTTTATATTCTGCCCGTCTGCGTTACAAAACAAGAGTGCAGATACGGCGGATAGATAGCTAAAGAGTTTCCATCTGTTTTGTCCCAAGTGCCATAGGCAGACATTGATAAATGCAAAACAACTGAATATCACAAAAGTAGAAGTGCCAGCTGCTAAGACACAGAGCCGATGAACTTGTGGGATACCTCACAGTTTGTCGGCTCTTTTATTATCAAAAAATTTGGTAGCATAGTCCACCAAATAAAAAAACGGTGCTTTGGTGGGCTGATTTTGTCATGCCCGAACAAAATAATGCAGCTCTCTAAACCGTTTAAGGTTTGGAGGGATTTTTTATTTTATGGGCTAAGTTAATAATTTTCTCAATTGCAATAATAAGAGGTTATGCAACAACTTATAGGGCCACATTCTTCGGTACCAATATCAGTCAGTACGGCTTTAAGTTCGGGATACGGCATAGAAAAGCGTTGAGTTAGGTAGCGTAGAGACGCTGCAAGCTCGCCGTCAGGGCCTCCGTACTGTGAAAGGATGATCTGTGCCATTTTGGGGTTTGGATTTTTTATATTAATCGGGAATTGCAGCTTTTTTTCGTATTGCCACATATCAGCATTCCTCCTCTATTGTTGAATCCCACGGCCATGGGTTGGAAATCCACGCCCACCTGTTTCCGTTTTCGGCTGAGGTGGTTATCGGTCCATAATTGTTTTCGTATTCAAACTTTAGGTTTAGAGATTTCTCTTCATATTCGTTGATTTTTTTAGCTATGGCTGTATTGTCGGGATGAGTATCTAAAAATAAATGCATATCCACAAGAGCAAAGTCGATGGTTGCAATTTTGTTCATTAAAATTTCTCGTTCTGTCATTTTTTATCACCACATCCTTTAAAAGGTTTGTTTAGTACCGGAAACATTGTGCCAATGACAAATCCATGGTCAGATGAATATAAATTATCATCGTTCTGATACGGAACATATGCCATGGCAACTGTTGCGTCCTTTGGAATAGGGGGAATAGTTTTTTTGTTTTCGTTTAAATTATAAATTTCATCTATCATTTTATATCTCCTCTCAATTTTAGGCTTATCCTATACTATGCACTGAATTTTTAATTGTTAATGTTTTGGAAAAACAAATAGAAATTTTGACAATATTTTAAAACTGTTTTTATTATTGAATAACAATATGCGGCAAAAATAACCGTAATTTTTAGCAGAAATAATGGAACTATTGTACATTTTTTTGAATAATTATTTGTTGATTATATTAATATACAAAATTTAGCAAAGTTGATATAATTAACCTATATAGTTATGGTTTAGATATGCAGTAACTATATATGGCACTTATTTTGAAAGAGAGGTTTACAAGATGAATGAGAAAAAGCGTTTCGGCAAAAAGCTGCTTTCTATTGCTCTGGCAACAACAATGGTTTCTTCCGTTGCAGCTGTTACAGCAACAACAAGTGCTTCTGCCGCAACAAACAGCAGTGTATCTACACAGGCTGTACAACCAACCACAGGTGATGCATCTACCTTTAGTTGGGACAACGCAACAGTGTACTTCCTGCTAACCGACCGTTTTAACAACGGTGACAAGAGTAATGACCATGCATACGGCAGAGGTCTGGACCAAAGCGGCAACGCTGTGTCTGGTGTTGACCAATCTGCATTCTTCCAGGGCGGTGACTTTGCCGGTATTACACAAAAAATTGAGGAAGGTTACTTTGATAACCTAGGTGTTAATGCTATTTGGCTGTCAGCACCGTATGAGCAGATTCACGGTTATGTTGTAGGTGGTAATGAAACAAGCTTTGCACACTACTCATACCACGGCTATTATGTTCTTGACTACACAGAGTCCGACAAAAACTTTGGTACAAAAGAAGAATTCCGTAAGCTGGTAGATACAGCACATAATCATGGTATCCGTATTGTTATGGATATAGTAATGAACCATTCAGGCTACAACAGCTTGAAAGATATGAGTGAGTACGGTTTCGGTCCTGTAAAAAGCGGTTGGGAATCATACTACTATGCACATAAAAATGTAAACAATCGCGACTACCACAGCTATATAGACTACAATGACAGCTCATCAGGCAGATCAAGCTGGGCAAAGTGGTGGGGCAGTGACTGGATTAGATGTGGCTTGCCTGGATATACAAACGGCGGCGGCGATGACTTGACCATGTGTCTTTCAGGTTTGCCTGATTTCAAAACTAATCAGTCATCAAATGTAGGTATCCCTGAGATTCTAAAAACAAAGTGGAACAAAGAGGGTACATACAACACCAAGGTTTCTAAGTACGGTTCTTCAAACACAGTTACAGGTTATTTGTCTGACTGGCTTGCAGAATGGGTTCGTGAGTTTGGTGTAGACGGTTTCCGTTGCGACACAGCTAAGCATGTTGAGTTGCAGTCTTGGAACACACTAAAGCAAAAGTGCGTTAAGGCTCTAAAGGAGTGGAAAGCCGCAAACCCTGACAAGAAGCTTGACGACCTTGATTTCTGGATGACAGGTGAGTGCTTCGGTCACAAGGCAGAAAAGAGTCAGTACTTTACAAGCGGTGGCTTTGATTCAATGATTAACTTTGAGTTTGCTCCTGCAGCAGGCAGCAGCAGCATTCCGTCAGCAAACAATGTTGAAAGCGTTTACAGCAGATATGCAAACTCTATTAATAATGACCCATCATTTAATGTGTTGAGCTACATTTCTTCACACGATACAGTAATTGCTAAGGGCGACAGAAATTATGACGGTTCATTTATGCTAATGCTTCCTGGTGGTGTTCAGATCTACTACGGTGATGAAACAAACAGACCGGAAACAGCAATACCTTCAGGTTCTGAGGTTGGTGCAGGTCACCAGCTAAGAAGCTTTATGAACTGGAATTCTATAAATCAGGGCACATTGTCACACTGGCAGAAGGTTGGTTCTTTCCGTAACAACCATATTGCAGTTGGTGCAGGTCAGCATAATCAAATTTCTGCATACAGCTCAAGCTCAGGTTACACATTCTCAAGAACATATGATAACGGTTCTATTCAGGATTCAATAGTTGCAACATTGTTTGCTCCAAAGAATACAAACCTATCAGTTAATGTTGGTTCAGTATGGGGCGATGGTACAGTTGTTACTAACGCTTACGACAACACAACTGCTACTGTAAGCGGCGGCAAGGTTACATTTAACACAGGTGCTAATGGTACAATCCTAATTGAAGGTCCACAGTCATCTATTTCTATGAGCCTAAAGAGCACAGAGGGTACAACTTCTTTCTATGACTCAACAACTCTTACTCTTACACTAAAGGGTGCTGACTATGCAACAGTTACTGTTGACAATGGTACACCTTTCCAGGTTAAGAACGGCGAATCATTCAAAATCGGTGAAAATTCACCTGTAGGAAGCAAGATTAATGTTTCACTAACAGCTTCAAACAGCGAAGACACTGTTACAAAGTCTTATGTTTATACAAAGAAAGACCCTAACGCAGTAGTAAAGCTGTATTTCGATAACACAGGCTATAACTGGAGTTCAGTTTACGCTTATATCTATGATGACACAACTACACCTGTAACTGAAAACAGTGCTTGGCCTGGACAGGCAATGACACTAAATTCATCATCAGGCTACTATGAAATTGAAGTTCCTGAAAAACTATTGGGTGCAGGCGGAAAGGTAATTTTTGCTGAAAGCTCTTCATCAGGAAACAGATATCCTGCAGAAATGCAGACAGGCTTGTCAATAAACGGAACATCTCACAAGTTCTCTAAGGGCAATACTTGGGAAGAATTTGAAATTACTAACCCAACACAGCCAACAACTCCAACTACACCAACACAGCCAACTCAGCCTACAGAACCACCTGTTACATATATGATAGGTGACATTTCAGGCGACAATGATGTTACACTTATCGATGTTCTTATGTCACAAAAGATGTCACTGGGAACATTAGAGGGCACAAAGGTTCAAAAGCTTGCAGCAGATGTAAACAAGGACGGTTCAATTTCAGTTGCTGACCAGGTAATTATGCTAAGATATTTGGTTGGCTATGAAAATACATACAACGTGGGTTCAATAGTATCTGAAGGAAATACAAACCCAACAACACCAACAACTCCTACAACTCCTACTACTCCTACTACTCCAACAACACCTACAGTACCTACAGAAAGACCAACAGAAGCACCTACACAGGTTTCTGGTAATGTAGTATATCTAGACTTCTCTGCTCTGCAGACAGGCGATGAAAGATTTGCAATTTGGGCTTGGGGTTCAAGCAACGAAGGTCAGTGGGTAGATATGACTAAGAACAGCTCAGGAATTTATCAGGCTGAAATGCCAAGTGGTTGCTCAAATATTGTATTCGTAAGAATGAACGGTGCAACTTCAGAAAACAAATGGGATAATAAGTGGAACCAGTCAGAAGACCTGACATTTGACAGCAGCAGACCTACATATAAGGCTACAGGCTGGGCAAATGCATACTTCAACGGTAGCTGGTCATAAAATTAAAACAATTATTTTTAGTTCTAAGGCCACTTAGAATTTTAAATGCAGCAGGACGTTTTTGCCGTCCTGCTGTTGTTTTATGTAAAATGTTTTGCTGCTTAATTACATTATCTTTCTGTTGTTTACAAATTAACAGAAAAAAATTTCATAAACTATTGCCATTAAATTTTGTTTAGAGTATAATATAAATTGTATTTGTGTTCATTTTTTAACAATCTAAGGAGGACAATAAAATGAAAAAAACAGAACAACTATATGAGGGTAAAGCTAAAAAGGTATTTGCAACAGAAAATCCTGACTATTGCATTGTATCATACAAGGATGATGCTACAGCTTTTAATGGCTTGAAAAAAGGTACAATTGTAGGTAAGGGCGTTGTAAACAACAAAATGTCAAACTACCTTTGCAAAATGCTTGAGGAAAAGGGTATTCCTACTCATTTTGTTGAAGAACTTAACGACCGTGACACTGTTGTTAAGAAAGTTGAAATTGTGCCGCTTGAGGTTATTGTTAGAAATAAGGCTGCAGGCAGCTTGTCAAAAAGACTGGGCTTGCCGGAAGGCACACCTATGAAAACAACTGTTCTTGAGTTCTGCTACAAGGACGACGATTTAGGTGACCCAATTGTAAATGAGTATCATATTTTGGCTGCTGAGCTTGCAACAAAAGAAGAGATTGACAAAATCAGCTCTATGGCTTTAAAAATAAATGAAATTCTTTGTGAATTTTTCAAGAGCGTAAATATTGACCTTATTGACTTTAAGCTGGAGTTTGGTCGCTATAAGGGTGATATTATACTGGCTGATGAAATTTCACCTGATACATGCCGCTTCTGGGATGTTAATACACAGGAAAAGCTTGATAAAGACCGTTTCCGCAGAGATATGGGCGGAGTAGAAGAGGCTTATGCCGAGGTTATGAAGCGTATTGGCCTTGCTTAATTTAATACAAGGTAAATTTTAATAAACCAATTAATAAATGTCATGAGGTGACCTGATATTGGCTTGTAAATTTGACAATGTTCCCAGTGAAGGACTTCACGAGGAATGTGGTGTGTTCGGTATCTACAGTGACGGCACTCTTAACCCTGCATATGCCTGTTATAATGGTCTGCTTGCTTTGCAGCACAGGGGACAGGAAAGCTGTGGTATAGCCGTAAATGACTGTGGCGTTATAGATTACCATAAGGATATGGGACTTGTTTCTGAAGTGTTTAACAACAAAGTTCTTGATTCCTTACCGGGACAGATGGCGGTTTCTCATGTTAGATATTCTACCGCCGGCGGAAGCGTTCGTGAAAATTCACAACCCCTTGTTATGCGCTATGTAAAAGGTGTAATTGCCATTGCACATAACGGTAATCTTACAAATGCCGTAGAAATTAGGCGTGAGTTGGAGCACCGTGGTGCCATATTCCAAACAACTATTGATTCTGAAGTTATAGCTTATGTTATAGCAAGAGAGAGAATAAGAAGCCACTCTGTTGAAGAGGCTGTAAAGCGTGCAATGTATCAGATTAACGGTGCTTATTCACTGTTAGTAATGAGCCCGAGAAAGCTTATTGCCGCTCGTGACCCATACGGCTTTAGACCGCTTGTTATGGGTAAGATTAACGGTACATATGTATTCGCCAGTGAAACCTGTGCTTTAGATGCCTGCGGAGCAGAATTCGTAAGAGATGTTGAGCCGGGCGAAATTGTTGTGGTAGACGAAAACGGCGTAAGGTCTATTAAAGACCACTGCGGCGGCAAAAAGGGGCTTTGTGTGTTTGAATATATTTATTTTGCACGCACAGACTCCGTTATAGACGGTATTAGTGTTTATGAATCCCGTAAGCAGGCCGGCAGAATTTTAGCAAGAGAATTCCCGGCTGACGCTGATTTGGTTATAGGCGTACCGGAGTCCGGTATAGACGCCGCTATAGGCTATAGTGAACAGTCCGGTATTCCGTATGAAAAGGGCATAGTAAAGAATAATTATATAGGTAGAACATTTATTAAGCCTACCCAGCAGGAAAGAGCTAAAAGCGTGCGCATTAAGCTTAACCCGCTTGGTACATCGGTTAAGGGTAAGCGTGTAGTTATGATAGACGACTCTATTGTTCGTGGTACAACCTGTGACCGAATAGTTAAAATGCTGAGAGATGCAGGTGCAAGCGAGGTTCACCTTAGAATAAGCTCGCCGCCGTTTATGTGGCCATGCTACTACGGTACAGATATACCGTCAAGGGGAGAGCTTATAGCCTGCAACCACACTATTGAAGAAATCGGAAAAATCGCCGGGGCAGATTCAATAGGCTTTTTACCTGTAGAGTGCTTGCCGGAGATGCTTATGCATAAGGACTGCGGTTATTGTGACGGCTGTTTCACAGGCAAATATCCGGCGCCGACTACAGAAAAAATGCTAGAGGGTAAAGAGCGTGGCGGTTTAGAGATAAAAGCCCATAAATAATATAGGAGGCATTACCTATGAAAGATACATACGAGTCACCGCTGTCTTCAAGATATTGTGACAAAGAAATGAAATATATTTTTTCACCTGATATGAAATTCCGTACATGGCGTAAGCTTTGGATTGCACTGGCTGAAACCGAAATGGAGCTTGGCCTACCGATTACACAGGAGCAAATAGATGAGCTGAAAGCCAATGCCGACAACATCAACTACTCTGTTGCCGAAGAGCGTGAAAAGCTTGTTCGTCACGATGTTATGTCACATGTGTATGCATACGGTGTACAGTGTCCAAAGGCTAAGGGCATTATCCATTTGGGTGCAACCTCCTGTTATGTGGGTGATAATACAGACATAATTATTATGACTGAGGCTTTAAAACTTATAAGAAATAAGCTTGTGACTGTTATTCGTAATTTGTCTGCGTTTGCTGACAAGTATAAAAACCTGCCTACACTTGGCTTTACTCATTTTCAGCCTGCACAGCCTACAACAGTCGGCAAGAGAGCAACTCTATGGATTCAGGATTTACTTATGGACCTAGAAGATGTTGAATATCAGCTTTCAAAGGCAAAGCTGTTAGGATCTAAGGGTACAACAGGCACACAGGCAAGCTTTTTGGAGCTGTTTGAGGGCGACCACGAAAAATGCAGACAGCTTGACAAGAAAATTGCTGAAAAGATGGGCTATAACGGTTGCTTTGCCGTGTCAGGACAAACCTACAGCCGTAAGCTTGACTCACAGTTCCTAGCGGTTTTAAGTGGAATTGCACAGTCAGCGTCAAAGTTCTCTAACGATATTAGACTGCTTCAGCACCTAAAAGAGGTAGAGGAGCCTTTCGAGAAGAATCAAATTGGTTCTTCAGCAATGGCCTACAAGCGTAACCCTATGCGCAGTGAGAGAATCACCTCATTGTCAAGATATGTTATGTGTGATGTCCTTAATCCGGCTATTACTGCCGCTACACAGTGGTTTGAGAGAACTCTTGACGACAGTGCAAATAAGCGTATAAGTGTTGCAGAGGCATTCTTGGGTGTTGACGCTATTCTTAATCTGTATGCAAATGTAGCAGACGGACTTGTTGTATATGAAAAGGTTATTGAACAGCGCCTAAGAAAAGAATTACCTTTTATGGCTACAGAAAATATAATGATGGACGCTGTAAAGAGAGGTGCCGACAGGCAGGTGCTTCACGAAAGAATCAGAGTACATTCAATGGCTGCGTCAAAAGTAATTAAAGAAGAGGGCGGAGAAAACGACCTGCTTGAGCGTATTGCCGCTGATGATGCTTTTGGTGTAACTTTGGACGAGCTAAAATCAATCATTTCTCCTGAAAAATATGTAGGAAGAGCCCCACAGCAAACAGAGGAGTTCTTAAACGAGGTTGTAAAGCCTGCTCTTGAGCCATATAGCAGCATTGCAACAGAACAGGCAGAAATTAATGTATAATATACCTCCCTGCTATTTGGGAATATTTAAGGAGTGAAGAAAAAATGGTAAAAGCTATAGTAGGAGCCAACTGGGGCGACGAGGGTAAGGGTAAAATTACCGATGTGCTTGCCTCTGAATCCGATATAGTTATTCGATTCCAGGGTGGCAGTAATGCAGGACATACTATTGTAAACAATTACGGAAAGTTTGCACTGCATCAGTTGCCGTCAGGCGTGTTTCACAGCCATATTACAAATATTATAGGCAACGGTATTGCTCTAAGCGTTGAAAACTTTGTAAAGGAAATGAAGGAGCTTGAGGAGCGTGGCGTTCCAAAGCCTAATATTCTTATTTCCGACAGAGCGCAGATTGTTATGCCTTATCATATTGCCTTCGACTGTTACGAGGAGGAGCGTTTAGGCAAAAACTCTTTTGGCTCTACTAAAAGCGGTATTGCTCCGTTCTATGCTGACAAGTATTCAAAAATCGGTTTTCAGGTAAACGAGCTTTATGATGATGTTGACACACTTAAAGACAAGATTAAGCGTGTTCTTGAGATTAAAAATGCTACATTAAAGAATCTGTACGGCAAAGAACCAATTACAGAAGAAGAAATTTTTAATAAGCTAATGGTATACAAGGATATGCTTGCACCATATGTTGCCGATACTTTCTCATTCACATATGATGCTGTTAAGGCAGGCAAAAACATTCTGCTTGAGGGCCAGCTTGGTGCACTTAAGGATACTGACTTCGGTATATATCCTATGGTTACATCGTCAAATACAATAGCAGGTTACGGTGCTGTGGGCGCAGGCTTGCCTCCTTACGAAATTAAGGAAATTGTTACTGTTGTAAAGGCATATTCCAGTGCCGTAGGCGCAGGAGAATTTGTTTCTGAGATTTTCGGGGAAGAGGCAGACGAGCTAAGACGCCGTGGCGGTGACGGCGGCGAGTACGGCGCAACAACAGGCAGACCTAGAAGAATGGGTTGGCTTGACCTGGTTGCAACACGCTATGGCTGTAGAGTGCAGGGTGCTACACAGGTAGCTTTCACTGTTCTTGATGTACTGGGCTATTTAGACGAAATTCCGATATGTGTTGCATACGAGCTTGACGGTGAAAGAATTGACTATTTCCCATCTACTACAAAGCTAAAGAGAGCGAAGCCAATTCTTGAAAAGCTTCCGGGTTGGAAGTGTGACATTTCTCATATTACTAAATATGAAGATTTGCCGGAAAACTGCAGAAAGTATATTGAGTTTGCCGAAAAGCACATTGGTGTTCCTATAACAATAGTTTCTAACGGCGCTAAGCGTGAAAATATTATATACAGATAATTAATTATTAATATAGTCTGTTATTCTTTGCGTTTATTAATCAGCCCCACAGTATGTCATATACTGTGGGGCGATTTTTTATCTAAATGGAATTTGGAAAATTTTCTCCGCAATAGAAAATCCCCTTGCATATAACCTAATGCAAGGGGATAGGATAAAACAAAACTAAATTAACTGCTTATTTATCAGCCAAATACATTGTTGAATGGCTGGTCAGCGTAAATTCTCTCGATAGCTCTTGCAAATGTAGGAGCTACAGGAAGTACAGTAAATTTGTCTATAAGCTTTTCGCCCTCAACAGGTACTGTGTCAAGAAGAACAACCTTTGAAATAACGCTATTCTGGATTCTTTCAATAGCAGGACCGGAAAGAACAGCATGTGTAGCACAGGCTGTAACGCTTGTAGCGCCGCCTCTTTCAATAAGTGCAGCAGCCGCATTGCAAAGTGTACCGGCTGTGTCAATCATATCGTCAACAAGAATAACCTTCTTGTCCTTAACATCACCGATAATGTTCATAACCTCTGAAACATTCGCTCTCTGTCTTCTCTTGTCAACTATAGCAAGACCGCAGCCAATTTTATTAGCAAAGTTTCTTGCTCTTGTAACTGAACCCAGGTCAGGAGAAACAACTATGTAATCTTCCTTATCACTGCCAACCATTTCTTTCATATATCTTGCAAGTAAAGGTGCACCCAAAAGGTGATCAACAGGAATATTAAAGAAGCCCTGAATCTGGTTAGCATGAAGATCCATTGTAAGCAGTCTGTCAGCGCCGGCAGTTGTAATAAGGTCGGCAACTAATTTAGCTGAGATTGGATCTCTTGGCTTAGCTTTTCTGTCCTGACGAGCATATCCGAAATAAGGCATAACTGCTGTAATTCTTGCAGCAGAAGCTCTCTTCATTGCGTCAATCATAATTAAAAGCTCCATAAGGTTGTCGTTTACAGGGTCACAGGTTGACTGTACAATAAAGCACTCAGAACCACGAACTGATTCGTTAAGTGAAATTGCAATTTCACCGTCGCTGAAAGTACAGCAGTCTGACTTACCCAGTGGTAAACCCAAACCGTCTGCAATACCCTTAGCTACTGTAAGATTTGAGCTTCCTGCAAAAATTTTAATGTCTTTACCGTGAAAATTCATGTAAATGTCCTCCTAATATTCAGTTACACAAGAGTGTAATAAAATTTACTTTAGTTTTGTTAATAAAAAATACAGACTGTTAATATGGATATTTACCGTACTTGCTTTTGGCAATATCATTCAGCTCTGCCAGCTGAGCAGGGTCGTTTGCGCCAAGCACAGTGTCGGCTGAAGCGGCAGTATATGCGCCAACGCTTTTGCCGTTATCAAGCAGCAGCTTTAGTGCGTCCGGCAGGTAATACTCCTTTGCGGCGTTATTTGCCTGAATTTTGTCAAGCACACTTAAAAGGTCGGCTGTGTTAAACCAAAAGCCACCGGAGTTTACTTCATTAACAGCAGCCGTAGCAGCATCGGCATCCTTTTGCTCTACAATTGCTTTTAGTGAGCCGTCAGGATTTCTTACAATTCTGCCATAGCCTGTAGGGTCGCTGACTTTAGCTGAAATAACAGTAGCACTGTTTTTCAAGGCTGTGTGCTGTTTGTAAGCATCTTCAATTGTTTGGCTGTCCATAAAAGGTGCGTCGCCGTTTAGTATAATAACATCGCCGCCGTGTTCTGTCAAAAATTCCTTTGCCATCATCACTGCGTGACCGGTACCAAGGCGCTCTGCCTGATAAACAGTAGTTATTTTGTATGGCAGGTCTGCCACAAAGTCCTCTATACATTCCTTTTTGTAGCCCTTAACAACGCAGATACTGTCTACACCGCTTTTTCTTAAAGCGTCTATAACCCACTGCAGCATAGGCTTTGACAAAACCTGTGACAAGGTTTTAGGCTTGTCAGATTTCATACGCTTACCCTCGCCGCCGGCAAGAATAACAGCACATTTATTTGCCATAATGGAAAATCCTCCGTTATATTGATTACTGAAAAAAGAAACAAAAGAATTTAGTTAATTTTTTCACATACATTTATATTATCTCATAGTTGAAAAAAATTTCAACCCTTTTCGACATAAAAAATATGAAAATTATAAATTTATTACTTTCAACAGTAATAGTGAAAATCATATGAAATAAATTAATAAAGTAGACATACTGCAAAGCGGTTTAATTTAGCTATATCTTGCTTATTTATTTTTTTGTATGGCTTTAAAAAGTTTTTAAAGTAAAATTATTGTTATAAATTGTTATTTAATGATGTAATAATAAATGAATTTTTTTGTACTGTTAGATTTAATGTTAAAAATTTTAGAAAACTTATAGTAAATTAGCAAAAAGGTATGGTAATTTTTAAAAGTATTTGTTATAATAACTTTTAGACTTAGTATAAAAGTCAGCTAGTAGTGCGCCGTGTATGCGGTGCTTAATTAAAATTTTTCTTAGGAGGAATTGTCAAATGGCAAACAAATGGGTATACCTTTTTAGCGAAGGTAATGCTAACATGAGAGAGCTTCTTGGTGGTAAGGGTGCAAACCTTGCAGAGATGACACACATTGGTCTTCCTGTATCTCAGGGCTTTACAATCACAACTGAGGCTTGTACACAGTACTATGAGGACGGCCGTGAAATCAACGATGAGATTCAGGGTCAGATCAATGAGTACATTGAGAAGATGGAAGAGATTACAGGCAAGAAGTTTGGTGATAAGGAAAATCCATTGCTTGTATCCGTTCGTTCAGGTGCCAGAGCTTCAATGCCTGGTATGATGGATACAATTCTTAACCTTGGTTTAAATGAGGATGTTGTTAATGTAATTGCTGAGAAATCAGGCAACCCTCGTTGGGCTTGGGACTGCTACAGAAGATTTATTCAGATGTATTCTGATGTAGTTATGGAAGTTGGTAAGAAGTATTTTGAAGAGCTTATCGACAAGATGAAGGCTGAAAAGGGCGTTACATATGATGTTGAGCTAACAGCTGAAGACCTAAAGGAGCTTGCTTCACAGTTTAAGGCTGAGTACAAGGAGAAGATCGGCGTTGACTTCCCTGACGATCCTAAGGAGCAGCTAATGGGTGCTGTTAAAGCAGTATTCCGTTCTTGGGACAACCCTCGTGCAAATGTTTACCGTCGTGACAACGATATTCCATATTCATGGGGTACTGCTGTTAACGTACAGTCAATGGCATTTGGTAATATGGGTGATGACTGTGGTACAGGTGTTGCATTTACAAGAGACCCTGCTACAGGTGAGAAGAAGCTTATGGGTGAATTCCTAATTAACGCACAGGGCGAGGACGTTGTTGCTGGTGTTCGTACACCTATGCCAATCGCTAAGATGGAAGAGGAATTCCCAGAGGCATTTGCTCAGTTTAAGGAAGTTTGCTCAACTTTGGAGAACCACTACAGAGATATGCAGGATATGGAGTTCACAGTTGAGAACAAGAAGCTATATATGCTTCAGACAAGAAACGGTAAGAGAACAGCTCAGGCTGCTCTAAAGATTGCTTGTGACCTTGTTGACGAGGGTATGAGAACAGAGGAAGAGGCTGTTGCAATGATCGACCCTCGTAACCTTGATACACTTCTACACCCACAGTTCGACACAGCTGCTCTAAAGGCTGCTACACCTATGGGTAAGGGCCTAGGCGCTTCTCCTGGTGCTGCTTGCGGTAAGGTTGTATTCTCAGCTGAGGATGCAGAGGCTTGGAACGCAAAGGGCGAGAAGGTTGTTTTGGTTCGTTTGGAAACATCACCTGAAGATATTACAGGTATGAAGGCTTCTCAGGGTATCCTAACAGTTCGTGGCGGTATGACATCTCACGCAGCCGTTGTTGCTCGTGGTATGGGTACTTGCTGTGTATCAGGTTGTGGCGACATCGCTATGGACGAAGAGAACAAGAAGTTCACACTTGGCGGTAAGGAATTCCACGAGGGTGACTACATTTCTATCGACGGTACAACAGGTAACATTTACGACGGTCAGATTCCTACAGTTGACGCTAAGATTGCCGGCGAATTCGGCAGAATCATGGCTTGGGCTGACAAGTACAGAAAGCTAAAGGTTCGTACAAATGCTGATACACCGGCTGACGCTAAGAAGGCTAGAGAGCTTGGCGCAGAGGGTATTGGTCTTTGCCGTACAGAGCATATGTTCTTTGAAGAGGACAGAATTGCTGCATTCCGTGAGATGATCTGCTCAGATACAGTTGAAGAGAGAGAAGCAGCTCTTGCTAAGATTCTTCCATATCAGCAGGGCGATTTCGAGGCTTTGTATGAGGCTCTTGAGGGTAATCCTGTTACAATCCGTTTCTTGGATCCACCTCTACACGAGTTTGTTCCTACAGAAGAGGCTGACATTAAGAAGCTTGCTGATGCACAGGGCAAGACAGTTGAAGAGATTAAGACAATCATCAACTCTCTACACGAGTTTAACCCAATGATGGGCCACAGAGGTTGTCGTTTGGCTGTTACATATCCTGAAATTGCTAAGATGCAGACAACAGCTGTTATTCGTGCTGCTATCAATGTTCAGAAGGCTCACAGCGACTGGACAGTTAAGCCTGAAATTATGATTCCACTAGTTGGTGATGTTAAAGAGCTTAAGTATGTTAAGAAGGTTGTTGTTGAAACAGCTGACGCTGAAATTGCTGCTGCCGGCAGTGACCTAAAGTACGAAGTAGGTACAATGATCGAAATTCCTCGTGCTGCTCTAACAGCTGACGATATTGCTAAAGAGGCTGATTTCTTCTGCTTCGGTACTAACGACCTAACTCAGATGACATACGGCTTCAGCCGTGATGATGCAGGTAAGTTCCTAGATGCTTACTATGACGCTAAGATCTTCGAGAACGATCCATTTGCTAAGCTAGACCAGGTTGGTGTTGGTAAGCTAATGGATATGGCTATTAAGCTAGGTAAGCCTGTAAATCCTAACCTACACATTGGTATCTGCGGTGAGCACGGTGGTGACCCATCTTCAGTAGAGTTCTGCCACAAGATTGGTCTTGACTATGTATCTTGCTCTCCATTTAGAGTTCCAATAGCTAGATTGGCTGCTGCTCAGGCTGCTATTGCAAATAAGTAATTTATTAGTTAATACAGTGAATAGCGAGGTTATACATTTGTTTGTGTATAATTATCGGTTGAGCTTATAAAACATTTATCCGTCTGTTGCAAGAAATTGCAGCAGACGGATTTTTAAATCCTTATGATGCTTAGTAACAAAGCAGAGGGAGAGGTAAAAGCTATAATAAAATCCCTATGGGTTAATTTTTAATGTCTACCCTTTAACAATACAGGTGAAAAGGTATTTGCGCCTATAACGCAAATATCGTCCATTAAAGGCATATTCTATCAGAGTATAGAAAATCCCCTTAGAGCCTAACTTAAAATTACTGCAATTTTAAGTGTAACACTCTAAGGGAATTATGTAATTTATCAAAGCATTTTTAAAATGAACATAATTATAGTCTGTAGTTTATAAATTACAGTGTGTCATCTAAAAGCTCTTGATAGTATTTCGAATAATCTGTTCTGTTTTCCTTTATAAATCTAATAGCTGATGACGGGTGAGCGTTTAAAACGCCGGTAAGCAGATATGGAATGTCATATCCCCATACATTGCCGTCCTTTTTAAGCTGTAGCATATGCTTTTGAACAAAGTCCATAATTGGCACAAGGTTGTACCTTGGGTTTCTCAAAAAGCCAAGAAGTGATTCTGTGAAGCAGTTGCCGGCACCTCTGCCCATACCGCTTACTGTTGAATCAAGGAAGTTTGCACCATGTCTAAGTGATGTAATTGTATTTGCAAAAGCAAGCTGCTGGTTGTTGTGAGCGTGAATACCAATATTCTTTTTGTATTTGTCACCAATTTCAACATACTGGTCAGCAAGTTTAGCTATCTGTTCAGGATAGTATGAACCAAAGCTGTCTACCATATAGATTACATCAACGCTACTGTTGGCAATTTCCTTAAGACCATTCATTAAGTCCTCGTTGTTTACCTTTGAAACAGCCATAATATTGCAGGAAACCTCGTAGCCCTTGTTCTTAGCGTCCTCAATAATCTCAATTGCTGCCGGAACAGTGTTAATATATGTAGCAACTCTGATTAGGTCAATAGGGCTGTCGGCTCTGTTGATTATGTCACGCTTATGGTTTGTTCTGCCAACATCAGCCATAACGGAAATTTTTAGATTAGTGTCATTATCTCCTACAATCGCTCTAATGTCATCGTCTTTACAGAACTTCCACTTACCAAAATCGCTCTCATTGAAAATATCGGTAGAAGCCTTGTAACCAAACTCCATATAGTCAATACCTGCCTTTATAGCGGCATTGTACAAATCTTTAACAAATTCATCAGTAAAGTAGAAATTATTTACCAAACCTCCGTCTCTAAGGGTGCAGTCCAAAACCTTTAAATTGGGGCTGTAAGTTACCAGGTTTGCTTCAGTTAATTTTGCCATTTTATTTCCTCCTCAAGTTATCTATAACGCTTTAACACATAAAAGTGTAACGCTTTTATGTGTTAAAGCGTTACTTACAGAAACACACACGCACTTCCTTAAATATTATATAAACAGCATCACATTTTGTCAATACATATTTTGACAAAATGTGATGCTAACCAAAATTTTATTAATAAATATTCCTAAACTTTGTTAATACAAAAATGGGGGAGTGCCAAAATTGGTTTGAATACATCAACACTTATAAATTTCCTTATTATACACTCCGTTAACAAAATCAAAGCTTTCTACATAAGGCGTGTCATTTTCATATATCCAGCGTTGAACATATTGTGGAGAAATCTTAAACAGACGCTCATTATCCAATTTTGAATACTTATTGTATGACCAATTGTAATGTTTTTCTTTCTGCGGCACATTTTACCCCTCAAAATTACAATATCAAAAAAGTTACTTAAAAAGGATAAATCTATTTACAACGCAGATGTACCGTTAATTATATACGGTCAAAATCTTGACTATACCCATAGTTTATGGTATCTTAAACATATACATTGTTTCACAGAGTATCTGTTTTATTTTTCTGAAAATGCAATCCTTTTAAGGTGTGTTTTTAAATATAATTGATATGTTGTAAAACAAATAGCTCTCCGCGTCTAGGGGATTATTTTTAACAGGAGGTTAGTTAATGAATATTAAGAGTGAAGCTATTTTGGTTATGGACTTTGGCGGTCAGTATGCACAGCTTATTGCAAGACGAGTTCGTGAGCAAAATGTATATTGCGAGATTAAATCATACAAAACAACTGCCGCTGAAATTTCGGCTTTAGGATATAAGGGTGTTATTTTTTCCGGTGGTCCTAACAGCGTATATGCCGACAAAGCACCTAAGTGTGATCCACAGCTTTTTGAATTGGGAATACCTGTTTTAGGTATTTGCTACGGAGCACAAATGATGGCTAACTCCTGTGGCGGCGAGGTTGCCAGCTCTGCTGTAAAAGAATACGGCAACACCGAGGTAGCTTTTGACAACACAAGTGTTATGTTTAATTCTGTATCTGAAAACAGTGTTGTTTGGATGAGCCATACCGATTATATTTCAAAGTTTCCGGAGGGCTTTAAGGTTACAGCACACAGTGCGGACTGTCCTGTAGCTGCAATGGCAAACGACGAAAAAAAGCTATATGCAATGCAGTTTCACCCTGAGGTTCAACACACTAAAGAGGGTAAGCAAATGCTGCATAACTTCCTGTTTGATATTTGCAACTGCACAGGTAACTGGGAAATGTCATCATTTGTAACTACAACAATTCAAAACTTAAAAGAAAAAATTGGTGATAAAAAGGTTCTATGTGGACTTTCTGGCGGTGTTGACTCTTCTGTAGCAGCGCTTCTTGTTCACAAGGCCGTAGGCAAACAGCTAACCTGTATATTTGTTGACCACGGTATGCTTCGCAAAGACGAGGGTGACCAGGTTGAAAAGGTTTTTAAAGAGCAGTTTGATATGAACTTAATAAGAGTAAATGCTCAGGACCGTTTTCTAAGCAAACTTGCTGGTGTTTCAGAGCCTGAGAAAAAGCGTAAAATTATCGGTGAAGAATTTATTAGAGTATTTGAAGAAGAAGCAAGAAAAATCGGCAAGGTAGATTTCCTATGTCAGGGTACAATATACCCTGATGTTGTAGAAAGCGGCGTGGGCGAAGCCGAGGTTATTAAGAGCCACCACAATGTTGGAGGCTTACCGGAGGATGTGGACTTTACCGACATTGTAGAGCCACTGCGTGACCTGTTTAAAGATGAGGTTCGTAAGGCAGGCTTAGAGCTTGGCGTTCCGGAGTTTTTGGTATGGCGTCAGCCGTTCCCGGGTCCGGGCTTAGCTATTCGTATATTAGGCGACATTACCGAGGACAAGCTTGACATATTAAAAGACGCAGATGCTATTTTCCGTGAGGAAATTGCAAACGCCGGATTAGACCGTGAAATTAACCAATACTTTGCAGTACTGACCGGTATTCGCAGTGTTGGTGTAATGGGTGACGGCAGAACCTATGATAATACAATTGCCCTTCGTGGAGTAACAACCAACGATTTTATGACTGCCGATTGGGCAAGAATCCCATATGACCTGCTTGCAAAGGTATCAAGTAGAATCATAAATGAGGTTAAAAATGTAAACAGAGTAGTCTACGATATAACCTCCAAGCCACCGGCTACAATCGAGTGGGAGTGATATGTAAAACGCTAAAAACCCAGTGTTTATGCGGGTTTGCGAGCTATTTACATTGCTTTTGATAACAATTTGATAACAGTCGCTACAACCACAATTATTCTGTGTATCAGACGGTTGTGGAGTAAATGAATAATCGTTTTTTGGTTTGCGACTGTAAAAATCCATATGATGAAGCCCTTAGCTGTGTGCAATGCAGCTAAGGGCTTTTGATTTTGCTGTATTCTATTAAGAGGTATGATTTAAGTGGTTTGCAGAATGTTTTTTACAGAAATGATTGCAAGTGGTAAATACATAAAAATTAAATTGAGTCTTTGCCACAACCCTTCGTTAGAAATAACTGTATTTGCAAATTCCTTTTTATCAGACATAACAAACATCGCAAAGAAAACTAATGAAATAATAAAGCAGATAATGCTTATAAAACCAATAATCATATCTCCGCCTTTAAAAGAAAGGATCGCTAAAAGTAATGGAACAAATAGAAAGACCATAAAACCAAGTGCTGAACCCGCTCCGTGTATTTTAGATGAAAATGTAACTATTTCTTTGGTTTCGTTTACACTAAAGAAAGCCGTAAAAATGCAAGCTCCAATTCCAAACACTGCAATAAAAACGATTAAGATAATTGTCATCCAACCTGATGTTGAATGATACTGCTTATATAATGCAGGCAGTGAAATCAAGAAAAGCATTCCTTCTATAAACATCCAAATATTAAACGGCAATCTGACGGGGCTTTGAGGATTTCCTAAAGCACTGATTGACATTGTTGCAATGTTATAACCTTTATAAAACAAAGAAAGAATCGTCGAAACAAGTAAATCACCTATAACTGCAATCAGTAGTCCATACCAGCCAAATATAAAGAATGAATTCATTTTCTCCACCTAACAAGTAATAGTTACATCAATTCTTTTCTTTTCTCAATCCCTCAATCAAAGCGTCGCTTAGCTCTTTAGACGGCACCTTTACCCAACGCTTTGAGGTGTCATACTTCGGGTAGTTATAACGCCACTTATCATAATCGTCCTTGCTGATTTCGCCCTTGCGGTATTTCTCACGCTCTGCGCACCAACCGGGGAGATCATCTAAAAGATTTCTGGCTTCTCTGCTCTTGAACGGATCAATACGCATAATGATTTCGCCGTCCCTGTTTTCAATCGTCAGACCGTATATATCCTCTAAGGCAAACAGCGTGTGCATTAAACCGATATAGGAATCAATGTCGGGTACGGTCAAAGCGTCGGGCGATACATCTAAAGCGTGAGCCAAAGCCTTAGTTAAATCTTCTTTCGGCGTTCTTGTTCCTGCTTCGTACTGCGCCATACGGATGTCGGCAGTTCTTTCAGGCAAGCCTGCCATTATACCTAAGTATTTCTGTGTCATTCCTCTGAGATTACGGATAAAGCGGATTCTTTCGCCAATAGCCATTATTCTCACTCCTTGTCGAATTTTCTTGTAATTATAATAGCATATAAGTTTAATGTCGTCAAGAGCAATGTAAATAAAAAAGTTTAATTATTTTCTTCAAAACCACTTGACATAAACATATTTGTGTATTATACTAAACTTATAGCGTTATCTGCTATATTTATATACAACTGAATGACCGTCTGCACGGGATACTCCGCCAAGACCTCTTGCGTAAGTAAGAGCGAGCGAGATAACGCTCCTGACAACAAGGGGGCAGGAACGACGTGCGGGTAGAACGGCACAACTCTGCGTTTATTTACATCCAT
>CADANT010000027.1 GCA_902789345.1 uncultured Ruminococcus sp.
GCTTAACCAGGAGTTAAGGGAGTGCTACGAAAAGGTTATGTCAAACGAAAATATGGCTAACTACAACAACGCAAAGACAGAGCTTGACCACAAGATTAAGCACATAATCGACATTATTACTATGAGTGCCGAGGGTGCAGATCCTGACACAGTACAGGAGCAAACCGACTGCGGACACGACTGCTCATGCTGCGGAGGCTGTCACTGATTTTTAGTGATGTTAATATTTAAAAATAATTTTAAGAGGTGATTTTGATGGCTGAGCTTTCGCCGATGATGAAGCAATATTTACAGATAAAAGAACAGAATAAGGATTCTATACTTTTCTTTAGACTGGGCGACTTTTACGAAATGTTTTTTGATGACGCAAAGCTTGCCTCAAAAGAGCTTGAACTTACCCTTACCGGCCGTGACTGCGGTCAGGCAGAGCGTGCGCCTATGTGCGGCGTGCCGTTTCACAGCAGTGAATCGTACATAGCAAGACTGGTTGCAAAGGGCTACAAGGTAGCTATATGCGAGCAGGTTGAAGACCCGGCCACGGCAAAGGGACTGGTAAAAAGAGACATTATAAGGGTTATTACCCCCGGTACAGTTACCGAAAGCAGTATGCTTGACGAGGGTATAAATAACTACATCAGCTGTATATATACTCTGGAAAATTCTATAGGTGTTTGCTACTGTGATATTTCTACAGGCGAGTTTGCAGGAACATTTTTAAAAGGTGACGATGTTGTTTCACTTCTTAAAAATGAGCTTGGAAAGATTAATCCCCGTGAAATACTTATTGGCGGCGACACTGTACGCTACAAGGAGCTTGCCCGCTTTATAAAGGACAAGCTTTCTGCCGGTGTAGAGCTTTTAACTGATGATAAGTTTGATTATGAGCATTGCAAGGCTACGGTAGAGGAGCGCTTTGGCTCTGAAACGGCACAGGAGCTTGAAAAAGGCAGCTATGCCGTAACAATGTGCAGTGTAGGTGCGTTGGTAGACTACCTAAAAGCTACTCAGAAAAACGGACTGGAAAGACTGCGTGAATTTGTTTTTTATTCCGACAACCAGTATATGGGACTGGACTTTAACACAAGAAGGAATCTGGAGCTTATAGAAACCATGCGCAACAAGGAAAAGCGCGGCTCCTTGCTGTGGGTGCTTGATAAAACAAAAACCTCAATGGGTAAAAGGCTTATTCGTACCTGGATAGAACAGCCTTTAATCAGCTGTGGTGCTATTATAAAAAGGCAAAACGCCGTAGAGGAGCTTGTTAATAACACTATGCTAAGGCTTGACATTACCGACGCATTGCAGGGTATTCTTGATATGGAACGCCTTATGACGCGTATAGTTTACGGTACATCAAACGCAAGAGAGCTTAGGTCTTTGTGCAGTGCTATAAGCAAAATACCCCATTTAAAAGAAACTACCCAACCTGTAGAGTCTAATCTGCTAAAAGAAATTTACAGCGGTATAGATGTTCTTTCGGATGTATTTGAAAAAATAAACAGCTCCATTGTAGATGAACCACCGTTTTCAATTCGTGAGGGCGGAATGATTCGCCAAGGCTACAGTCAGGAGTTTGACGCAATTATGAAGGATATGAACAATTCTTCTGATATTTTGGCGTCTATAGAAGCGCAGGAAAAAGAAAAAACGGGTATTCCTAAGTTAAAGGTAGGCTATAACCGAGTATTTGGCTATTACATAGAGGTAACAAAGGCATACCAAAATATGGTGCCGGACACATACATACGCAAGCAAACCCTGGCAAACTGCGAACGCTTTATTACACAGGATTTAAAGGTAGTAGAGGGCAGAATACTGGGTGCAAAGGAAAAGTCTGTAGCACTTGAATACAAACTGTATGAAGAGGTGCGTGAGTTTGTAGCCGGCAACCTTAATAGGGTTCAGTCTACAGCCGAAAACATAGCAAAGCTTGATGTTTTGTGTTCACTTGCAAATGTAGCCTCCGACAATCGCTACTGCAAGCCGGGTATTAATGTTAAAGGCGTACTGGAGCTGAAAGAATCCAGACACCCTGTAGTAGAACAGCTTTTAAAGGATACACCTTTTGTGCCAAATGATGTTTTGCTTGATAAAAACAACAACCGCACGGCAATTATTACAGGCCCTAATATGGCAGGTAAATCTACATATATGCGTCAGGTGGCGCTTATAGTTTTAATGGCTCAAATGGGCAGCTTTGTTCCGGCGGCAAGTGCAAATGTAGGCATAGTTGATAAAATATTTACCCGTGTGGGTGCGTCCGACGATTTAGCCTCCGGTCAGTCAACCTTTATGGTAGAAATGAACGAGGTAGCAAATATTATAAAAAATGCAACGTCCGACAGCCTACTTATTCTTGATGAAATAGGCAGAGGAACATCAACCTTTGACGGAATGAGTATAGCAAGAGCGGTGCTTGAATATGTAAGCGATAAAAGAAAGCTGGGGGCAAAAACCCTATTTGCAACTCACTATCACGAACTTACAATTATGGAGGACTTGCTTGACGGTGTAAAGAATTACAACATTGCCGTAAAGAAAAACGGTGATGACATTACATTTTTACGCCGTATTGTTTCCGGCGGAGCCGACAAGAGCTACGGTATTGAGGTAGCTAAGCTTGCCGGTATTCCTGACTGGGTAATTAAAAGAGCAAAGGACATTCAAAAGGAATACGAAAGCGGTACAGACGAAAAAGTTAATATTGTAAAGAAAAAACAGCCAAAAGAAGAACCTGTGCCGCAGCTTTCACTTTTAGGAAGCGTAGCTGACAACGAAATTATATCTCAACTAAAAGAAACAGACCTTAACACCCTTACGCCTATAGAAGCAATGAATATTCTCTATAAGCTAAAGGCAAAGGCCGAACAGTTGTAAATTAAATTTTTAGTGTAATTAAAAAAGGAGGAAATGCCTGTGGGTAAAATAAATGTTCTTGATAAAAGCATCGCAGAGCTTATTGCGGCAGGCGAGGTTGTAGAGCGACCTGCCTCTGTTATTAAAGAGCTTTTGGAAAACTCTGTAGATGCCGGTGCAACGGCAATAACAATAGAAATTAAAAACGGCGGAGTAAAATATATAAGGATTACCGACAACGGCTCTGGAATAATGAAAGACGATGTTCCAAAGGCGTTTCTTCGCCATGCTACCAGTAAGGTATCTACCGCCCACGACCTTGACAATATAGCCACGCTTGGCTTTAGAGGCGAGGCTTTGGCGTCTATTTGTGCCGTGGCAAAGGTGCAGCTGCTTACCAGACATTTTTCTGAGGATATAGGTACATCTTATGAAATAAGCGGCGGTCAGGAGGTTTCCTGCGGTGACGCAGGATGCCCAAAGGGTACCACAATTATTGTTAGGGATATTTTTTATAATGTTCCGGCAAGAATGAAATTTTTAAAACGAGATGTTGCCGAGGGCAACGCTATTGCTAATATAATAGACAAGCTTGCACTTTCACACAGTGAAATCGCTTTTACTTTTATTCGTGAGGGTAAGCAGGTGCTTAAAACTCCTGGCGACGGCAATTTAAAATCTGCCATATATTCAGTGTATGGCAGAGAATTTGTAAACAAGCTTATACCTGTTGAATATTCTTTGAACGGTGTGCAGATAAGCGGATATATTACAAAGCCCGAGTTTGCCAGACCAAACCGTAATATGCAGAATTTCTTCATTAACGGCAGATTTGTAAAGTCACTTACAGCCGCAAAGGCATTGGAAGAGGCTTTTAAAGGCTCAATTATGGTGGGGAAAATACCGTCCTGTGTTATGTACATTTCGATACCGTGCGATACTGTAGATGTAAATGTTCATCCTGCAAAAACCGAGGTAAGGTTCATAAACGAACGCCCCATTTTTGACGCAGTTTATCACGGTGTAAAAACGGCGTTGTTAAAGGGTGACTCTGCCAAGGAAATTAAGCTGAATAATTCGGATATTATTCCTCATAAAAAGCCTAATGCTTTTTCCTTTCAGCAAGAGCCTTATATGCCTAAAGAAGAAGGTAGCAATCAGCTAAATTTATCAAATGTTAAAAAATACGAAACAGCCCCTCAAAATAACAGTGCTAATATAAAAACTGTAGTCAGCGGTCTTAATGCAGAAACGAATCTCGGTAAAAAATCAACTAAGGCTGATACAAAAAATGAAAGCAGTTCCTCCGGTGACGAACCACAGCTGTTCATCCCAAAATCAAAGCCTTTTGTACATACAGAAAGTGTAATGACATCATCATTTGTGCGTGACAGTCAACCCGAACAATCTGTTAATCCGTATTTGCAAACTGATATTAAGGACAACAACACAGAAAAAGTTAATACTGAAAATATCACAGTAATTGAAGAAAAACCGGAAAACAACCAAGCTGTTGCTTCTGTTACCGATGCCGAAAGTAATTCCTACACCGAGGGTGCAGATTCAGTTAGCGGTAATAATGAAAGCGAAGGCTCCGACTTTGCCGAGCAGACGGTCGTGGCTTGTTCTGCAAAGGCAGAACCAAACCGCAGTAACGCAGATGTAGATGATATTATGAGCGAAGAGCTTAAATATTTAGGCGAGGCCTTTTCTACATATATTCTTGTGCAAAAAGGTGAGGATAAAATTGTCTTTATTGACAAACATGCCGCACACGAAAGAATGATTTACGAAAAGCTGCTAAAGGAAAAGGGCAAGGGCTATATGCAGTGCCTGCTTGCGCCTGTTGTTGTAACATTGCCAAAGGATGAGTACAATGCAGTAACAGAAAATTTTGACAGGCTGAAAGAGTACAATTTTGACATTGACGATTTTGGCAACGGCAAGGTAGCAGTTAGGGGAGTACCGCAGTATGTAGACAGCTGTGATATTGAAGATATGATTATTGAAATAGCAAACAACCTTTTGGAAAAGCGAAAGGATATTAATACAGAGCAAATGGACTGGGTGTTCCACAGTGTTTCCTGCCGTTCGGCAATAAAAGCGGGCAATATTAATTATCAGCAGGAGCTTATGGAAATTGCAAAAATTGTGGATACAGACAAAAACATTCGCTACTGCCCACACGGCAGACCTGTTTGCTTTGTAATTACAAAAAGAGAGCTTGAAAAACAATTTGGCAGGGTGTGATGTTACTTGTGCAGTGTTAATAATAAAATACCCCTTATAGTTGTATGCGGACCTACTGCGTCGGGAAAAACCGCGCTGGGAATTTATCTTGCAAAAAGGTTTAACGGCGAGGTTGTTTCTGCTGACTCTATGCAAATTTATAAGGGTATGGATATTGCAACAGCTAAACCAACGGAAGAGGAAACCTGCGGCGTGCCGCACCACCTTATTGGCTATGTAAATCCTACAGAAAAATACAGCGTGGCAGACTATGCTTGTGTTGCACGAAAGGTAATTGCCGATATTTACAGCCGTGGCAAAGTACCTGTGCTTGTAGGCGGTACGGGGCTGTACATAAAAGCCCTGCTTGAAAATATAGAATTTTCACAACAGCCCGAAAATGAAGAACTGCGCGCAGAGTTGTATAAAAGGCTTGATACCGAGGGGGCAGAGGCGCTTCTAAGGGAGCTAAGTACATTTGACCCGCAGTCGGCGCAGCGTATTGGCACAAAAAATCACCGCAGACTTGTGCGTGCTATTGAAATATACAAGTCTACAGGAAAAACAATGACACAGCATTTAGCTGAATCAAAGCTGGCACCGTCCCCGTATAATGATGTTCGCATAGCACTTAGCTGCCAAAACAGAGAAAATCTTTACAACAGAATAAATAAACGGGTAGATGTTATGGTGGAAAACGGTTTGCTTGACGAGGCTAAGGCTTTTTTGCAAAACAGTTACTCCGCAACTGCCGTAAAGGCTATTGGCTACAAGGAGCTTGAGCCGTATTTTAGGGGAAGTATTACCCTTGATGAAGCACTGGAAAATCTAAAAAGGGAAACACGCCGCTATGCTAAGCGACAGCTGACTTGGTTTAGGGCAGACAGCAAAATTAATTGGCTTTTTACAGATGTTATGGACGGTTCCGCTTTAATTAAGGCGGCCGAAAACATCGTAATAAACAGCGGTATTTTATAAAATTACAGTAAGGTGATAAATAATGAAAAAGCTGGCAAAATGGAAATTTATAATTCCTATAGTATTGGCGATAATTTTAATATATATATTTGTGTCATTTCTTACAGCAAGCTTTTCTATGGTGTATGTTGAATCGGCACAATATCAGACAGTATCAAAAACGCTGGAGTCAGACGCATATATACTGCGCAACGAATCCTACATAACCAATGACAACGGCGGTGTTTTGTATTACAACACAAAGGACTTTGAAGAGGTAGCAAAAAACGGTGTTTTGGCTACAATATATGAATCCGAAAATGACGCTATAAACGCAACTAAGCTTTCAAACTTAGATGATGAAATTGCAAATCTTAAAAAGCTAAATTCAATGACAAAGGTAAACGGCGTATCTATAGAATCAATAAACAAAACTATGGATAACCAGCTTACGACTTTTATAGAGGATACAAGAAATAATAATTTTACAGATAGTGCAAAAGTGGCAAAGAACCTGCTGTACACACTAAACGAAAAGCAGATTACAACAGGCGTTGTAAGCGATTTTAACGAAAAGCTTTCAGAATTGCAGGCACAGCGTGACACCATATCGGCTTCTACAAAGGCGTCTACAGGACAAATTCTTTCACCATTGGCTGGTATGTATGTAAGCAGAACAGACGGCTATGAGTCTGTTTATGATGTTTCAAAAATTTCAAAATTGACATACAACAAGCTTAACGAGCTTAAGGAAACAAAGCCCCAGGAGGTTTCCGGCAATGTAATAGGAAAAATTGTTACTGAACTTAACTGGTACATTTGCTGTCCTATGTCGGCAAAGGATGCAAAGGAATTTTCCGATGCAGATGGGCTTTTAAAAATAAACATTCCTTATGCTTCGGCAGATACTCTTACAGCCTCTGTAGTTGCAGTAAACAATGATAAGGCGTCCGGCAATGCTGTAGTAATTTTAGAGTGTAAAAATATGAACAGCACCCTTGCACAAATAAGACAGGAAAAGGTTGAAATTTCTGTAAGGGATTATTCGGGAATTAAAATAGCCAAGTCTGCAATACATAAGGACAAGGTAACAAAGAATATCGAAAATGCCGACGGTACAACAAGTACAAAGGAGAAAACCGTAGAGGGAGTTTACATTCTTTATGGTAACGAGCTTCGCTTTACTGAAATATCAAAACTATATGAAACGGCAGATTACGCAATTTGTACAACCGATGATGAAGATAAAAACCTTTTCAGCGGCAGTACAATAAAGCTTTATGATAAAATTGTAACGGAAGGAACTGATTTGTATGCAGGAAAAATTGTTAAGCAATCAACAGAAGTTGAATGACATTCAGTACAACTACAAGAAAATTGAAGAAAATATAGCAAAGGCTGCAGAGCTTAGCGGAAGAAAAAGAGAGGACATTATATTCCTTTCTGCTACCAAAACCGTAGAACCGCAGTACATTAACTATGCTATTTCACTGGGACTGAAATATATTGGAGAGAATAAAGTACAGGAACTTTTGTCAAAGTACGAGCAGTACGATTTGGCAAATACCTCCCTCCAGTTTATAGGACATTTACAAAGCAACAAGGTAAGACAGATTGTTGATAAGGTAGATATGATACAGTCTGTTGACAGTCTAAAGCTGGCACAGGAAATTTCCAAGCAAAGCAAAAAATACAATAAAACAACTGACATTCTTTTAGAGGTGAATATAGGTAAAGAAGAAAGTAAGTCGGGCGTTTTTCCTGAAAAACTGCAAGAGCTTTGCTGTCAGGTAAGCGAGCTTGAGAATGTAAAAATTAAGGGATTAATGACTATTCCTCCAATTTGCAACACAAAAGCAGAAATATCATCATATTTTTCTTCTATGTACAATCTCTTTGTTGACATTAGGGGTAAAAATGTGCATAATGTTAGTATGGAGTGTTTATCTATGGGTATGTCCTCTGACTATGAAGAGGCAATAAAGTGCGGAGCGAATATGGTTAGAATAGGCTCCTCACTGTTTGGTGCAAGAGTATATAAATAATGGAGTGTTAGTTTATGGCAAAACTATTTGATAAAATGCGTGATTTATGGCAGGTTCCGGAAGAAATGGAAGACGATTACTACGAAGATGACGATAGAGATAGAGACAGACAAAGCAGATATGAAAGAAGCTCTCGCAGAAGAAATGACGACTACGGTGACGATACTTACTCCGGCTCAGGCAGAAGCGACCGCCGCAGTTACTCAGAAAGCTACGACAGCAATGACAATTACGAAAGCAACGGCTACTCATACAGCAGCGACTCATCCTACGGCACCTCTAATAAGGTGTTAAATATTAATGCAACTGCAAAACTTCAGGTTGTTTTCTTTAAGCCTACAAGCTTTGTGGAGGTTACAGAGGTTGCAGACGAGCTTATGAAATCCCATACCGTTTTGCTTAACTTTGAAGAAACACCGCATGACGAGTCAAAGAGAATTATTGATTTTATAAGCGGCAGTGCATATGTAAGCCGAGGCAGAGTTCAGCGTATTGCCAAAAATATTTTTATTGTTACACCTAATAATGTTGATTTAAAGGGTGACAGTCTGTTGGACGAGCTGCAAAGCAACGGTATGCAAATTGACTGAGCATTATGACAGGCGAAGACAATATACTGCTGGCAAGACTGCAGGACGCCGTTTTAAATGCAGGTAAGAGGCAGTTTCCTATCTTCTTGGGCTTTTTAAACGAGCACGAAATTTCTGTTGCGCTAAAGTACATTAACAGCGGTGCAGGCCTAGACAATTACAGATTTTTCGGCGGCTACGACGGCAGTGAAAGATGTTTTTTAGCTATAGCAGGCAAAGGTTTTGATATTGAAGATTATTATTTTCCTATATCTGCAATATGTATAAAGTATAAAAAAGATTTTAAATTAAGCCACAGAGATTTTTTAGGTTCTTTAATGGGCTTAGGAGTCAAAAGGGAAACAGTAGGGGATATTTTAATATCCGACGGATATGCTGTTGTTTTTGTTAAGAGTGATGTAGAAAAATATATTCTTTCACAGCTTACAAAAATAGGCTCTGTGGGGGTTGATGTGTCTTTGTGGGACGGCGGTGCTTCACTGCCCATCAACAAAAAGGTACTTGAGGTTAATATTACCGTAGCCTCAGCAAGGCTTGACAGCGTTGTTTCTGCTGTATATCCCCTTAGTCGGGAAAAGTCAGCCGCCGCCATTAGGCAGGGCTTGGTTTTTGTAAATGGCATAAACACTGACAGTGTAAGTCACACCGTAAAACCAGGTGATAAAATATCGGTTAGAGGAAATGGCAAGTTCTTGGTTAGTGATTTTTCCGGTACTACAAAAAAAGGAAGATTAAAGCTAACCGTTGAAAAATATATTTGAAGGAGAAGTTTAATATGATTAGCATTGAGGATGCAAAGAATGTTGAATTTAAAAAGAGTGTCAGAGGTTACAATGCAGAAGATGTTGACAACTTTGTAGATGAGGTTGTTGCAACACTTGAGCAGAATAAAAAGGAAAAGGTTGAGCTTGTTAAAAAGCTTGACATTCTTGCAAAGCGTATTGAGCAGTACAGACAGGACGAAGAAAATGTTCGCGGTGCTTTAATTAACGCTGAAAAGGTTAAGGGTTCAGCAGTAAAAGAAGCAGAGTCTAAGGTTTCTAATATGCTTGAAGAGGCAAAGGCAGAGGCTAAGCGTATTGTTTACGATGCAAACGCAAGTATTGTTGAGCAGAAAAACAACTACCTAAAGCTGCAGGCTGACGCTGTTGTTCTAAGAGAGCAGCTGCTTGCTACATATAATAATCATATTAGAATGCTTGAGGATTTGCCTACATCTGCCGATATTGGTCAAAAGAAAATTGAGCTTGACCAGCAGTATCCTACAGACCCTGTTCCGAACTTTACAGAAGATGAAGCTAAGCCTCTTGCTACAGCTGTTGAAACAGCCGAAGTTGACATTTCAAATGTAGTTGAGCAGGCAACTCAGCAAAATGCTGAAAGCGAAGATACAGCAGAAGCAGCTGCTGAGAAATAATATTTGTTAATATAGTGATATACTGAAAATAATAGTGGTGTGTCATACTAAATGTTGTGCGAAAATATAGGTTGTGTTGCAGTTTATCCTAAATATGAGGGTGCTGTAATTGCTTATACATTGCAGTTGGCATTTGGTATTGGTGATACACCACATTTTTGTTGATATTATAACAAGGAGGGTTAATATGCTCTTAGCTTTTATTATAGCAATTGTCGCCATAGCTGCCGACCAGCTGCTTAAATTGCTTGTTACAAGTACATTGCAGTCCGGCGGTACAGTTACTATTCTGGGTGGACTTGTTAAATTCTTTTACTGCGAAAACAAGGGTATGGCATTTGGTATGCTGCAGGACCAAAGGTGGCTGTTTATTGTGTTTACAATAGTTGTAATTTTGGGAATAATTATATACCTTGTTAAAGTAAAGCCGAAGAACAAGGTTTTGCTGGTTTCTCTAGGCTTGATAATAGGCGGCGGCATAGGCAACTTAATAGACCGAGTGTACCTAAGCTATGTTGTAGACTATATTCAGCTTTCTTTCTTTAGTCCGGTGTGTAATTTTGCCGACTATTGCATTACTGCCGGTACTATTATGCTTGTTGTATATATACTGTTTTTTAACAATGAAAGCGACAAAAAAATTAGCAAGGCAGAGTAACTATGGAAAGTTTTATATTTAATGTTATAAGCGGCGAAGAGGGCTTGAGAATTGACAAATTCCTTAGTGACAAGCTTGTGGAGGTTACCAGGTCTGCCATTCAGGGCTATATTGCAGACGGAGAGGTGGTCGTAAACAAAAAAGCAGTGGGTAAGAGCTACAAAACAAAAATAGGTGATTCTGTAAGCATTACAATTCCTGACCCGGTACCCCTTGAAGCAGAAGCAGAAAATATTCCTCTTGATATTGTTTATGAAGATGATGATGTAATAATTGTAAATAAACCAAAAGGAATGGTTGTGCACCCTGCGCCGGGCAACTACACAGGCACTTTAGTAAATGCTTTGCTGTACCACTGCAAGGACAGTCTGTCGGGTATTAACGGTGTTCTTCGTCCCGGCATCGTACACAGAATAGATAAAAACACCAGCGGTTTGCTTATAGTTGCAAAAAATGATAACTCTCATAAAATTATTGCACAGCAAATTAAAGACCACAGCTTTACACGAGAGTACCAAACTGTGGTTTACGGCAATATTAAAGAAGATTCCGGCACTATAAACCAGCCAATAGGCAGGAACCCCTCTGACAGAAAGAAAATGGCTGTAACAGCCAAAAACTCTAAAGAGGCTGTTACACACTTCAAGGTGCTTAAACGCTTTGGTGAGTTTACCCATTTAGCTGTTCAGCTTGAAACAGGACGCACACATCAGATAAGGGTGCATATGGCGTATATTAATCACCCTGTAGCAGGTGACGATGTTTATGGACCAAAAAAGATTATAACAAAGCTTTGCGGCCAGTGTTTGCACGCCGGAAAATTGGGATTTATACACCCAACAACAGGCAAATATATGGAGTTTAGCTCTGAACTGCCAAAGTATTTTAAGGATTTTTTAGATGAGCTTAACGCTAAATACTATGGCTTATAAAAGCAATTATAATATATCGGGAGCCTTACAGTTAGGCTCTCTTTTTGTACAAAAAAGAATATTTACCTGTGTGAGTAATACAGCAAATATTATTAAAATATAGTTAATTATCAAAACATTTACTTTACAACAATTCTTAGATATAGTATTATTATTAAGGATAATTATGCTAACGCCTACTATGCGGTCCGGTATGTAAAGGGTGCAAAGGTTGGCGTATCTGTGTAAGACCGTTTTAAAATGATTTTAAACAGAAAGGGATAGAAAGTATGGAACCAAAATATAAAAGAATACTGTTAAAGCTTAGCGGAGAGGCACTTGCCGGAAACGAAAAGCACGGAATCGACTTCGACACAGTTCTGAAGTTTTGTAAACCTATTAAAGAATTGGTAGATATGGGCGTAGAGGTTGCTATAGTAGTTGGCGGCGGTAACTTTTGGCGTGGAAGATCAAGCGGCAAGATGGACAGAACAAGAGCAGACCATATGGGTATGCTTGCCACTGTTATTAATGCGTTGGGCGTAGCTGACGCTTTGGAGCAGCTTGATGTTGTAGTAAGAGTACAAACGGGCATTACAATGCAGCAGGTTGCAGAGCCTTACATCAGAAACAAGGCTGTTCGTCACCTTGAAAAGGGCAGAGTAGTTGTTTTTGGCTGTGGTACAGGCAACCCGTTTTTCTCAACAGACACAGCAGCAGCACTTCGTGCAGCCGAAATTGATGCCGATGTTATTCTAAAGGCTACAATGGTTGACGGCATTTATGACAGCGACCCTAAGAAGAACCCTAACGCAGTTAAGTTTGACGAGGTTTCATACTTGGACATTTTAAACAAAGGCCTTGCTGTTATGGATACAACAGCGGCTACACTTTGTTCAGACAACAATATCCCTATTTTGGTATTTAGTATTGAAAATCCTGAAAATATAGTATCAGCCGTATGCGGTGAAAAGGTTGGTACTTTGGTAAAATAATTTTAAGGAGCTAATTTATATGAAAACTGTATTAAAAAATGCTGAAGAGCGTATGAACAGAAGAATTGACCACTTAAATAATGAATATTCTGCAATAAGAGCAGGCAGAGCTAACCCGGCAGTGCTTGATAAGGTAACCGTTGACTACTACGGTGCACCTACACCTATTAACCAGCTTGCGGCTGTATCTGTTACAGAAGCAAGAACACTTATGATTCAGCCTTGGGATGTTTCTGTACTTACTCCTATTGAGCGTGCTATTCAAATGTCAGATGTAGGCATTAACCCTCAAAACGACGGTAAGGCTCTTCGTATGGTGTTCCCACCACTTACAGAGGAAAGAAGAAAAGAGCTTGTTAAGGATGTAAAGGAGCTTGCAGAAGAGGCAAAAGTAGGTATAAGAAATGTAAGGCGTGACGCTGTTGACAAGTTTAAAGCTATGAAGAAAAACAGCGAAATTACTGAGGATGACCTAAAGCAGGCAGAGAAGAAAACTCAGGATTTAACAGATAAGTTTGTTAAAGAAATTGACGCTATTGCCGAGAAAAAGCAAAAGGAAATAATGTCAATTTAATTTTTCTTCAATAGAATTCGCTTAGGAGGGTGAAGTATGTTGCCTTTTCTAAAAGGAAAAAACAATGAAAAGCAGAATATTGCCTTGCAGGATGTTCAGCTGCCGGAGCATGTAGGAATTATAATGGACGGAAACGGCAGGTGGGCAAAGAAAAGGGGCTTGCCTCGCAGTGCCGGTCACAGAGCCGGGGCTAAAACCTTTAGAACAATTACAAAATATTGCAGTAACATTGGCATAAAATACCTTACTGTTTATGCCTTTTCCACAGAAAACTGGAAAAGACCACAGGACGAGGTAAATGCCCTTATGGGATTGTTTAAGTCCTATCTTGAAGAAGCTATCAGTGATTTTAAGGACGAGGATATTGTTGTAAGGTTTATTGGCGACAGAACTGCTTTTTCTCCTGAGCTGCAGGAGCTTATAAATGAAAATGAGCGTTGTTCAGCCGACCGAACAGGTATGGTACTGAACATAGCTATGAACTACGGTTCACGAGATGAAATTGTTCGTGCCGTAAAAAATATAGCACAGCAGGTTGAAGATAAGAAAATTACCGTAGATGATATTAACGACAACCTTATCAGTAACAATTTATATACGGCAGGTCAGCCTGACCCCGACCTTATTATAAGACCAAGCGGCGAGTATAGAATATCCAATTTTCTACTGTGGCAGTCTGCCTATACCGAATATGTAATTATGGATGTTTTATGGCCGGACTTTACCACGGATATGATGGATAGTGCTATTATTGAGTATGCTAAGCGGAACAGACGCTTTGGCGGCGTATAAAGGTTGGTGTTAAAGAAATGAAAACAAGAATTTTATCTGCCGTAATAGGTGTGCCTTTAATATTACTGACCTTGTTTTTTAACAGATATTTTCCCTTGTGCGTAAATATATTGTGTGCTATTGCTTCGCTTGCGTGTACTGTTGAGCTTCTTACGGCAAAGGCTTTAATAAAAGATGTAAAAATAACAGCACCTTGTATGCTGTTTGCGGCGCTTTTGCCTATGCTTGTACCTATAGGCTGGTGGAAAATGGTTGCCTTTTTATTTGTATTCTACATTTTTGTTTTGTTGATTGTTAAAAATCAAGAATATAAATTTTCTGATATGTCATATATTTTAACAGCAGTATGTCTGACTGTTTTTGGCCTAAGCTGTGTGGCAGGCGCCTGTGCACTTGATGAAACACATTCGGTATTTTATGTAACATTGTGCTTTGTAATAGCGTGGGTTTCCGACGCCGGTGCATATTTTGTAGGCAGCTTTTTAGGAAAACATAAGCTCTGTCCAAATGTAAGCCCTAAAAAGACCATAGAGGGTGCAGTAGGCGGAGTTATAATAGGTGTAATAGGCGCAGTTGTAGACGCCTTGGTTTTCCAGTTTATTATTTTTGATGGAAATGTCACTATAAACTTTATAGGAGTTTTGGCTGCCGCCGCTATAGGCACTGTTACATCAATAATTGGCGACCTTACTTTTTCCCTTATTAAAAGGAGCTGTAAGGTAAAGGATTACGGTAATATTATTCCCGGTCACGGCGGAATATTAGACAGGTGTGACAGTATTATTATGACTGCACCTATGCTGTTTGTTTTTGTACAGTATTTTCCGCTTACAGCCGTAGCTTAATAGTTTTGCGTTAATAGGGGGTATTCAATCACCCCCTTGTTTAATTGTACTGCCGTTTTAAATGTACATTATAAATACTGTAAGCATTTCAGCGGTGGCATTTTGTATGTTAAATTAAATGCTTTTTGCCCTTGCAGGTAAAAGGTTATTTGGTTATATAAAATTAAGGAAGTATATTTATGACTGAGAATATCTCAATTTTAGGTTCAACAGGTTCTATAGGAACGCAAACACTTGATGTTGTACGAAAGCTTAACCTAAAGGTTTCTGCACTGACAGCGGCGTCTAATACCAAGCTTATGGAACAGCAAATCAGAGAATTTAAGCCGAAGCTTGCCGTTATGTTTAACCAACAGGCAGCAAAAGATTTAAAAGAAAAAATTGCTGATACATCTACAAAGGTTTCATATGGTATGGACGGACTTATAGAAGCTGCTGTAATTGACAGTGCCGACACCGTTCTTAATTCGGTGGTAGGTATGGTCGGCTTACAGCCAACTCTTAGCGCAATTAATGCAAAGAAAAATATTGCCCTTGCCAATAAAGAAACGCTTGTAACAGGCGGCAAGCTGGTTATGGAGGCTGTAAAGAGAAATAATGTTAATATGTACCCGGTAGACAGCGAACATTCCGCAATTTTTCAGTGTTTACAGGGAATGAATAATAAAAAAGAGTTAAAAAAAATAATTCTTACAGCATCAGGCGGTCCGTTTTTCGGCAAAACCAATTCAGAGCTTGAAAATGTAACCCTTGAACAGGCGCTTAATCACCCTAACTGGAGTATGGGTAAAAAAATAACCATAGATTCCGCTACTATGATGAATAAGGGACTTGAGGTTATAGAAGCAAAATGGCTTTTTGATGTAGATGTTGATAATATTGATGTGGTTATTCACAGAGAAAGCATTATACACTCTATGGTTGAATTTGCTGACAATTCGGTAATTGCACAAATGGGCGTTGCAGATATGCGTATTCCTATTCAGTATGCCATTACCTACCCAAACAGGTTTGAGTCTCCCGTAAAACAGCTAAGCTTAACGGAGGTTTCGCCCCTTACTTTTTATAAGCCGGACTACGAAACCTTTACCTGCTTGTCACAGTGTATACAGGCAGTAAAAAAATGCGAGCTTGCACCTGTTGCGGCAAACGGTGCAAATGAACAGGCAGTTGACCTGTTTTTAAACAGAAAAATAAAGTTTTTGCAAATTGGCGAGCTTGTAGCTAAAGCGGTAAGCAGAGTAAGCAACAGTAAGATAACATCTGTAAAGGATATTTTAGAAACTGACAGAGCGGCAAGAGAATTTGTTTTAAGCGAATATACAAAACTGTAGGTTTATTGCCACACTGCAATTTTTAGGGTTATATGCCATACTGTTGCAGAATACATTTTAAAGAAAGGACTGATTACAATACAGGCAGCATTACTTATAATAATCGGTATTCTTCTTTTTGAGTTAATAATTTTGTCACATGAATTCGGACATTTCATCTGTGCAAAAAAATCAGGGGTATTGGTGCATGAATTTGCACTGGGTATGGGTCCAAAGATTTTTGGCTTTAAAAAAGGCGAAACGCAGTATTCCTTTAGGCTTTTTCCATTAGGAGGTTACTGCAAAATGGAGGGTGAGGACGAAGAAAGCGACAATCCCCGCGCCTTTGGCAAGGCTAAACTTTGGCAGAGAATGATAATAATTGTTGCAGGTGCGTTTAATAACATACTTTTAGGGCTTGTGCTTATGTGCGTGCTTGTGGTACAGGAGCCTGTATATGCCTCAACCACTATAGAGTCGTTTCACGAAAACGCAAAATCATCTACACAGGGTTTGCAGGTAGGGGACACACTGGCATCAATAGACGGATACGCAATTTATACTGCAAGGGATTTTTCATTTTCGCTTGCAACTATGAAGACCGATTCACCTGACATTCAGGTTTACCGTGACGGTCAGCTAAAGGACTTAGGTAACATTAAATTTGACACTACTACCGATTCTTCCGGTAGAAAATACATTCAGCTTGACTTTTATGTTAAGCCTATTGAAAAAAACATTGGCACGGTCATAACCCAAACCTTTCAGCAAACCTATTCTGTAGTGCGTATGATTTGGGCAAGTTTAATAGGACTGGTAACCGGTCAGTTTTCAATGAATGATATTTCCGGCCCTATAGGTGCAGCCGGCGCTATTACGGAAGCTACCTCTATGGGATTGGAAACAAGCTTTTTAAACGGATTAAATAACCTTATATTTATGATGATGGTAATATCCGTAAACCTAGGTATATTTAATATGTTGCCTATTCCGGCACTTGACGGCGGCAGATTTTTCTTCCTGCTGATTGAGGCAGTAAGGCGCAAGCCAATACCGCCGAAATATGAGGGTATTGTTCATACTGTAGGCTTTTTAATATTAATAGCATTTATGATATTAGTCTCCTTTAAGGATGTTATGCGTTTGTTTTCCGGAGAGGGCTTCAGCGGCGGCTGATAATTTACAGACACAATTTAGTAAATAATTTTATATAACAGGCAAATATCTGCAGAGCAATTAATTAAAAGCATTGCTCTGCAAAATTAACAATAGGTGTATAATATGAGTGAAACAAAACAAGTTAAAGTAGGCAATGTTTTAGTAGGTGGAGGTGCTCCGGTATCAATTCAGTCAATGCTGAACATTCCTGCCTCTGACATAGAAAATAGTGTAAAGCAGGCCGTTCGGCTTGAAGAAGCAGGCTGTGAAATTATAAGAATAGCCATACCGAATATGGAGGCTGTCAGGCTTATACCGGCACTAAAGAAAAATGTAAAAATGCCTGTTGTGGCAGATATACATTTTGATTATAAGCTTGCAATAGAGTCGGTTGCGGCTGGTGTAGATAAAATAAGAATTAATCCCGGCAACATCGGCGGCACAGACAGGGTAAAGGCTGTTGTAGATGCCTGCAAACCAAAGGAAATTCCAATAAGAATCGGTGTAAACTCCGGCTCGGTAGAAAAGGAGATACTTGCCAAATACGGTTCTCCTACAGCTGAGGCTCTTTGTGAAAGTGCACTTTATCATGCTTCACTTTTAGAAAAGTTTGACTACACTAACATTGTGCTTTCAATGAAATCATCAAATGTTAAGACAATGGTTGACGCATATAAACTTGCGGCCGAAAAATGTAATTATCCTTTGCACCTGGGTGTAACAGAGGCAGGCACAGAGCGAATGGGAATTATAAAATCCTCTGCCGGCTTGGGTGCTTTGCTTTTGCAGGGAATAGGCGACACAATAAGAGTTTCTCTGACGGCCGACCCAGTAAAAGAAATATATGCCGCAAAGGATATTCTAAAGGCTCTCGATATTCGTAGGGACGGTGTACAGTTTGTATCCTGCCCAACCTGCGGCAGAACAAAAATAGATTTAATATCCATTGCAACAGAGGTTGAAAACAGACTTCGTGACTGCAATAAAAATATAAAGGTTGCTGTAATGGGCTGTGCCGTAAACGGCCCCGGAGAGGCTAAGGAGGCTGACATTGGCATAGCAGGCGGCAACGGTGTTGGGCTTATCTTTAAAAAGGGCGAAATTATCAGAAAAGTACCTGAAGACAAGCTTATTGAAGAATTAATTAAGGAAGTTGAAAAATTATAATGGTGTCTTTTGAAGCTTTATTTTCCAAATATCTAAGTGCGGAACAAATCCCTATGGCTATTGCCGGCGCAGAGGTTATAAACATTCGCTACGACAGAAAAGCAGGGAAAATTACTGTATTTTTACAACTGAATAATTTGGTAGAGCGACAGGCAGTATTTAAACTGGAGGATGCCGTAAAAGCTTCTACTCTTTCGCCATATGCTTTTACAATCAAACCTCACTTTACAAAGGAGCTTTTCACAACGGAGTATTACCCACAGCTGGTTTTACAACTAAAGAAAGATACCCCAACCTTTAACGGCTCGCTAAATGATTCCAAAGCAACCGTAAACGGTGATGTCCTTACAGTTGAGCTTTTCCATGGCGGAAAAGAAATTTTGCAGAAAAAGGGCTTTGATAAAGCACTGGCAAAAATTATTCAGGAAGAATTTGACCTGCAATTTAAAATTGAATACACAGGGGTTTTGGAAGTTGACACCGAATTGCCTGTAAATATTTCAAAACAGCAGGACAATATTGTCAAGGAAATTAGAGAAACAGCAGTTACCAAAATGGAGGACTACGAAAGTGCAATGGAAACTGCCGTTAAAAAGCAGGCTAAGCATAAGGCAGAAAAGGTAAACAGCACTATTGAAGTGCGCAGCGGTGAATCTCTTTACCCTCAACTGGTTACAGGCAGTTATACATCTGTTTACGGTACACTAAGCAAAGAAAAGCCTACGCCTATTAAGGATTTAACCGAAGACCTTGGTATGACCATTATATGGGGCAAGATTTTCAATACAGAAACTAAAATTACAAAAGACGGCAAATACTTTATTACTACATATTCTATTACAGACTATACCAACTCTATTGTTGTAAAAATATTTGATAATGCCAAAAAGCAGGAACAGCTTAGCGGAATAAAAAAAGGCGATGTTATTGTTGTTAAGGGTAAGGTAGAGTATGACAGCTACGCAAGGGATACTATCTTTTCGGGCAAGGCTATTTCTACGGCGCAGGTTACAGAAGTTGTGGATAATGCAGAAACAAAGCGTGTGGAGCTTCATTTGCATACTAATATGTCATCTATGGACGGCGTTAATGCTGCCGGTGACCTTGTAAAGCGTGCCGCAAAGTGGGGCCACAAAGCCATAGCTATTACTGACCACGGTGTAGCACAGGCATTTCCTGAGGCTATGAATACAGCAGAAAAAATAAACGGCATTGCTTTTAATGAGGAAAAACAAAAGAAGTTTTACGGTATTACCCCTTATGAAGAGGGAGAAGAAAAAATACCTGAAAAGATTAAAATTATATATGGTACAGAGGCTTACTTTGTAAACGATATGATTTCCGCTGTAAAGGGAACCAACAGCAAAGAGCTTACAGATGAATTTATTTGCTTTGACATAGAAACAACAGGTTTAAGTGCCTCAAAAGACAGAATTACAGAAATTGGTGCAGTGCGTGTAAGAAACGGTGAACTGCTTGATTATTTCTCTACCTTTGTTAATCCGCATATGCCTATACCGGCTAAAATAACACAGTTAACAGGCATTACTAACGATATGGTGGCAGACGCACCGGAGGAAAAAGAAGCACTGCTTAAATTTATGGAGTTTTGCGGTGACAATGCAATACTTGTTGCACATAATGCAGACTTTGATACCTCTTTCATAAGGGCAACAGCAGAACGCTGTGACCTGCCGTATAACTATACATCTATAGACACATTGGCTATAGCAAAATCTATACTGCGGGATATTAAAAATTATAAGCTGAATACTATAGCGGATTATCTGCGCTTGGGTAAGTTTAACCACCACAGGGCTACAGATGATGCTGAAATGCTTGCAAAAATTTTTGTTAATTTCACACAGCGCTTGGAAAGTGATTATCACATTACGCAGGTAAAGGATATTAACACAAATATAGTAGGTGCGAACCCAAACAAACTAAGAGCGTATCATCAGATAATTCTTGTAAAGAATAAAATCGGATTAAAGAATTTATACAAGCTTATTTCCTTTGGACATATGAAGTATTTCTACAGAAATCCCCGCATACCAAAGTCTGAGCTTGTAAAGTACCGTGAGGGCTTGCTTATAGGCAGTGCCTGTGAAGCAGGCGAGCTGTTTAGAGCAATAGTAGCAGGTAAACCGTGGAATGAGCTTAAAGAAATTGCCTCTTTCTATGATTATCTTGAAATTCAGCCTATAGGCAATAATGCCTTTATGCTGCAAAACGGTACTGCAAAGGATGAAAAGGAATTACAGGAGTATAATAAAACCATAATACGCTTAGCTGACCAGCTGGGTAAAATGGTTGTTGCAACCTGCGATGTTCACTTTATGGACCCTCATGAAAGTGAATACAGAAAAATTCTTATGACCTCTAAGGGCTTTAGTGACGCCGACAACCAAGCACCGCTTTATTTCAGAACTACAGCTGAAATGCTAAAAGAATTTGAGTATTTAGGGGAGAAAAAAGCGTACGAAATTGTTGTAGAAAACCCAAATAAAATTGCAGATATGATAGAGCAGGTAAGACCGATTCCGCCGGGAGTATTTCCACCGTTTATTGACGGTGCGGAGGAGCAGCTTACCACTATTACATGGCAAAGAGCAAAGGAAAAATACGGCGACCCACTGCCGAAAATTGTTAAAGACAGGCTTGACCGTGAGCTGGGTGCCATTACAAAATACGGTTTCTCCGTATTGTATATGACAGCCCAAAAATTGGTTGCAGACAGCGAAGCACACGGCTATTTGGTAGGCTCCAGAGGTTCTGTAGGTTCGTCCTTTGTTGCCACTATGTCGGGTATTTCAGAGGTTAATCCTCTTTGTCCCCATTATGTATGCCCAAACTGTAAAAACAGTGAATTTTTTGAGCATGGCGAGTACGGCTCCGGTTTTGATTTACCGCATAAAAATTGTCCCAAATGTGGTACACCGTATTTGCAGGACGGCCACGAAATTCCTTTTGAAACCTTCTTGGGCTTTGAGGGTGACAAAACCCCTGATATTGACCTTAACTTTAGCGGTGAATACCAGTCCAGCGCACATAGATATACAGAAGAGCTGTTCGGTAAGGATAATGTGTTTAAGGCAGGTACTATTGCCACAGTTGCAGACAAAACCGCATATGGTTATGTAAAAAAATATATGGAGGAAACGGGAACAAACCTAAGCAAAGCAGAGATGGAACGCTTGTCTATAGGCTGTACAGGTGTAAAGAGAACTACAGGTCAGCACCCCGGCGGTATGGTTGTTGTGCCAAGGGGTATGGAGGTATATGACTTCTGCCCTGTGCAAAGACCTGCCAATAAGCAGGACTCCGACAACATTACCACTCATTTCGACTTCCATTCTATACACGATACTATCTGTAAGCTTGATGAACTTGGACACGATGTTCCTACTATTTACCATTATCTTGAAATGTTCACAGGCATACCGGTAATGGAGGTGTCTATGAGTGACCCTGATGTTATTTCACTGTTTACATCGCCACACGCTTTAGGTATAGAGCCGGAGGATATAGACTGTGAAACAGGTACATTTTCTTTGCCGGAGGTTGGTACACCTTTTGTAAGACAAATGCTTATGGAATCTCAGCCGAAAACCTTTTCTGACCTACTGCAGATTTCCGGCCTGTCACACGGTACCGATGTATGGATAGGTAACGCAGCCGACCTTATTAAAAACGGCACCTGTACAATTTCAGAGGTTATAGGTACGCGTGACAGTATTATGACATATTTACTCCATAAGGGACTTCCGCCGAAAATGGCATTTATAATAATGGAAATTGTCCGTAAGGGTAATGCAACAAAGCTGCTTACAGAAGAACATATGCAGGCCATGAAAGACAACAATGTGCCGCAGTGGTATATTGACTCTTGTATGAAAATTAAGTATATGTTCCCTAAGGCACACGCAGCAGCATATATGATTGCCACACTTCGTCTTGGCTGGTACAAGGTACATAAGCCTATTGAATATTATGCAGCATACTTTACAGTGCGCAGCGACGGCTTTGACGCTGTAACGGTTTTGCAGGGCAAGGAAGCTGTTGTAGCAAAAATAAACGCAATTAAAAACAAACAGTCTAAAAATGAGGCAACAGCTACAGACAAGGCGGAGCTGGATACTCTGCAAATTGTAAATGAAATGCTTGCCAGAGGAATTACTGCATTGCCTATTGACATATATAAATCAGAGGCTAAAATGTTTGTTATAGAGGGTAAACAAATTCGACTGCCATTCTGTTCACTTTCCGGCGTAGGCGAGGCAGCTGCCGTTAGCTTAGCAGAAGGCGGAAAGCAGGGTGAATACCTGTCTATTGAAGAACTAAAATCCAGAACAGGAGTTTCCACAGCAGTTATAGAAACTCTGAAAGAGGCAGGAGCTCTTGCGGATATTCCGGAAAGCAGCCAAATGTCACTGTTTGGTTAAAGGAGGAAGTAATGAGCAAAAAAAGATTTAAGCAAATAATTGTTTTAGTTGTCATAGGCGGACTTTGCCTGTATCTTAAAGATAATATTAAATATCTTTTTGACGCTATAGGCTTGGTGCTTATAGTTGCTATGCCGTTTATAATAGGCTTTTGTATAGCCTTTTTAATTAACAAGCCATATATGTTCTTTTCCGACAAACTTCTAAAAAGAATGGCGGACAGTAAATTTAACATGGTGCAAAAGGCACGAAAGCCTATTTCACTTGTTTTGGCGTATTTAATTGTTTTTGGAATTATTGCATTTTTAATAGTAATTATTATTCCGCAGTTGGTAGTCAGCTTTAACAAGCTTGCCACAAACTTTGCAAGCTATGCAGACGAATTTAAGTCGTGGCTGATAACTGTATGCGACCAGTATTTGCACATAGAGCTGAAAGAGGATAACGACCTGTTCTCTATTGTAAACTCACTTGTTAAGATTATTACCGGCGGTGAGCTTAGAGCCTTTGTTTCAAAAATTGCAAATACCTTTGGTCCTGACATATTTAATGTTGCAGTATACGGGATTGAGCAGGAACAGACGCTGTGCAGTAGCCGGATAACCGTCAACACGGTAAAAGATTGCTGACAGATACATCAGAAGCAAAGTGAAGATCTCATACAGATACTGTATGTCTCTGAAAAAGACAAACAA
>CADANT010000028.1 GCA_902789345.1 uncultured Ruminococcus sp.
TCCTGTGTGTATTTTGTGTGGTAACTTAATTCTAACACAGTGGTCCGCTATGGACCTCATTTTTTTTTAAAATGTTCAACTTCATTTTACAACGCGCGAGACAATAATTTATTTCTTCTATCGCCTTTTTTCCTGCCTTAATGTTGTCAAAATTATACTCTTTTGCAATAGCATCGGCATCTATAATATGCCCCAAAAGAACATTCTGCCCCTCAAGCACACCGCGTAAGCTGGATTTGCCAGTGCCGTCTGCACCGGCTACTATAACATAATTATTCATTATATCCCCATTCATTAATTACAGTAAAAAACTAACTACATTTAATAAATTCGCTGAATTTATTTTTTAGCTTATATATACTGTAATATATAATTTATTATCTGTCAATCTGCTTTTTTCCGCAAACAAAAATCCCTTTGCACTGCCTACAGGCTTTAGCCGTTGGCACATAGCAAAGGGATTTTAATTACCTTATATTATTAAGTAATACAGGCTTGTAAATTATTCGTCGTCACTGTTTGAGTTGTTGTTTGCTGAATCGGAAGATTCTTCTGTTTGTTCAGAAGCTTCATCTTCTTTTTCTTCCTTTTCGACATAGGTACCTGCCATAATAGCGGCAAACACCTCACCGTTCATCTTTTCGTGCTTAATCAAGTACTGGGCAACTTCGTGAAGCTTTGGAGTATACTGTGTAAGTATGTCCTCTGTTTTCTTGTATGCCTCAGAAATAATACGGTGTACCTCTTCGTCAATTTCAGCAGATGTTGCATCTGAGAAATCCTTTGCGTGGCCCATATCTTTACCGATAAACACTTCCTGACCGCCTGAGTAGTTAATAGGTCCTATACGGTCACTCATACCGTACTTAGTAACCATTGCTCTTGCGGTTTCTGTGGCCTTTTCAATATCGTTTGAAGCGCCTGTGGAAATATCGCCCAAAATAAGCGCCTCTGCTACTCTACCGCCTAGGCAAACAACAATGTCTTCTTCCATTGATGTTTTAGAGCGATAGCTCTTGTCCTCTGTAGGCTGAGGCATAGTATATCCGCCTGCCAAGCCACGAGGGATAATTGAAATTTCGTGTACAGGGTCCTGAGTAGGGCAAGCATAGAATGTAATCGCATGACCTGCCTCGTGATATGCTGTAAGCTTCTTTTCGCTTTCGGACATTACTCTTGACTTCTTTTCAGAACCAACCGCAACCTTCATCATTTCGTTAAGCAGATTTTCAAGGTCTGCACCTGTAAAGCCTGCTGTAGTACCGGCAATAACTTCCAGCTTAACATCAGGAGCCAAAGGCTTATCTTTAGCGTGTACCTTTAGAATCTCTTTTCTGCCCTTAATATCAGGGTAATTAACAACAACCTGTCTGTCAAATCTGCCCGGACGCATAAGTGCAGGGTCAAGAACATCAGGACGGTTAGTTGCGGCAATAATAATAATTCCCTCATTAATGCCAAAGCCGTCCATCTCAACCAACAGCTGGTTAAGGGTTTGCTCTCGCTCGTCATTTCCGCCGCCTACACCGGCACCACGCTGACGACCAACGGCGTCAATTTCGTCTATAAATATAATACAAGGACTGTTCTTCTTGGCCTGGTCAAACAAATCTCTTACTCTTGATGCACCAACACCAACAAACATTTCAACAAAATCAGAACCTGAGATTGAGAAGAACGGCACGCCTGCCTCGCCGGCAACTGCCCTTGCAAGCAATGTTTTACCTGTACCAGGAGGGCCTACAAGAAGTACACCCTTAGGTATTCTTGCACCTAATGCGCTGAACTTGCTGCTGTCCTTTAGGAACAGTACAATTTCCTCAAGCTCTTCTTTTTCTTCATCGGCACCGGCAACATCCTCAAAGGTGGTTTTTCTTTTTTCGTCGTTAAGATTCTTAATCTTTGCCTTGCCAAAGCCCATTGTTTTGGTAGGGTCGCCCATGCCCCCTGCCATTCTCTTCATAATGAATATCCACAGGGCAATCATAGCCACTATTAAAATAAGTGACGGAATAAGATCCCACAGCCAGGTGTTGTCTGTTGCCTTGCTGTAGTCGTAAACCATAGGGTCATTAGGATATTTTTCGTTATAGGCTTCTATAAGGTTAGTGCCCTTTTGGTCGCCTAAATCACCCATAAGTGTTTTCCAGAATACCGATACATCCGGAACACTGTAGGTAATAATAGCACCGTTAGTTTCGTCACCGTCTTTTGTAAGGTTGCCTAATCCCTTGTGCTTAGGATTTTTAGTTGTAGGGCTGGCTGTGTTTTGCTGTGTAGAGCCAAACAAACCTCCGCCTACATTATTAACAACAAGGTTTTCGTCAATATCTGCGTCTGCACGAAGCTGCATTTTCAACTCGCCTGTGCCAAAGTCAAGTGTAAACGCCTTGACTTCCATTCTTTCAAAGTAGCCAACAATGTCAGAATACAAGTGCTTTTCTCTTTGCTGATTATTAAACACGAACACTACCATTAGAATTACGGCAATTGCAACGCCGAAAACTAACAGAAAGCGTCCAGCACCTGTTTTCTTCTTATCATCTTTGTTCAACCATTTTCACTCCTTGCATAATTTTATTAATTTATTCTATATAAAAATTAAATTTAAATAAATTGCATATTTAACTATATATTTCTTCTTTCAAAACGCCTATAAACGGTAAATTGCGGTATCTTTCCGCATAGTCCATACCGTAGCCGGCAATAAACTCGTTTGGTATATCGGCGCCAATATACTTAACATCAACCTCTTTTTTGCGCCTTTCCGGTTTATTAATAAGTGTGCATAGCGTTACGCTTTTTGCCCCCTTATTTTTCAAGTGGTTGACTATAAAGTTTAAAGTTACGCCGCTGTCTATAATATCCTCTACTATCAATACATCTTTGCCAAGTACCGACTCGGATATATCCTTTAAGATTTGCACTCTGCCCTGTGACTCGGTGCCGTTGCCGTAGCTTGATACAGCCATAAAATCTAACACGCAAGGCAGCTTAATTTCTCTAAGCAAATCTGCCATAAATACGATACTGCCCTTTAGCAGTCCCATAACCATAAGATCTTTTTCGCTGAAGTCCTGTGTAATTTTCTTGCCCAGGCTTTTAGTCATATCCGCTATTTGCTCCCTGGTAAAAAGAACTTCTTTAAAGTCGTTAATTTCGTTATACTCTCCCATATTCCAACTCCACCTATATTCCTTCGGCTTCAACAACTAAAACAGTTTTTGTTCCGTCGGTTATTTTATACTTTTCAGACACACCAAAGCCCTGCAGCCAAATAACCTCGTTTCCACAGGCCAACATCAGCAAGCTGCTGCGTTTTTCTTTAGGTATTTTTTCGTCTATAAGCAGCTTTTTCACAGGTTTTGTTACTCCTCTGCCGCACTGCTTATATATATCACCGGGTTGTCTTGTTCTGAGAAGCGTTTCACCGTGTATTATATCATAATCAATAACATTATTTACTAAAATTTTATGAACTCTTTTAATTTTGTCATATCTTTGCTTAGTGAAGAATTTAAAATTAATTTTTTGTTCATTTATAACAATGCTTTTATTTTCCTTACCTATAACTACAATTTTAGAATTTTCCGGCGGTGAATCTACAGCCTGTTTATACACCCTGAAAATCCCCTGTCCGGCTGCAGCAGTATATCCCTTTGGCAAATTTACCGCACCGCCGTCTTTAAGCGCCTGCATAATAATATTTATATGGCGCTCCTCGTAGCTTTTGCACCCTGCCTCATTCAAAATATTTATAACCACCTGCTTAGCTACCACTGAATGTGCACTGCAAAGCCTTTTGCAGCTGTAGCCGTTTTTTACCCTTGCACTGTTTTGAAGCTCTGCGGCAAGGCTGTTAGTTAAGCCAAGCTGTTCCTCAATAATTGAGGACATTCTTCTTACTGCATATTCCGCACCTGGGTTTATACTTTTAAGCTGCGGCACTACTATATGACGGATTTTATTTCTGTTGTATTCATCGGTAAGATTAGTAGAGTCGGTAACATATGGAATTTTATTTTCTTCACAGTACTGCTCTACCTGCTGTCTTGTAATATTTATAAGAGGGCGTATGATATTATCCCTAACTGCCGGAATCCCCGTAAGCCCCTTTAATCCGCTGCCTCTGGCTATGTTAAAAAGCACGGTTTCTACAGAGTCAGACATTGTATGGGCTGTGGCTATTTTAGCGTTTTCTCCGCAAAGGCTGTTAAAAAAGTCGTACCTTACTCTTCTGCCGCATTCCTCTGTACCCTCGCCTGTTTCAGCACACATTTTCTTAATATTGGCGCTTAGCACCTTGCACTCTATATTGTGTTGACTGCAAAAGTCTTCTACTGCCCTTTGGTCACGCATTGCCTCGTCACCACGCAAATTGTGGTTAATGTGTGCAACAGTAAGTTTAAGCGAATATTTTTTCTTTACAGACATAAGAAAGTGGAGCAGACACATAGAATCTGCTCCTCCCGAAACGCCAACAACAATTTGGTCGCCGCTGGCTATCATATTATTACTCTCTACAGCTTCAACAATAAGTTTGCTTACGCTTTTACTCATGCCTGTCCTCCTGAGATGTAAAACGCATAAATTCGCCCTGCCAGTGCAGCTTTACCGTGTTGGTTTCGCCATGTCTGTTTTTGGCTACAATACATTCGCCGCTGTTAAGGTCTGCGTCCTCTTTCTCCTTGCCGTCTTTGTCGTTATAGTAGCCCTCTCTGTACAGGAACAAAACTATATCTGCGTCCTGCTCAATAGAACCGGAATCTCTTAAATCAGAAAGCATTGGTCTGTGCTCTGCACGCTGTTCACTGGCACGGGAAAGCTGTGACAACAATATAACAGGAACATTCAGCTCTTTAGCCATACTTTTTAGGGAGCGGGTGTTTTCACCTACAACCTGCACCAAATTTTCGGTACGCAGTGTGCTTCCCATTAACTGCAAGTAGTCAATAACTACCAAGTCTACATCCTTTAATCGCCTTAGCTTAGCTTTCATAGCCGGTACTGTAAGCATTGTGGTTTCGTCAAGATACATATTGGCCCGGCTAAGAATTTCAGAAGCCTCCATAAGTCTTGCCCACTCGTCGTTATTTAGCTTACCCGACCGTAGCTTTGTGCCCTCTATAAGTCCTTCGGTTGAGAGCAAACGGGACACAAGCTGTTCCTTTGTCATTTCCAAAGAGAAAAAGGCAACACGCATTTTTGCCTTTGAAGCAACATGTCTGGCAATGTTAAGTGCGAAAGAGGTTTTACCCATACCCGGACGGGCCGCCAGCAATATAAGGTCTGACCTGTTCAGTCCCGTTATTACTCTGTCTAAATCTGCTATGCCTGACGGTATTGGCTTTGACCTGTCGTCATCTGGTGAATTTAGTGCGTCAAGCCTTGAAAGTGTTTGGTAAATAACACTTTCAATATGCTCCAGGCTTTTAACATCTGCACCCTTTCGTATGTCGTAAATACGCTGTTCGGCAGAGTCAAGAAGCTGACTTGAACTGTATGTACCCTCTGAAGCGTCCTCTATAATATTTTTGGCCGCAATTATCAGAGAGCGTGTTTCGTAATTTTCTTTGACAATTTGGGCATAATCCTTAGCATTTGATGTAAACGGAGTAACATTTGCAAGGTTTACAAAATACTCTCTGCCCTCTGTTTGGTCAAAGGTAGGTTCTTTCTTCAACTCATTTAAAACCGTTACTACATCAACAGCCGCACCACGGTTGTAAAGATTGAGCATACAGTTATAAATAAGCTTGTGGTTTGAAACATAAAAATAATCTTTGTTAGGCAAAAGCTCAACTATATCATCCAAACAATTTTGGTCCATCAAAACAGCGCCTAAAACTGCCTGCTCTGCCTTTAGGTTGTAGGGCAGCTTAAGACCCTCAAAATATTCATATCCTTCTGCCACAGCTGCTCACTTCCTTTCCTGCTGTGCCTTTAAAATTGTAATTTGTCAGCTTTAAAATACAACCACCAACAGCATTTTAAACTGTTCCTCGCCATATACAGCGTGAGGATGTCCTGCCGGCATTACAATAGATTGTCCCTCTGTTAGGAAATATTCTTTATCATCTATTGTTATTTTGCCTTTACCGTCCAGACAGGTTACAAAAGCGTCTCCCTTTGACTTGTGAGCGCTGATTTCCTCGCCCTTGTCAAAAGAAAACAATGTAATACTAAGGGCTTGGTTTTGGGCAAGAGTTTTGCTTACAACCTGTCTCTGCTGATACGCAACCTGCTCCTTTAGTACCAAAACCTGCGCCTTGTCAATATTTTTCAACATAAATAATTCATTCCTTTAATTAGCATTTTTAAGCTTCTGTTACTACTACCTTTAGCGTAGCTACAATGCCGGTGTAAAGCTTAATTTCGGCATTGTATGTACCGAATGCCTTAATGTCTGTATCCAGTGAAATTTTTCTTTTATCCACATTTAAGCTAAACTGCTTTTTAAGCTCTGCTGAAATTTCCTTGGCGGTTACAGAACCAAACAGTCTGCCGCCCTGTCCTGCCTTAGCCTTAATGCTTAGCGACTTGCCCTCTATAAGGGCCTTTGATGCATTTGCGGCTTTTTTAGCTTCTTCTATCTGAAAAGCCTTTGACGCTTCTGCATTTTTAAGCTCGCTCATAGCCTGTGCAGTTGCCTCCTTGGCTACTTTCTTAGGCAACAAAAAGTTTCTTGCATAACCGTCGGAAACATTAACCAATTCTCCCTTTTTACCTGTGCCTTTTACATCCTGTAGTAGAATAACTTTCATTTATGCTCAAATCCTTTCTTGTTTTAGTTATGTATTGTCAGCCGCATTTTCTTTTGCCTCGGTATCTGCATTTGCCGGTTGAGGAGTATCTTCATTATCTTCCTCTTGAGTATACTCGCCGTTAAACTGAGGTTCGCCCATTTCACTTTCGTCCGGGCTGCTTTCCTGCGGTTCATTATTTTCTATAATGCTTAGCAAGCTTGCTCGTGCCTGCTCCATAGTAACATTTTTAAGCTGTGCGCCTGCCATAGAATGATGACCGCCTCCGCCCAGCTTTTCCATAATAACCTGCACATTAACATCGCCTAATGAGCGAGCAGATATATTAACATTGTTGCCCTGCTTATACATTACAAACGATGCAACCACATTGTTAATGCTTAACAAATCGTCAGCTGCCTGTGCCGCTGTAACACGCATATCGCTGTCGCAGTCATCGTCAGAGCAGGCAAGTGCATACTTGTCGAATATTTCCGCACCTGACACAAGCTTAAACTTTGCCTTGTAATTGTCAAGGGAATTTGCAAACAGCCTTTTAACGCTAACGGTATCTGCACCCTTTTGCCTTAGGTACGCCGCCGCCTCAAAGGTTCTTACACCTGTTTTTAAAACAAAATTCTTTGTGTCCAGTGTAATGCCTGCAAGCAGTGCCGCCGCTTCGTATTTTGTCAAGCCTTTGTCGCCCATATACTGTATAAGCTCCGTAGCCATTTCTGCCGCTGATGAGGCATATGGCTCGTGGAAAAATACAAGTGCGTTTGAAATATGATTTACCATCATTCTGTGGTGGTCAATAACCACTACCCTTGATGCCTTTTCATATACTCTTGCATCCTCCAAGAAATCCGGAGAGTGTGTATCTACAACAATAAGCAGAGTTTTTTCGGTAATTGTCATAAGTGCCTCTACAGGCTCCATAAACATATTTCCGTTTCCGGTTTCCTCCATTAGGCTTATAAGGGAGCCGGCAACCGTGCGATCTTTTTTAACCACAATATGCGCCGGTTTTTTCATATCCTTTGTAATACTGCTCCACAAGCCCACTCCTGTACCGATGCAGTCAAGGTCGGAATTGTGGTGTCCCATAATAAGAATATGGTCGCTTGCCTTTATATGCTGTACCAAAGAGCTTGCAATAACTCTTGTACGCACCTTGTCAATTTTCTCAAAGCCTTGTGAGGTTCCGCCGTAAAAGCGGTATTGGTCTTTCGTTTTAATAGCCGCCTGGTCGCCGCCACGGCCCAGCGCCATATCAAGAGCATTTCTTGACCAGTATTCGCACTGCTTAAAACCGGTTGCACATCTGCCTATGCCTATTGATATTGTAGGCTTGCACAGATTATCTTCAATGGCAACATTTTTAACCTCTTCAAGAACACTGAAATTGTCCTCGGTTAAAGAGTCAATAACTCTCTCTTCAAATATCACCATATATCTGCTGTTATAAAGCTTTTTATACAGTCCGTTAAATTTAGCCGCCCATTTTTGTATAACCTTTTCTACATTTACAATAATGTACGACTGCTGTTGGTCGTCGTCCTTTTCAAATTCGTCTACATTGTCAAATTCAATGGTAGCCACAACAGGACGGGAATTCATATATTCATCGGTTGTTTCCTTGTAGTAGGTGTCGTCTACAAAATAAAGTATTCTGGATTTTTCGGATATTTTACAGCCTACAACGGTATACCGTCTTTCACCGTACATAACATCTGCACCGTCTGAGTTAAGAATATTTTCTACAGAGGTGTTTGGTATATAGTGATTTATCAGGTCGCCCTCGCAGTTTCTGTTGTTGCACATAACCTTTTTAAAGCTTTCATTGCACCAAACAACATCGTCAAAAGAGCCTATAACCACAATAGGTATATTAAACTGGTTTAGATATTCCAAACTGTCACTGCCCAGCTTCTCGGCCGTAGCCTTTACCGTAGAATAAATGTGGTGGTTAAAGCGGCTTATTCCGTAGGCAACAATAACAATAGACATTACGGCTATTATCATTTCTATGCCGAAAACATACAAATTCCAACGGAAGGAAAATACAGCCATAGCAAATATTGCCACGGTGTACACTATAAAAAACGGTGTAACTGTCCATATTTTTCGTTTCATAGCCCTTCCCCCTTTATAATAAAAATTATAATTATACTTCCATAATAATTGGCAGTATCATTGGACTTCTTCTTGTTTTGTTAAAGATATGCTTTGAAACATCGTCTTTAATCTTATTTTTTATTACATTCCATTCGTGAACATTTTTACTTGCAAAGTCCACAAGAATATCTGTAGAAATTCTTCTAACCTCGTGAAGCAACTCCTCGGATTCTCTTACATAAACAAATCCTCTTGAAACAATATCAGGGCCGCTTACAACATAGCCGTCAACAATATCAAGCGACGCAACAATAATAATTAAACCGTCCTGTCCCAAATGCTTACGGTCACGCAGAACTATGCTGCCTACATCACCTACGCCCAAGCCGTCAACAAACACCTTGCCTGACGCTACAGACGGCAGCTGCTTAATATAACCCTTTTTCAGCTCTATAACATTGCCTATATCGCCAATAAATATATGGTCACTGCTCATACCCAAGCTTTCTGCCAAGCCTGCGTGCTTACGCAGGTGCTTCTGCTCACCGTGTACAGGTATAAAGAACTCCGGCTTAACAAGGCTGTGCACTATTTTCAGTTCCTCTTGACAAGCGTGTCCCGAAACATGAACATCATACATTGACTCATACACAACATCGCAGCCCAGCTTTAAAAGCTCGTCAATAACATTGCCTACCATTTTTTCGTTACCCGGAATAGGGTTAGCCGAAATAATTATAAAGTCGCCATTTCCTACAGCAACCTTTCTGTGGTCAGAATATGCCATTCTGGAAAGTGCCGACATTGGCTCGCCCTGACTGCCTGTAGTAACAAGCACAATCTGTTCAGGTGTGTATTGATTAAGGGAATCAATATCTATTATAACTCCCTGTGGTACATCTACATAGCCAAGCTCTGTTGCTACCTGCATATAGTTTAGCATACTTCTGCCAGAGAAAGCAACTTTTCTGTTGTTGGCATAAGCACAATTTACAATCTGCTGTATTCTGTTGATATTTGATGCAAAGGTTGCAATTATAATTCTTCTGTTCTGTGCTCTTACAAAAAGTCTTTCAAAGCTTTCCTGTACCTTTGCCTCTGTTTTGGTATAGCCCGGGCGTTCGGCATTGGTGGAGTCTGCCATAAGAGCCAGCACTCCCTCCTTGCCAAGCTCTGCAAAACGGGTTAAATCCGTAATTGTGCCGGCTGCCGGTGTACAGTCTATTTTAAAGTCACCTGTATGCACAAGCGTACCTGCCGGCGTATGAATAGCCACGCCTACAGAATCAGGTATAGAGTGGTTTACATGTATAAGCTCCACATCCATACAACCCATTTTTACAACATCGCCTGCATTTACAACATTAAGCTGAGCAGACGACACAAGGTTATGCTCCTTTAGCTTGTTTCCTACAAGTCCCATCGTAAGCGGTGTACCGTATACAGGTATGTTACAGTCCTTAAGCAGGTACGGCAAGCCGCCGATATGGTCCTCGTGTCCGTGGGTAATTACAATACCCTTTATTCTTGATATATTTTCCTTTACATATGTGAAATCAGGCAGAACCAAGTCTACTCCCAGCATTTCACCGTCCGGGAATGCCATACCGCAGTCCAAAATAAACATATCACCGCAGCACTCAAACAGTGTTATATTTTTTCCGATCTCATTAAGTCCGCCCAAAAAAGCAATTTTTACTGTTGGGGTGTTATTTTTTCCGTATCCTACTTTTTTTCTGCCTCGGTTTACCTTTCCCTTAGGCGAGGTGCGTCTGCCGTTTTTGGCAATTTGCTTTCCCCCCTTGGCGTTTCTGTTACCGGTTGTTTTCCTGCCTTTATTTACGCTTCTGACAGGCTTACTATTGTTGTTATCCACAAACAAACCTCCATTATTAAATTATGTATATGAAATTAATTTAAAATTACTTACAATCAGTCTTTATATTTGTGTCGCAAACGGTGCCGAACACAAGACTAAAAATAAATAATTGAATTTAACTTATTAATTAAATAAAAAAGTCCGAACACACACATTCAATTTATTTTACCCTGTTTGCCTCTTTGTGTCAAGTTGGCAAAAGCTATGCTTTACCCAATACTGTCTTACTGATAAATTTTTATTAAGATAACCGTGGCAATATTTATTAAATAAATATTAAGTTCAAAACTATACCCTTGCGTAAAAAATTCAAAACACTCAGTAAAACTGACTGTTTGTTAAATGTGTGCTCAAAACAAGGAACACGCCTTTTTCTAGTGTATGCAAAAAGTCCCTCCGATAATCAAAGCGGAGGGACAAAATATCATTCTTTTATAAGCTCCATATCAGTAAGAACCTTGCGGTAGCAGTCTATTACATACTGCACATCTTCATCGCTTAGTCTTGTATGCAGAGGAAGTGTTATTTCGTTCTTATAGTGGGCATAAGCATTAGGATAATCTTCTATACTAAAGCCCATATTTTTATATGCCGTCATCATCGGCAACGGCTTAAAGTGCACATTACAGGCAACTCCCAACTCTGCCATACGGCGTATAATTTCATTTCTTTCTCTGTGGCCTATACCCGGTACTCTGGTAAGGTAAATGTGGCAGCTGGTAACAAATTCCTTGTTTACATGGTGCAAATAGCCTACGCCCATTTCATCCATGGCCTTGTCATATTTTTTTATTATGTCACAGCGTCTGCCCTGAATTTCTTTAAATCTCTTTAACTGTACCAACGCTATAGATGCCTGAATGTCCGTCATATTGCACTTGTAGCCCGGTATAACTATGTCGTACTCCCAAGAGCCTGCCAGATTTTTATGAAGTGCGTCCTTTGTCTGACCGTGAAGTGAATACAGCATATACTGGTTATAAAGCCACTCGTTATCCAAGCCCTCAACATCACGCCATGTAGCAATACCGCCCTCGCCGGCTGTAATAGTTTTTACAGCGTGTAAGGAAAAGGCAGTAAAGTCGGCTACACTGCCGCTCATTATTCCGTGTCTGCTTGAACCGAAGCCGTGTGCCGAGTCCGACACTACTATTACTCTGTTAAACAGTCTTTGAATATCATTATTCGGTTTGAACAAATGCTTTTTATTTTCTATAGCCTTAAAAATACTTTCGTAGTCGCACATTTTTCCTGCAATGTCCACAGGAATAACGGCTTTTGTTTTTTCTGTAATAGCGTCCTCTATCTTTTTAGGGTCAATTAAAAACGACTCAGGCGCAGTGTCAACCATTACAATTTTTGCGCCTACATGTGCAATTACAGACGCACTGGCTGTATAGGTGTAGGCAGAAACAATAACCTCGTCGCCCTCTCCTATACCCAAAATACGCAGGGTAAGCTCTAAAGCCGCAGTGCAAGAGCCAAGCGCCACAGCCTTTGAAGTACCAAAGCACTTTGCTGCCTCCTGCTCAAATAATTTTGTTTTTGGTCCTGTTGTAATCCAACCTGAACGCAGAGTGTCTGCCACCGCGGCAATTTCTTCATCTGTAATATCAGGCGGAGAAAAAGGAACATTCCTCATACTGTTTTAGCTCCTTGTTTAAATAATGTCAGCATACTCACTGACCGTAATAAAAAATACCTAAATCCCATATAAAAACTTTAATCTGTATTTTCCAATTTTAGCACACCATATCTTTAAAGTCAATTAGCTGTGTGCTATAATACTCTTAACAACACAAAAATTATGCTCCGGTGAAATATATGAATTACTATTCTGCAAATCAATTTTTTAAAGAAAAGTTTGGCGGCAAGGTGTATAAAATCTCATTAAACGGCGGTATGACCTGCCCAAACCGTGACGGTACCGTTGGCACAGGGGGCTGTACTTTTTGCAGCCAAACAGGCTCGGGGGATTTTTCGCCCCACAGCACCCTTTCTATTGATAAGCAAATTGAGGCTGCTATAGCAAGGGTTCGCAGTAAAATTAAAGAGGACAGGTTTATAGGGTATTTTCAGTCATTTACCAACACATACGCCCCTGTAGATTATTTAGAAAAAATATTTATGCAGGCTATACGCAACCCAAAAATTGTGGCTCTATCCATAGGTACACGCCCGGATTGTTTGCCAAATGAAGTAATTGCACTGCTTGACAAATTAAACAGGATAAAGCCTGTATTTGTTGAGCTGGGACTGCAAACCATTCACGAAAAAACCGCTGAATATATAAACAGATGCTACCCTCTTGAAGTTTTTGACCACGCCGTAAAAAGGCTGAAAGCAATTAATATAAATGTTATCGTTCATACTATAATTGGGCTGCCCTTTGAAACGGAGGATATGATTTACCAAACTGTAGATTATGTTGGGAAAAGCGGTGCAGACGGAATAAAGCTGCAGCTGCTTCATATACTCAAGGGCACAGAAATGGCACGACAATACAAAGACGGCAGCTTCAAGACCTTAACTCTGGAGGAATATACACATATTATCTGCAAATGCATTGAAATAATACCTAAAAATATGGTTATTCACCGCATTACCGGCGACGGGCCAAAAAGTCTGCTTATTGCCCCAAAGTGGAGCGGAAATAAAAAGTTTGTGCTGAACACAATAAATTCTGCTATTGATAGCAACAATATTCACCAAGGCAATGTAAAATCTATATAATATTTTGCAAAAACTCTTTATTTTTTTTAAAACTGTGCTATAATCTATGTATTCTATGGCAAGGGGGTAAATTTTTGGAACCGCAAGATTATATTGTAACTGATATTAGGGGCGAGTATGCTGTTCTAAGCAGCCTTTCCGACGGCAATGAAATGTTTATTGCTTTGGCTCTTTTACCAAGCGGCACTGATGTAGGCAGAAAGCTGCATTATGCAAATCTTGAATATTCCCTTTCGGATTAAGATATTTTTTAATTATATATAATACTAATGGAAGGTGTTTAAAATAGGTTATTATTTCAAAAAAATTAACGGCTTGTTTTTGCATTTGTCGCCTATGAGAATTATTACACTGGGATTTTTTATGATTATAACTCTGGGTGCCGTACTGCTTTCGCTGCCGGTTTCTTCACGCTCCGGTGAATATACAAACTTTTTGGATTCCTTTTTCACATCAACCTCCGCTACCTGTGTAACAGGCTTAATCAGGTTTGATACATACACCCACTGGTCTTGGTTCGGCAAGGTTGTAATTCTGTGCCTGATTCAAATAGGCGGCTTAGGATTTATGACAATGGCTATATCCATTGTAGCTCTTACAAAAATGAAAATAAGCATTGCCACCCGTGTAATTATGCAAAACTCCATATCTGCACCGCAGATAGGCGGAATTGTCAGGCTGACAAAAAAAATTTTCTTAAGCACTGCAATTATTGAGGCAGTAGGAGCCTTTATGCTGTCATTTTACTTTGTGCCAAGGCTGGGGGTATTTAGGGGTATAGTTTACTCAATATTCCATTCGGTTTCTGCCTTCTGCAATGCCGGCTTTGACCTTATGGGTTATGAAAAGCCTTTTTCATCTGTTACCTATCAGGCAGGTGACTGGTATTTCAACATAATCATTATGGCGCTTATTATTTTGGGCGGCTTGGGCTTTATTGTTTGGTTTGACCTTTTAACAAACAGATTTAAATTTAAAAAGCTGAAGCTTCAAAGCAAGCTGGTGCTTACCGTAAGCCTGTCACTTATTGTAATAGGTACGGTGGCAATATTTATCTTTGAACAAAAAGGCGTATTGTTTAAAAATATGCCTCTTAACGAGCAAATACTCACATCAATGTTTCAGTCGGTGTCGGCAAGAACCGCCGGCTTTAATTCACTAAATCTGGCTGCAATGACCGAGCCGAGCCTGTGTATGATTATTTGCCTTATGTTTATTGGCGGCTCAACGGGTTCTACAGCAGGCGGTCTTAAAACAACAACCTTTTCAGTTTTGGTACTTAGTATTCTTTCAACTATTCGCCACAGAAAAGATATTGAGGCATTTGGAAGAAGACTTGAAAGCGGCTTAGGAAGAACAGCGGCTTGTATTTTTACCCTTTATATTTTAATAGTAGCCCTTGCGTCTATGACAATTTCAAGCATAGAAGGTGTGCCTATACTGCACGCAGTGTTTGAGTGCGTTTCTGCTATAGCAACGGTAGGCACTACACTCGGCATAACCACACAACTTCAACCTGCATCGGAGATTATATTAATTTTGCTTATGATGATAGGCAGAATAGGCTCTGTAACCATTCTGCTGGCACTGTTCTCTGACAAGGGTAAAACTGTTTCAAAGCACGCACAGGAAAAACTACAGATTGGTTAAGGAGACACTTTATAATGAAGTCAATTTTAATTATAGGTTTAGGAAGATTTGGAGCCATTATGGCAAAAAAACTCGAAGAGGAGGGCAACAATGTATTAGGCGTTGACATACAGGAAAAGCGTGCCGACGATGCTGTAGACTTTTTAACAAATATTCAAATAGGCGACGCAACAGACGACCGCTTTATTGAGTCGTTAGGCGTGTCGAATTTTGACTTGTGTGTTGTTGCAGTAGGCGGCGAAAGCTTTCAGACTGTGCTTGAAATAACCGTATTGCTTAAGGACAACGGTGCAAAGTTTATTATGACAAGAGCTAACCGTGATGTTCACGAAAAACTACTGCTGAGAAACGGTGCCGACTATGTTGTGTGTGCCGACCGTGAGGCCGCAGAGCGCCTAGCGGTAAGGTTTGGCAAAAACAATGTGTTTGACTACATTGAGCTTACTGACGAATACGGCCTGTATGAGGTTCCTGTACCTGACGCTTGGGTGGGCAAAACAATTTCTCAGGTTAATGTTCGTTCCAAATACAATGTAAATATTATAGGAACAAAGGCAGGCAGCAACATTCGCCCTACCATTACCCCGGACTATGTTTTCACACCTAACGAAAACCTTATGGTTATGGGTACCGAAACGGTTATGAGAAAATTCTTAAAATAAATAATTAAACAAAGCAAAAACCTCCCACTGAAAGAATTGCGTTTCAGTGGGAGATTTTTTATAAAATTTTTAGACAGCCAATGTCAAAGTGTAAGTTTAAGGTTTTTAAATCAGGTTTTGGTATTTTAAATATTTATATTCGCTACATAATTTTATTCTCTATTTAGCAAACAACCATACAAATAAATTGCTCGTTTAATAGGTATGTTCTTACCCTTTATACACCGTTTAACAGGCTCTCGTTATTTTCGTTTAGTATTTCTAAAATATTGTCACCGCTAAACACAACCATATATTCATACGGCAACAGCAAGCACCATACAATTGACGGCCGTATGCTTAAAAGCTGATAGGCGTAATATGGCTTGTACTCCGAGGCAGATACACAATTAAAGCTGCCGTTATCATCCTTTTCCAGTCCCTCTATACACCAGCCGGATTCCCCTAAATCGGAAAATCTCTGCATACTTATGTACTCTTTATTTAGTGCATTGTCCGCAACCGCTATTTTATCGTCAAACCTAACTGCTTCCCCTCCAACGCCACAGGTCTTTAAAATATCCAACTGCTGAAACTGTATTCCAAAAGCTAAAGTTAAGTCTGTAGTGGTATCATTAAAAGGATTTTTCATATAGTCAGGTGCTGCTATAGTGTATTCATTGTGGGATTGTTTATTTAAAGTAAAAACAGTGAAGCCTATTTGAATTTTATAGCCGTCCCTAAATGTGTCGCCTATTTTTTCAATCTCACTAAGTAAAATTAGCGCCTGTGTGTACAGCTCCTCTTCCAGAGTAAGGCTGTAACTTATTCCGTTTATTTCTTTTATGTATGTTTTCATTTTTAGGCCTTTCTGTGGCTTTGTAGTGAAAATAAAAGCTCACCCTGTAATGATGATTAATCAAAACAATTTTAATTCCCCATATGCGCCCATATAGATGTTATAAAAATATATTAAATTGATTATACCAAGCACTGCAATATATTACAATAAAAATGTTTTGGTTTAGGTTGTTTACAGCAAAATAAAAAAGCAAGGCCTACAAGGCAGGGTAAACCGCCTTATAAGCCTCTCGTGGCAAGGCTAAACTGCCTATAGGCCTTTGAAATGTATTATTACCATCTTTTTTAATCATCTGCTTTTGATGCTGCATTAAACACGCACATAACGCACACACCAAGAAACACTCCAACAAAAATTCCTATAAAAAAGCCAAGCATAAATTAATCACTTCCAATAGATATAGATTTTTTAAAAGTATTACCTATTTACATAATTTTATGCCGGACTTTTATTTTTTGCTACTAAATGCTTATTTTTGTATTTTGGATTATTATGTTCACCGATTTACCGGCTTAGTGGCGTATTATTTCGGTTTATATCAAAAACACACCGCAAGCTACGCCTGCGGTGTGTAAAATGCTTATGTATAAGCAAGGAAATACATCAACTAAAAATTAGTCAGCGTACTTGTCCTCGCCGCCCCAAGAATACATCTTTCTTAGCTCAGCACCAACAGACTCTAGCTGATGTGAAGCTTCGATTCTTCTTGTAGCGTTGAAATGAGCTCTGCCGTTCTTGTTCTCAGCAATCCACTTAGAAGCGAATGTACCGTCCTGAATCTCAGAAAGAACCTTCTTCATTTCCTTCTTTGTTTCGTCAGTGATTAGACGCTTACCTGTCTCGTAGTCACCAAACTCTGCTGTATCTGAAATTGAATATCTCATCTTTGAGAAACCACCGTTGTAAATTAGGTCAACGATTAGCTTCATCTCGTGGATACACTCAAAGTATGCGTTCTCAGGTGCATAACCAGCCTCAACCAATGTTTCAAAACCGGCCTTCATTAGAGCTGTAACACCACCGCAAAGAACAGCCTGCTCACCAAATAGGTCAGTTTCTGTTTCTGCCTTAAATGTTGTCTCCAATACACCTGCACGGCTGCCGCCGATACCTGCTGCATATGCAAGGCCAATATCCTTAGCCTTACCTGTAGCATCCTGATATACAGCGATTAGGCAAGGAACACCCTTACCCTCTTGGTACTCACTTCTTACAGTGTGACCAGGACCCTTAGGTGCAATCATAAATACATCAACATCAGCTGGTGGTATAATCTGCTGATAGTGAATGTTAAAGCCGTGTGCAAAAGCAAGTGCCTTGCCGGCTGTTAGATTAGGCTCGATATCCTTCTTGTACATATCAGCCTGTCTTTCGTCATTAATAAGAATCATAATAATGTCAGCGTTCTTAGTAGCCTCTGCAGTTGTCATAACCTTTAGGCCGGCCTTTTCAGCTCTTGCCCAGCTCTTTGAACCCTCGTACAAACCAACGATAACATCTACGCCACTTTCATGTAGGTTTAGCGCATGAGCGTGACCCTGGCTACCGTAGCCGATAATTGCTACTGTTTTGTCTTGTAGAAGACTTAGGTTACAGTCCTCTTGATAATAAATTTTTGCCATTGCAAATTCCTCCTTGTGCCATATCTGTGGCTAACTAATATAATACATCAACAATCATAAATTGTCAATTATTTAGCAAAATTACTTCCTTTTTCTATAGCGACTGTTCCTGTACGAACCATCTCTTTAATTCCGTATGGTTTCAGCAGGTTTGTAAGTGTTTCCAGATTGTCAACAGTATCTGCAATTTGCAGTGTAATTGTGTTTACACTTACATCAATCACCTTTGCGTCCATAAGCTCTGCTATCTTCATTATTTCTATTCTGTTGCCTGTGTTGCTCTTTACCTTTATAAGCGCCAGCTCTCGGCTTATGTAAGAGTTTTCTTTCAGAATTTTAACCTCAAGCACAGGTATAAGCTTATTAAGCTGCTTTTTAATCTGCTCCGCAACATACTCGTCGCCGTCGGCAACTACTGTTATTCTGGACACATTTACGTCTGTAGTAACACCTACTGCAAGGCTTTCTATGTTGAATGCTCGTCTTGAAAACAGACCTGTAATTTTACTAAGAACACCTGCATGGTTTTCAACCAATATATATATAGTATGTTTCATTTCAATGTCCTCTCTGTCTGTTAAATAGATGGTGTATCAGGGCTGACACGGCATACAAGAACAAACGACTTGTCAGACTCTATCATTTGCTTTGCGTATTTTTCAGCCTCTTCGTTAGAGGTAGCATAAGCGGAGTCTATATTATATGCCTCTGCTATTTTCATAAAGTCAGGGGCCTCTTCGTCTAAGAATGTAGCGGTGTAACGCTGATGATACAAATTCTTTTGCAGCTCTCTAACCATACCAAGCCTGTCGTTACGCATTATTATTATTTTAACATTCAAGTGGTTCTGTGCAATAGTGCCCAGCTCGTTCATTCCCATTTGGAATGAGCCGTCACCACACACTACAACAACCTCTCTGTCAGGTCTGGCAAACTTTGCACCTACGGCAGCCGGTACGGAATATCCCATAGTACCCATACCGCCTGTTGTTAAAAATCTGCCTTCTTTTATACGGAAGTTATTGGCGCACCATATCTGGTTTTGTCCAACATCGGCAACCAAAATAGACTTATTCGGCAGCATTTCCGAAAGCTTTGCTATAAAGCTGCGTGGCTCAACACAGCCCTCAAATCTAGGCGCCGTTCTAAACAGCTCTTTTTTCCAACGCTCTGTTGTGTCTGCCCACATATGAGGTACATGGTAGTCGCCTATAGTATCGTTAATTTTATTAATAACATTCTTCATATCGCCAACTATAGGCACTGTTACCTCAACATTTTTGCCTATTTCAGCCGGGTCAATATCTATATGTATAATTTTAGAATGAGCAGAAAGCTGGTCAGGTGACGCTACGGCTCTGTCGCCTACTCTTGCGCCGCACAGCATAATAACATCTGCCTCATGAATAGCACGGTTGGCAACGCCCTTACCGTGAGAACCAAGCATACCCAAATACAAAGGGTTTTCGGTAGGCATTACACCAATACCCATCATTGTAGAAACAACAGGAATACCTGTCTTTGTTGCAAACTCAACAAGCTTTAGCTTAGAGCCGGAAGTAAGCACGCCGCCGCCTGCACAAATAACAGGTCTTGAGGCTGACTGAATAAGCGCTACTGACTTTTCAATCTGCTTAATGTGTCCCTGTACGCTAGGCTTATAGCCGGGTATATCTGCTTTTTTAGGGTAAACGAATTTATCTATTTTATTTGTTTGAATATCTACAGGTACATCTATAAGTACAGGACCCGGTCTGCCGGTGGTTGCTATGTAGAAAGCCTCTTTAAACACCCTTGGCAAATCCTCTGTATTTTTTACAAGGTAGCTGTGTTTAACAAAAGGCTCGCAGGCACCTGTAATGTCTGCCTCCTGGAAAACATCCCTGCCTATAAGGTCGCTTCTGACCTGACCTGTAATTGCAATTATCGGAATAGAGTCCATATATGCAGTTGCTATACCGGTAATTAGGTTTGTTGCACCGGGACCCGATGTTGCAACACAGACGCCCGGCTTACTCACAGAACGGGCATAGCCGCTTGCCGCATGAACTGAATTTTGCTCTTGTCTTACAAGAATGTGCTTTATAGGTGAGTCCATAAGTGCATCGTAAAACGGACAAATGGCTGCACCCGGGTAGCCAAACAGGATTTCAACATTTTCCTGCTCTAGGCATTTTACCATTATCTCAGCACCACTAATCATAAGTGCCACACTCCCATCAAATTATCACATTTCAAGATATAATTATAGTCGAGATACCCAATAAAATCAAGTATTATAATCCAAAAACAAGAGTGCTTTAGGAGAATTAACCGTAATATCCGTATGAAATTACTTCCAAACAAAATTTACCCTCTGTTGTCTAAACATAAGCCCAAATTTTCGCTTAATTAACCATTTTTTACCCCTTTAAATTATATTTTGTCAACCAAAACAAAGGCGCCGATAATTTACAAAGTTAATCAAAAAATTATGGAAAACAAAAAAATTCAAAAATGGTCAATTTACTTTTACTGATATATTGGTTATAATTATCTCATATGCTTAATTAGTGTGATTTTACTTTTGTTTGGAGGTATTTATTATGATAAAATGCCCTAACTGTGGCTTTGAAAATGACGACAGCTGTACTTTTTGTGCTATATGCGGCTCTCCTGTTATTGACAACAGCTTTTATGTACATAACACAGCCAAGCAGGCTGATATTTCGGTAGACGACTTAAACAAAATGCTGATAACGCAGGGAGCTAAGACAAAGTCCTTTACAAAGCTTGACAAGGCTGCCCTGAACAAAGCAAAGGCGGCCCTTGCCAATAGAGAAAATTATGTAAAGAAATACTCAAAAAGCACAGACAATTCAGATAATGCCAAAGCTGTTAAAACAAGCTCTTCTAACCGTGTCAAGCAGACAAGTCAAATTAGCGGCACAGACAGTTCAGTTGACAATTCTAAAAATCAGCCTGACATAGAAAGCAGAAAAGATAATTACGAAAAGACAAAAAGTGCCAACAATACACAGCAAGCCCAAAACTTAGATACCAAGAGCTTTGCTCCTGAATCAGGTAACGCTATAATCGGTAAAGAGTTGCCAAAAAGCGCACCCGTTGCCCATAAAACGAACAGCAACACAGCAACTAAAAATATTTCTGTTCCCCCAACCACCGACGACAATGCCGGAAATAAAAGCACCCCTGTTGCCCATACTGCGGGCAGCAACACAGTGAATAAAAATATCTCTGACTCTTATACCTCAAGCAATGCCGCAAACGCTGTAACAGAAAGCCCAATATCAGCAGGCAGTGACAGCAAGCTATTTAGACTTATATCAAAAATGTTTTTTGGTACTAAGGACGAAACAAACCGCTTTAAACAAGAGGACATAGAAAACAACTCAGCACTGGCAGTGTTAAGCTATATACCGTTTATGTTCTTTATCCCAATGATAATTAAACCCACCAGCGGCTACCTGCGCTACCACGGCATACAGGGACTAACAATGTTCCTAACATTTGTAGGCCTAGAATTTGTAGATGTACTTTTGTGTGCCATTGCCAATGCCGCCGTTCCCGGTGCGGTGGGTTCCTACATTTCAATAGCCGTCACACTTATTGCCAACCTGTGCGTTTTGCTGTTAATTGCCATTGGCATTGCAAACGCCGTTAAAGGCTATGCCAGAGAACTGCCTATAATAGGTAAAATAAAGCTTTTGAAACAATAATACATTTGAATACTTCAAAATCTTATTAAAAGGCTGTTAGGATAAGGCAACTTAACCTACAGCCTTTTACAAATTCCCCTAAATTTCAAAAAAAGTGTTGACATTTGAAAGCATATACTGTATAATATTGATTGTTCGGTAAGAAACACACCGTATGCGGGTGTGGCGGAATTGGCAGACGCGCTAGATTTAGGTTCTAGTGTCAGCAGACGTGGGGGTTCAAGTCCCTTCACCCGCACCATATCGGGTATTCATAAAGGATTTGGCTTTATGAATACCCGATTTTTGTTTTTCATCTTAATATTTATGTATCGAGCAGGCTTTATGTCTGCTCTTTTTTTATGCCGATTTCGGCTCCGTAAGGTATTCGATTGAAACACCTTGTCGTATATCGGCTGTGTAATTTTCTCGGCTGTAACATTCGGGTATGGCAATGTATCCGATAAAGCGATAGTAAATTACTATTCGTTGTGTTCTGTTTTTGCCCGTACCCTCTGTTTCAAACACATCAATATGGTCAATAAGCTCTCGGAGCAAAGGTGCAGTCAGCTTTTGCATTTGCATAAACTGCCTTACGGTTTGAATAAACTTTTCGCACTCTGTCTTTTGCCGATGACTGTCCGACATTGCCGTTTTCAATGTGTGAATTTTCGATTTCAGTTCCATTCTTTCGACTTCGTATTTATGCGAAAGTTCTGAAAACCATTCGTCACTTACTTTGCCCACGGCGTTATCTTCATAAAGCTTTTCGTAAAGTCTTATAACTGTTTCAAGCCTAAGCTCGGCCTTGTGAAGTGCCTCTTCATTTGCCTTTTGCTCGTTTGCCAATGTGATTTCATTCTTCTTAATCAGCAACCGAGCAAAATATTGTTCGTCACAAAGCAGAAAATGTGCCATTTGTCTAAGTTCCGATTTAACCACTTCTTCAAGAGAATCAGCCCTGACATAATGCCTTCCGGGACAATTTCCACGATAATCGACCTTATTGTCTGAACAAGTAAAGTAGTGAATATCCTTGTTTATGGTATTGGTATGGTAACGCATTTTGCTGTGACAGTCGCCGCAATATATCAACCCGTTAAAAATACTTCTTTCGCCGTTTTCCTTTTTGGGAGCACGGCGTTTTGTTTTTAAAGTTATTTCTTGCACTCGTTCAAAAACCTCACGGTCGATTATAGGCTCGTTTGCATTTTTGAAAACAGCCCAATTTTCTTTGTCGTTCGGGTATCTTCTCTTGTTCTTAAAAGACTTGGAATATGTTTTGAAATTGATAATATCTCCGCAGTATTCCTGTTGCGACAGTATTTTTTGTATTGTTGTTTTACACCACTTATACGGATTGGTTTGTGTTTTCTTTCCGCCTCTGTTTAATCCTTTTGAGTGCCAATAAGCCATAGGTACGAGTACTTTGTTTTCCTGCAAAGTTCTTGCAATGGTTTCGTTGCCTTTGCCGTCAAGGCACATTTTGAATATGCTTTTCACAACGGTTGCGGCCTCCGGGTCAACAATCCATTTCTTTTTATTATCCGGTGATTTCATATATCCGTATGGCGGTTGAGACAAAGGCTCACCCATACTGCCTCTCAGCCTGTGAGATGAACGAACCTTTTTTGAAATATCTCTTGCGTACATTTCGTTTAAGATATTCTTGAACGGAGCAATTTCACTTTCACCTTCATCGCTGTCTATGGCATCGTTTACAGCGATAAAACGAACATTATGCTCGGTAAAGTAGCTGTCTGTATAATTGCCGACCGAAACATAATCACGGCCCAGACGGGATAAATCTTTAACCATTACGGTAGAAACAATGGTGCTAGTATATAACCATAGACACGAAAAGTTGAACAAGCTATACTTATAAAAAAGGAGTTCAACACAATGGCTAAAAATCAAAAAACATATACAC
>CADANT010000029.1 GCA_902789345.1 uncultured Ruminococcus sp.
TCGCCTGCGGCTCCCTCCAGAAGAAAATCCGAAAGGTTCTCACCATCTAGCTGGTTCTAACACGAAAAATGCTCAACTTATTATTGCAATTGACCAAATAATTTTAGAATAAACGGCGGATACTCACCATAGTCATAGAGTATCCGCCGTTAAATCAGACCTGATAACGGTAAGGAAAATAAACCTTACCTAATGCATAAATCCCATAATATAACTTTGGCGTAATAGTGACAAAAGTTATATTATGTGTTAGAATTAGCATATATATGTTAAAACAAATAACTTTACAAAGAGGAATAGGCTATGAATGAAAGAATAGGCGTTGTAAGCCTGGGATGTGCAAAAAACCAGGTAGATGCGGAAATGATGTTGTTTACACTTAGACAGTGCGGATATAAAATTGTGGCAGACCCTGCAATGGCAGATGTGGTTATTGTAAACACCTGCGGCTTTATAGAGTCTGCCAAGCAAGAAAGCATAGACGAAATTATTGAGCTGGGCAAGCTAAAGCAAGAGGGCCGCATAAAGGGCATTATTGTTACAGGCTGTTTGGCTGAAAGATACCGTCACGCCGTAAAGGAACAGCTTTACGAGGTAGACGCAGTAGTAGGTATAGGCGGCAACGAGGACATTGCCGAGGTTGTGGCTAAGTGCCTGCACGGTGAAGAAACAGAGCTTTACCCAAGCAAAATGTGTGCACAGCTTGAGGGCGGCAGAGTACAAAGCACACCGTCACACTATGCTTACCTAAAATTAGGTGACGGCTGTGACAACAGGTGCACCTTCTGTGCAATTCCTCTTATAAGAGGAAAGTTCCGAAGTCGCCCGCAGGAGTCTGTTGTGGCAGAGGCAAAGGAGCTTGTTGCAAAGGGCGTAAAGGAGCTTATTTTAATAGCCCAGGACACAACACGCTATGGTATTGATTTGTACGGCGAATTCAGACTGGCTGCACTGCTGGACGAATTGTGCAAAATAGAGGGCTTAAAGTGGATAAGACTGCTTTACTGCTACCCTGACGAAATTACAGACCAGCTTATAGACTGCATAGCAAGGCAGGATAAGGTGCTTAATTATATGGATATTCCGCTTCAGCACTGCAACGACAGAGTGCTAAAGTCAATGAACAGGCGTGGCAACAAGGAAACCATAGTAAATGTTATTAACAAGCTAAGGGCAAAAATTCCGGATATTGTGCTGCGTACCACACTTATATGCGGATTCCCGGGTGAAACCGAGGAGGAGTTTACAGAGCTTTCTGAGTTTGTAAATGAAATGAAGTTCCAAAGACTGGGCTGCTTTGCGTATTCCCAAGAGGAGGACACACCGGCGGCAAACTTTGAAAACCAGATAGACGAGGAAATTAAGCAAAAGCGTGCCGAAATAATTATGGAACAGCAAATGCCTATAATGGAGGAATACTGCAAAAACCTTATAGGTAAAGAAATAGAGGTTGTCTGCGAGGGCTACGACAAGTACGCAAACTGCTACTTTGGCAGGTCTATGGCGGACTCTCCGGATGTTGACGGAAAGGTGTTCTTTAATACAGAGGACGGCAAAAAGCCGGCAATAGGCGACTTTGTAACGGTAGCTATTGATGATTACCTTGACTGTGACCCTATAGGCACAATGGTATAATATACATAGGAGAGTGATTATTTTTGAATCTTCCTAACAAACTTACGCTGTTAAGAATAATACTTGTGCCGTTTTTTGTGCTGTTTTTATTGGTAGACGCTATTCCCCTAAGCCCTGTTTTTGCTTTGGTGGTGTTTATAGCCGCTTCAATTACCGATTTTTTTGACGGTCACTATGCACGCAAGCACAATATGGTTACTGATTTTGGAAAATTCGCAGACCCACTGGCAGACAAAATACTTATAATCTCCGCCTTTTGCTGTTTTATACAAATGGGACTTATTGGTGCTGTACCGGTTATAATTGTACTGTTCAGAGAATTCGCCGTAACATCTGTGCGGCTTGTAGCGGCGTCAAAGGGAAAGGTAGTAGCCGCCAATATGTGGGGCAAAGCCAAAACAGTAAGCCAAATTGCAGCGGTAATTGTTGCTTTGGTACTGCAAATTGTACTTAAGCTTGGAGGATTTTCGGCAGAGGTATCAGGTAGTTTTGGTATTATAACCAATGTAGTTGTGTGGGTATCGGTTATTTTTACTATTATATCCGGCATAGTGTATCTAAAGGATAATGCTGATTTATACAAAAATGCCAAGTAAATATTTTGAATATTTTACTTTAAAATTTATATAATATGAGATATAATTAACCCAGTAAATATTGCAAATGCTATTGTAGGAAGTAGTAGCAGTTGTGGCAGTTTTTCAGAGAGGGCCGTGTATGCTGAAAGCGGCTTATTACTGCAGGCTGTGAAACCACGGAGAAATTTTACAGTCTTCGTCCCTTTGTCGGGACGGAGGCTTTTTAATTTTATAAATAAAAATTTAAACAGTACCGTAGTATACAGTGCGTGGGCTGTGTAAAATGTTTACATTTATAGCATTTAATATACGGGCCTGTTTAAAGGTTGGAGGAATATTATGGAGCTTTACAACACTTTAGGACAGAAAAAGCAGGAGTTTGTACCCTATGAGCCGGGCAAGGTGCGTATGTACACCTGCGGCCCTACCGTCTACCACTATGCGCATATAGGTAATTTGCGTACCTATATAATGGAGGATGTGCTTGAAAAGTATTTAAGATTTTCGGGCTACGATGTTAAAAGGGTAATGAACATTACAGATGTAGGTCACCTTTCAAGCGACGCCGACACAGGCGAGGACAAAATGCTTGCCGGCGCTAAAAGAGAGCATAAAACCGTGCTGGAAATAGCTAAGTTTTATACAGATGCTTTCTTTGCCGACTGTGCAAAGCTGAATATTAAAACTCCCGATGTAGTAGAGCCTGCTACAAACTGCATTGACGACTTTATAAATATGGTTTCTGTTTTGCTTGAAAAAGGCTATGCATACCAGGCCGGCGGAAATGTTTATTTTGACACCTCAAAGCTTGACAGCTACTATGTGTTTGGCAACCAAACAGAAGAGGATTTAGCCATAGGCGTTCGTGACAGTGTAGAAGAAGATGAAAACAAGCGCAACAAGGCTGACTTTGTGCTGTGGTTTACAAAGTCTAAATTTGAGGATCAAGAGCTAAAGTGGCACAGTCCATGGGGTTACGGTTATCCGGGCTGGCATATAGAGTGCTCCGCCATAAGCATAAAGCATTTGGGCGAGCATTTGGACATTCACTGCGGCGGCATTGACAATGCATTTCCGCACCACACAAATGAAATTGCACAAAGTGAAGCGTTTTTAGGTCATAAGTGGTGTAACTACTGGTTCCATGTACTGCACCTAAATGACGCAAGGGGCAAAATGAGCAAGTCAAAGGGTGACTTCCTGACAGTTTCTTTACTTGAACAAAAGGGCTACAATCCACTTGTTTACCGTATGTTCTGCCTGCAGTCACACTACCGCAAGCCTCTTACCTTCTCTTATGACAGCCTTGACAATACCGCAAAGGCATATGACAAGCTGATAAAGAAAATTGCCACACTTGACAACGACGCAGAGGTTGACAAAGAACAGGCACAGCTTTATATTGATAAATTTAAAGAAGCTATGGACAACGACCTTAACACATCTTTAGGCTTAACAGCTGTGTACGATGTACTAAAGGCAAACATCAACGGTGCAACAAAGCGCTATGTACTTTCAGAGTACGACAAGGTGCTTTCTCTTGACCTGCTTTCCGGCGAAAAACAGCAAAACACAGAAAGCAGTACAGCAGACGCAGAAATTGACGCCCTTATTGAAAAGAGAACACAGGCAAGAAAAAATAAGGACTGGGCTACAGCCGACGCCATTCGTGACCAGCTAAAGGCACTTCATATTGTAGTAGAGGACACTCCTAACGGCATAAAGTGGAGATACGAAAACTAACCGGAGGTGCTTTTTAAATGGATATTTCAGCTATAATTGAATATTTAAAAGCGACTCTGTTTGGTGTGGTAGAGGGTATAACCGAGTGGCTGCCTATAAGCAGTACCGGACATATGATTTTGCTGAACGAATTTATTCCCCTAAAGGTTTCTACAGAATTTTGGAATATGTTCGAGGTTGTTATACAACTGGGCGCCATTTTAGCGGTTGTGGTTATTTTCTGGAAGCAGATATGGCCCTTTACCCTAAACAACGGCTCAGGCAGTACGGGAATAAAAAAGCTTGTTAAAACCGACATTCTCTCACTGTGGGGCAAAATACTTGTTGCCTGCATACCTGCGGCTATAGTGGGGCTTTTGCTTAATGATTTCTTAGAAAACTACCTTTACAACTATGTGGTAGTTGCCATTGCCCTTATAGTATTTGGTGTTGCCTTTATTGTAGTTGAAAACTGGAATAAAGACCGTACACCAAAGGTAAACAATCTAAACGATTTAACCTATAAGCTGGTTATTATAATAGGCCTGTTTCAGCTGTTGGCGGCTGTGTTCCCGGGGGTATCACGCTCAGGCGCTACGATAGTAGGCGCATTGCTTATTGGCGTATCACGAACAGTTGCGGCAGAGTTTACATTCTTCTTGGCTATACCTGTTATGGCAGGTGCAAGCCTGCTAAAGCTGGTTAAGTTTGGCTTTAATTTTACATCTCAGGAGCTTATTATACTGGTTATAGGATTTGTTGTGGCATTTTTGGTATCTATAGTGGTTATTAAATTCCTGCTTAAATACATTAAGCGCCACGACTTCAAGGTGTTTGGCTGGTACAGAATTGTACTGGGCGTTGCAGTGCTTTTGTACTTTGCCCTGGCTGTACACTAATAATCTTGACATATTAACAAACACATTGGCTGTTAAATTAACAGCCTACATTCGGTGAACCGTAGGCTTTCCCATAAAATATAAGGTGCTGTGGACTTTTCCACCGCACCTTTTTTATTGTCGTAATCTTACAATAACTTATATACCCCTGCGATAGACATTTGGGCACAGCCGTAAAATAAATATGTTTTTATCCTGTAATGTTTACAAAACAATCCCCTTAGTACAGTCTTGATTTTTCAAGTATCTGTCCTAAGGGGGTTATAAGTTTACACTATAAATTAGTTTTGTTTATTAACTGCTATGCAAGCAGCCTAACCGGTTGCTTACGGTAAAACATACTTACTGCGGTACTCCTTGTACTCATTTTTAAACGAACCGTCATCATCATGCTTTACCTCGTACAAATATTCGTGGGTTTCAAAGCTTTCTTCTTCAAGCTGTATCATACATACTGCAATGTTTGAGCAGTGGTCGCTTATACGCTCAATAGATGTAAGCAAATCAGAGAATATAAAGCCCAGCTCTATTGTACACTTGCCGTCACGCAAACGCTTAATATGGCGCAGTTTAAGCTCGTTTACAAGCTTGTCTATAACCTGCTCAAGTGGTTCTATTCTTTTGGCAAGTTCAATGTCGTTTTTAGTATATGCCTTGGTTGTATTGTCAACAATTTCTATAAGTGCACATATTAAAACATCTATTTCGTTTATAGCATCCTGCGAGAAGAATATTTTCTTCTCGTGCATTTCTTTAACTGATTTCTGTATGTTTACTGCGTGGTCGCTTATTCTCTCAAAGTCTCCTATAGAATGCAACATTTTGGAGGTTTCTGCGCTGTCGTCGGTTGTTAAGCTTTTACTGCTTAACTTAACCAGATATGTTCCTAAAACATCTTCGTAAGTATCTATAAGCTTTTCATTGTCTATTATGCTTGCTTCAAGCTCAGGTCTGTATTTTGCAAGCAGTGAACAGGCATCTGTAATGGTTTGTTCTGAAAGTACAGCCATTTTGTTGCACATTGTAACACACTGTGCAGTTGCAACGGCCGGTGTATTTAAGAAACGCTCGTCAATACATGGTGTGTCATTGTCCTCGTCTTTATCTCTGATTGTAAGACACGCAAGCTTTTCAAGAACCTTGTTAAACGGCAACAGCAGTGCAGTAGCCGCAATGTTAAATATTGAATGTACTATAGCAATGCTTGCAGGATTTACGGCGTCGTCTAGGAATGTAAAATGTAAAAATGCGTTTAATGTATAGAATACTATAAGCAAAACAACAGAGCCTATTATGTTAAAATACAAGTGAACAAAAGCGGCACGCTTAGCGTTCTTTTTAGCGCCTATACACGACAAAAGCGCAGTTACGCAGGTACCTATATTTTGTCCCATAATTATAGGTATAGCACTTGCGTAGGTTATGCTTCCCGTTACGGATAAAGCCTGCAAAATACCCACAGATGCCGACGAGCTTTGAATAATTGCTGTAAGTATCATACCGGCAAGTATACCAAACAATGGGTTTGAGAACATTAGAAGCAAATCTCTAAATTCAGGAATTTCTGCCAAAGGTTCTACGGCACTGCTCATACTGTCCATACCGAACATCAGTATTGCAAAGCCAACCAATATTGTACCAATGTCCTTTTTCTTTTGGCTCTTGCAGAACATAATAAATATAATACCTATAACAGCCAATATTGGTGAAAAGCTGGTAGGCTTAAGCATTTTCAGCAAGAAGCTGTCACCGCTAATACCCGTTAAGCTTAATATCCACGCTGTTACGGTAGTACCTACATTGGCGCCCATAATTACGCCGATTGCCCTTGAAAGCTTCATGATACCGGAATTTACAAAGCCAACTACCATTACCGTAGTAGCCGACGATGACTGTATTACGGCTGTAACAAGCATACCAACCATAAAGCCCTTGAAAGTGCTGTTAGTAAGCTTTTCAAGCATTTGCTCCAGCTTACCGCCGGAGAGCTTTTCAAGACCGTCCCCCATTGTGTTCATACCAAACAGGAACAGCGCAAGTCCGCCCAAAAGAGTCAGAACAGCAAAAATGTCCATAATCTTCCCTCGCATTATAAATATAATTTAATGTGGGGTATATTAATTAACCTAAAATTAATATAATACCCATTGCAGTTTTACAGAAAATTCTACAGAATTCCGCAATAACCACACTGTAACCCAGAATACCTAAACCGTATGAAGATTATGTTCTTTATATGTGAAATTTAAGTGAAATAATTCACATAGATTTAACAAAAAAATTACAGGCTCGGTAACTGGTTTTCCAAGCCTGTAAAAACTAAAATTATTCACTGTAATATTTTAAAAACGGATTAATACATATCGAAAAATCTGCTGTTGCCTCTTTGTAAAACAAAATACTGGCTTTCGTGCCACTCACTCTTACAAAGATTTGGCGCATAAAAATATAAAAGTCGGTGGGCTACAGCACTTCTGTTTTGGTCAAATATGTACTCTACAGCCTGCTTTGCAGTTTCGCTGTAGTTTTTCTGCCAGCCGTCATAACGGCAGTACTTCTGTACATCCGCAATAGAGCTGTATCCTAAAAACGCCATAGAATCCTTAAGGCACTGCGCTACTAGGCAACAGCCCTCAAAGCCCTCGCCGCCTGCCTCGCCGTAAACTATTTGGCAAGCCAGCTCCTTGTCCTCTTTGCTTAAAGTAATTTGACCTGTTTTGTATATGTAGTCAGGGTTATCTATCGCAACAAGATAACCGGCATTGTACTGTGCGTCGTAGTTGTTTTGCAGTTCCTGTGACCACTCTGTAGGTGGCTCTGTAGGAACGGTGTAGGCCTCTGTAGCAGATGCGGTAGGTGCTTCTGTCACAGCCTCTGTAGGCGCTTCTGTAGGTGCCGCCGTAGGTTTTTCGGTAGCTTTTTCCGTAGCCTTTGTTTTGGCCTTTGCTTTTACTTGTGTCTTAGCATTTTTAGTGGCTTTTTCCGTAGGCTTTTCGGTAGCTTTTTCTGTTGCTTTTGTTTTGGCCTTTGTTTTAGCCTTTGCGGTAGCTTTCTCGGTTGCTTTTTCGGTAGCTTTTTCTGTTGCTTTGGCAGTCTGCTTAAGATTTTTTGAAGACGCCTCTTCAACACTGCTGTACGACCTAGGTCGTACCATATCTGTATTGGAATTCAGCTTGCCTACACCTGCACTCTGTACAACCGTAGCAAGCGTCAAGGAGATTACCGTAACCAGTGCGATTTTTGCATATTTTGAATATTTCTGCATTTTCTCACCCTTTATTTTTTTTGTTCATTATGAATATATACATATCACATACTTTGTTATTATAGCTGATAAAATTAAAAATTTCAAATTAATTACAAAATTTCGTAATTAATTACAAAATAGTTATAGTTCTTTATTTACTTTGTACAGCGGATTTATCCAATTCTATTGTATTATCATTATATTTAAGCTTAATTTTATCACCGTACAAATTATATTTAAATGAAAAAGTACTTTTTAAACTGTCGTCAAATATCTGTATGCTGTCATTATCTATAATGGCATTACCCTGAATTTTGTAGGATTTATCAGGTGACTTTATGGTTAATGTCGCACAGTTTTCTTCAAATGACAGCTTTATTTCCTTGCCGAATTTATCGCTTTTCTCCCAACTGTACGCTGTAAGCTCATCAGGAATTGATACTATCTGCCTTTGTGTACAACCGCAAAGCAACAAAAAAAGCGATATTATAAAAATAACATATATTGTTTTCTTCATAGCCCTCACCTCCGTAAATTTATACGCAGGCAAGAGTCAGAATTATGTTAATAAAAATATAACATTTATATGTGACAAATTATAACTAAATTTACTTTACTAAACATAAAAAAAATGTTATAATTATTTTTACTGATTTAATGGGCAAGTCTTGCAGCAGTGCAGACTGTTGCTTTATTTTGAATGAATAAACTATAACACAGATGAATGGAGGATATTTATATGGCAAAAAATCAATTTTTTATGTATAAAAATAAACCGCTTGTAAGGAGCGGAGATGTTCTTTATTATGGTAGTATGAGCGACCCTTATGTTGTTCGTATTAAAATTAAAACCAAAAAAACAGTTAAAGACCTTGAAATAGCAGATAAAGTAAGCATTCAGCTTATGAGCACCTCTCAGGAGATTAGCCCACGAAAGCAAGTAGTTAGGGCTACCGAAAAGAACGGGCTGTATATGGCAATGGACTTTGCAGATGTATGGCTGAAAAGAGCACTAAAGCCGCAATAATATTTCTACAAAAACAATTAAAAGGAGCTGTCACAGTGGTTGTGATTGCTTCTTTTATTTTTATACTAATTATCAATTAAACGCTTCAACAAGCCCCTGCGGTAATACTTGTAATGGTACTTGGATAGATGTTTTGGATAACTACAGTGGTTGGTTTTGTTAAAGTGCTTTATTAAATTTTAGTATTACATTTTAAAAATTGTAATTATGACCATATGTAAGGTGCTTATTGGGGTGCAAAATTGTAATTACTTCCACATGTAAGGTGCTTATTGGGGTGCAAAAAAAGGTGCACACCCGAAAGTGTGCACCCAAAAAGAAAGGAAAATAGTTTTAACTATTCAATTCTGATTAATTAAGCCTCTTCGCTCTCTCTTCTCTTGCGAGCAACAAATGCAACTGCAACAGCAGCTACAAGAACTGTGCCCAACATAGCAGCAACTGTACCTTCAGCTGTAGCTACTACGCCCTTACCGCTATTATCGTTACCACTCTTAACGCCAGCAGGGTTAGTGCTGTTTGTAGGGTTTGTAGCGGATGATGGTGATGTAACTGTTGTAGGGTTGTCTGTAGATGGGTCTGTTGGTGGTAGTGTTACAGGTTCTGGAGTAGTTGGAACTTCACCATCGTTAACATGTGTATAGTCCATATCGAAGTATGGGTTTAGAGCTACTGTCTCTCCCCAATAATCGCTGTACTGTGTTACATAGTTACCGTTTGCATCCTTTAGAGCCTGTGTTGTTGTCTCGCCTGTACGAGGGTTGTAGAACAAGAACTTGCACTTGTTTACTGTTTGCTCAACGCCAGTTAGACCATTAACCTGCTTCTCAGCAGCATAAATGTAGTTAATGCAGCCTGCTACTGATACACCGTCGATGTCGCCGTTTGACTCTTCAAATACGATGTCAGCAAGGTTACCTGTTGATGAAGGGTCATCAACCTTAATATCTTCTGTCTGAACCTTTAGATCTACATGCTCGCCGTCAGCAACACCGTTATTCCAGATAATGCTTGTTGCGAATGATGGAGCAAAGCCATAGTATACATTTAATTCTTTACCATTGTATGGAGAATCTTTGTCTTCTACTTTGTATGTAACCTGGTTGCCGTCAGCATCCTTTAGAGCAGTAGCAGCCTCACCAGGCCAGCTGTTGCTGATACTTCCGCAGAACCAGTAGAAACCGATTGCGTCAATGCTGTCAACCTTACCCTCATTTGTTTCCCACTCAGCAGGAGCTGCAAAGTAGTAAACATTGAAGTAGCCGTCCCAATCCTCAGGAGCACCAGCTTCTATATAAGAATCTCTGTTAGTATCCTTTGCAGGAAGGTTCATGTTCTCCATTAATGGAAGACCAGGAATACGACCGTATGGGTCTGTAGTAGGAGCCTCTGTTGGAGCTTCTGTAGGAGCTGCAGTAGGAGCTGATGTTGGTTTCTCTGTTGGAGCTGATGTAGGAGCTGATGTTGGCTTCTGAGTTGGAGCTGATGGATCTGATGTTGGTGCAGATGGATCAGTTGGCTCTGAATGGCTGTTAATAATCTCGTTAATCTCAGTAAGATATTCAGCCTGTGCCTCAGCAGAAATTAGCTCCGGCTTGTCATAGCCTGTCTTATGCTCTTCCATACCCTTCTGGTAGTTAGCAACGAAGTTGTCAACGATAGACTGTGGTGTTTCTGTTGAAAGAATACCTACGCCCTGAACCTTACCTGTTGATGTAATAGCAATGTGAGCACCCTGAGATGGGTTGTTCTTCCAAGCACAGCCGTAAGCTGTCTTCTCGCTGTCAACAGGGTTCTCAAGCAGTGTTTCAGTTACATATGCTGTATCACCGAAGCAGTTTGCATCGAATGTTGTGTCATATGTCTGAGGACCGTTGTTAGCGTGGAAAATAATAAGGTCAGCGTTTACATCTTCACCCTTGCTGTTCTGCTTTGGAACCTCGAAAGAATAAAGATCGTTGCCCTCGTCTTTCATACGAAGCTTTTTGTTATCCCATGCGTAAAGCTCGCCGCCTTCGCTACCCCATGCGTAGCAATAATATACGCCACGAGTAGCAGCTGCTGTACCGCCTAGGCCCTTTGAGTCAAAGTAAATTGTACGATTTTCAGCAGCAGATGTAGAAATTGCAGAAACTGCAGCCATAGAAGCTACCATTGCAGCTGCAAGAACTACGCTAAGTATCTTTTTCTTGGACATGTGTTTTCCTCCTTTAATATATATCCGAAGATAACCTTCGCATCATTATTATAACGCATTGTCAAGTCAAATTCAATAAAATTTCCTTATATTTTTATTTTTGTAAATATGTACAATTTTTTAATGCAGTATTTTGTTTAGCAAAAATATATTATTCTTTCTCAACAATATTTCTCTATGTTTATGTATATATTAACCAATAAAAACATTTTTATTACCGTGTACAGGCACTTTTTTATCAGTATATGTCAAAGCCTACATTTTAAATTATACGATTACAATGCTGTATTTCATAAAAAATTGTATAAAAACAGCCACTCAAACGAGTGGCTGTAAAATAAGCAATTACTTCACTATTGCAATTATTATTTAATTATTAGTGTGTAATCTTCTTTCTGAAAACAACTACTGCAGCACCGGCAAGCATTAGTACGCCCAGCAAAATTGCTACTGATGTGCTGTCGCCTGTAGCAACCTTACCTGTTGTTGTGCTTGTAGATGAGCCACTGCCGTTATTGCCACCTGCGCTTGTTGCAGATGTTGGAGCATTTGTAGCTACTGATGTAGGTGCATTTGTAGCTGATGTTGGAGCAACTGTAGCTGTTGTTGGAGCAGCTGTTGGTGCTGATGTAGGAACATCTGTAGGTGCTGCTGTAGGAGCGTCTGTTGGTCCGGCTGTTGGTGCATCTGTTGGAGCAACTGTTGGTGCTGATGTAGGAGCTACTGTAGGGGCCGACGGCTCAGTTGGAAGCTCCGGTAGGCACTCTGCATTTGCACAAAGTGTTTCAGGGTTAAATGTAAACTTTACTGCAACTGCATTCTCTTCAATATATAGGTGTGCGTTGCTGTCAAGACCTGTTGCAAGACCTGTGTTGTTGAATGAGAAGTCCCAAGCGTGGTCAGCTGCAACCTTGTAGTCAACATCAGCATCTCTCTGATCCTCTGATACAGGAACTACAAGCTCATATAGACCTGTTGCAGTATTTAGAGTTAGATTATACTTCTCAGCTGTTGGATCCCATGATGGGTCAAACAAAGCGTCTGAACCAACTACTGTATAAGTGTGCTGAGCTGTTGGGTCGAATGTAGGAGCCTCTGTCGGCTGCTCTGTAGGTGCTTCTGTTGGAGCATCTGTTGGACCTGCTGTAGGTGCTTCTGTTGGAGCTGCTGTAGGAGCCTCTGTTGGTGCAGCTGTAGGTGCTTCTGTTGGAGCCTCTGTAGGAGCTTCTGTTGGCTGTTCGCTCTTTACAACTTTTACTGTTGTAGTTGTTCTTAGGGCGTCGTTATTGGTTGTAACCTCATTGCCCACCATGTAAATAACCTCGTTTACAACTGTGTTAATGTAGCTTTTTCCTGCATTATTAACCTTAAGTGTAAACTTTACAATCTCCTGGCTAGGTGTAAATGAGCCTGCGTTAACAGCGCCTACTGTAATAAAGCCAAAGCTATCTCTGTCAAATTCTTTACTTTCCTCCGGACGAGTCATCAACAATGATCCAGGGAAACTTCCTGCCTGGAAGAAAGCGCCGCCGTCATAGTACTCTGTTGAATAGCCCAACATATCGACATCGCTGTATACAACACCGTCTTTTGTTGCGCTTTCCTGGTTGAAGAATGTTGCAACATTAATACCTGCAAAGCCTGTTAGGCCATCTACTGTAGATGTTCCTGTAACTGTGCATTCGATAATATCACCAACATTAGCTTCATAGCTTTTTGTTTCTGTTGAATAGTTACCGTTAAAATCTGTAACTAAAAGGTTTGCCTTTGTGCTGTCATTGGTTGCGGAAGCTGTTATTGCACAAGCACAGCCTGAAACAGTAAGCATTCCTGCCAATAAAACACTGGTTAACTTTTTCATTTGACTTCCTCCTGTCAATATACTTGAAATCTACTATATTATATAATGAACATTTTAATATTTCAATAGCTAAAAGCCCTTTTTGTATCAAATGACAATAATTAATTAGGTTATATGGTGAAAAGCACTACATATACTACTAATTATTCTACTGTAACCGATTTTGCCAAATTTCTAGGTTTATCTACATCGTTGCCTCTGTGAACAGCTGTGTAGTAAGCGATTAACTGTAAAGGCACTATTGTAGGGATAGGCATAAGAATATCCTGCATTTTAGGAACTTTTATCAAATAGTCGTATGCCTCTTCGTCAATTTCAAAATCCTCTCTGGCAACAAGTATAACCTTAGCGCCTCTTGCCTTAACTTCTTTAATATTACTTACTGTTTTCTCCAGTAAATCAGACTGTGTTGCCACCGCTATAACAGGCATACCGTCTGTAATTAAGGATATTGTTCCGTGCTTAAGCTCACCTGCCGCATAGGATTCGCTGTGTATATATGATATTTCCTTTAGCTTTAGTGAGCCCTCCATACTCAGCGCATAGTCAAGGCCTCTGCCTATGTAAAGCAGGCTTTCGGTTGCAACAAGCTTTGTACCTACATACTGGGTGATTTCCAGTGTTTTTTCCAAAACATCAGAAATAATTCCCGGTGTGTTTTGCAGCTCCGCAGTTAAAGCCTTACATTGCTCCTGTGTTATTGCGCCCTTTGCCAACGCCAATTCAAATGCAAACAGGTACATTACAGAAAGCTGTACTATATATGCCTTTGTAGACGCTACGGCAATTTCAGGGCCTGCGTGTGTATAGATAAGCATATCTGCTTCACGGGCAATGGAGCTGCCCTTAACATTTACTATAGCAAGAGTTTTTGCGCCAAGCTTCTTTGCCAAACGCATAGCGGCAAGGCTGTCGGCAGTTTCACCGGACTGTGAAATTATAATAACCAAATCCCCCTTGCCTACAAGCGGATTTCTGTATCTAAATTCCGAAGCCATATCCACCGTAACAGGCACCTTAGCAAGCTTTTCAATAACATACTTTCCGACCAAGCCGGCGTGCATAGCCGTACCGCAGGCAACAATATAAATTTGCTTAAAGCTCTTTATTTTGTCCAGCGTAATGGAGCATTCCTCCAAGTTAGGCATACCGTCCACTATTCTAGGCTTAATTGTAGTGTTAATAGATGTTGGCTGCTCGTGTATTTCCTTTATCATAAAATGAGGATAACCGCCCTTTTCGGCAGCGTCCATATCCCAGTCGGCTGTCATAAGCTCCTTTTCCTCAATGTCGCCGTGGTCGTCATAAATTGTAACATCGCCGTTCTCCAGCTTAACAATTTCGTCATGGTCAAGCAAATAATAATTCTTTGTGTAATTTATAATAGCCGGTACATCGGAAGCAATAAAGCTTTCGTTCTCTCCTACGCCTACTATAAGCGGACTTTCACGCCTTGTTGCAAACACAACATCAGGGAAATCCTCAAATACAATTCCCAAGGCAAAGGAGCCCTCAAGGTCCTTTATTGTACGCTCAATAGTAACAATAGGCTCCATTGGATTTTTCTTGTAATAATAGCCCAACAGCTTTGCCACAACCTCGGTGTCGGTGTCGCTTAAAAACTTTTCGCCGTGCTCTATTAGGAATTCTTTTAAAACCTTATAGTTTTCAATAATTCCGTTATGTACTATAGTTACCTTTTCACCGCTGTGAGGATGTGAATTAATGTCAGACGGTTCGCCGTGGGTTGCCCAACGGGTGTGGCCTATACCTACATTACCCTGTGGCTTGCCATCGATTTCCATTTTAGCTACAAGGTCCTTTAGTCTGCCCTTACACTTTGCCACCTCTATTTTACCGTTTTCAAACACAGCTATACCTGCAGAGTCGTAGCCCCTGTACTCCAGTCTGCTTAAAGCGCCTACAAGTACATCGCTACAATCTCTGTATCCACTGTAACCAACTATTCCACACATAAGTTATAAATCCTCCCAAATTATTGTTTTTTGTTTGTTTGATGCTTAAAGGTCGGAACAATTTCAGCCAACAGCCTTAATGATTCCTCCGAATTATTTGACAGTGCAGCTGACTTTAGCTGTTCGTACTGGTGTATAAACCTGTCTCTGTCTATAATTATCTGTTTACCTGTAAAAATCTTTTGGTTGTCTGTTTTCTTTAAACCCTCTTCATCCATAAGCAGCTCCTCATACAGCTTTTCTCCCGGACGAAGTCCTGTAAATTTAATCTGTACATCTTTATACGGAACCTTGCCGTACATTCTTATTAGGTTTTCCGCTAAAGTAACAATCTTTACCGGAGCGCCCATATCAAGCACAAATATTTCTCCGCCTTTAGCCATAGCGCCTGCCTGCAGCACAAGAGAAACAGCCTCCGGAATTGTCATAAAGTATCTTATAATCTCCGGGTCTGTTACCGTTACCGGCTTACCTGTTTCTATCTGTCTTTTAAATAAAGGAATAACCGAACCGTTAGAGCCAAGTACATTACCAAACCTTGTTGTTACAAACTCTGTTTTTGAGCCTGACTGCGCCATATACTGCACTATCATTTCACAGCAGCGCTTTGTAGCTCCCATAACATTGGTAGGGTTTACAGCCTTGTCGGTAGAAATCATAATAAACTTCTTAACCCCCATAAGGTCAGAAAGCTTTGCTACATTATATGTACCCACTACATTGTTTTTTACTGCTTCCTCCGGAACATCCTCCATCAACGGAACATGCTTGTGGGCAGCTGCGTGGAAAACAATGTCCGGCTTGTAGGTACGGAAAATCTTTTTCATTTTTTCATAATCTCTCACCGAAGAAATAATAGTTTCAAGGTGGAGCTTGTCGCCGTATTCCATTATAAGCTCCTGCTGAATGTCATAGGCGTTGTTTTCATATATATCAACAATTATTATAAGCTTTGGGTCAAAGGACGCTATCTGCCTAACAAGCTCAGAGCCTATTGAACCGCCGCCGCCTGTAACCATACACACTCTGCCTTTAATAAGCTCTTTGGTAGGGGTTTTGTCAAATGAAATAGGCGGACGACCTAATAAATCGTTTACATTTATGTCGTTCATCTGGCTTATAACCGTATGGGTTTTGTGGTCGGTGTCTTTTTTGCTGTTTTCATATTCGTCAAAAATAAGATTGCCTACATACGGTATTACCTTTATTCGGCAAGGTGTTTTTGAACACTCGCTTAAAATTCTTCTTCTGTCCTCTTCACTACAGGACGGTATAGCCATTAAAATTGTGTCAATTTCTTCACTTTTGCAGACGCTTTGTATTTTATCCGTCTTTCCCAAAACAGGAATACCCAAAACTCTGGCTCCGGTAAGACGAGGGTTATCGTCTACTATGCCTACAATATTGTAATCCTGTGCTGTTTCGTTGCCCTGTTCGGCATTGTTGACCTCTTTAATAATAATTTTTCCTGCTCTGCCTGCGCCAACTAACAGGGTTCTTGACCTGCTGGCATCCTCTCCTACCTTTACTATGGTCAAAAAGGTTTTTCTGAATAAAAGTCTAAACAATATAACCCCTGTACACGCCAACAAAAACTCAATAATAATAAACCAATAAAGATTTGCCTGCCCTGCATTGGCATAAAAAACCCCTGCCCATGCCATAATTAAATTTACTGCAAAGGCTATAGTTGTACCCAATACACAGGAAACATAATCCTTTAGCTTAAAATACCTCCACATTTTTGTATAAGCACCGCACACCCACATTGCAAAAAAGCCGATAATAGCCATAACAAATATTTGAAGTGTAAGGGTTGATGTATGTACCGAGCCTATTTTTAAAACTGCCAAAATATAATTTGACAAAAGCGCCGCAATGGCAAATATAAATATATCCGCCGCAGCTAAAATAAGCTTTCTAAAGCTAAAAATTCTAACTCTCTTTTTTAATTTCATATATAATTTATCTCCCAAAAGCATTTTTATTTTTTTACGGCATAATCAATTAATCATAAAAAATTATTTTGAGACGACAATCAATGTCTTGGAGATTTTACAGTTAAGTTTTTAAAGTAAAATCCGTCACAATCCGTAAACCCCAGCGAGCTGTCGCTTTCAACTATCTTGTATGTTTTATTATAAACCGAAATATCACCGATAAATGCATAAACCTCAACTTCATTCTTTTTGTAGGTGTAGCCTACATAGGTATCTTTACCGTCAATTTTGTATGTACAGCCGGATATTCTGCCCTGCTTATCGTAGTCAAATTTAATTTGGTCGTTAGACGGATCCTCCTTTGTTAAATCCACCTTAACCACCTCACCCGGTGCCTTAAAACTGCTTATAATAGCGCCCATAGGCACAGCCGTAGCAGTAGGTGTGTTTTGAGCAGCTGATTGGTCAGCCGAATTTGTACCGCCGCTGCAGGATATTAACTGGGCAGCTGCTGCAAAAACTAAAAAAAGCAACAATATTTTTTTCATAAAGCTCTTCCTTATCATCACTATAATTACATCATAGTATACCATATGCAACAAAAAATAACAAGTTGTTAGGAACCTCAAATATTGACAATAATTGCACTGCCTACAGATATTTTTTGCTGTGGAAAGCAGCGCCCTGAAAAAGCACAAAAACGGCGGGGTGTAAGCAACCCCGCCTAAGAAATTAATCTCTTCTTTTTCCAAACAGTCTAAGCAGATACAAAAACAGATTTATATAATCCAAATACATCTGCAAAGCACCTATTATGCTTAGCTTTTCCAGTGCCTCGGCGTTTCCGCTAAAGGCATAGTAGCTTTTCTTGATTTTATTGTTGTCGTATATGGTGAAGCCCATAAAAATCAATACGCCGGCACAATTTATAATAATATTGTTCATTGGTGTACGGATAAAGAACATAGAAATCAAGGAATAAATCAGCAGTACAATCAACGCTACCGACAGTATCATTCCGAATTTTGACATATCCTTTTTGCTGGTCAGGCCTATTACAGCCAGCACCAAATACATAACCGCAGTTACGGCAAAAATTTCAACAACAGACTGAAGCTCATACATAAGCAAAACCGGCGCTGTAATTATACCAATATCTGCCGAATATACTATAAAAATTATTTTGGCTGCCAGTGGCGGAAGCTTAGTAACAAAAAAGCCCATAGTAAAGGCAAAAATAATGCTTAACAGTGCCGCTATGCCATACATAGCGAAGTTGTTTTCTAAAAAGTTTACTACATCTCCCGACGCAATGGTCATATAAAAAGCAAGACCAAAGGTTATAGCCAAGCCAAAGAACATCCAAAGGTAGGTTTTTGCCATATACTTTGCAAAGCCTTGAGATGTATCTACCGGTGCATAGCCCCTGTTGTAGCTTTGGTAGCCGTCATTGTAACTGTTGTTATAACTGCTGTTGTAGCCACCGTTGTTATAGCCGTTTTGGTAATTACTGTTGTTATTGTAGCTGTTATTGTTGTAACTGCTGTTGTAATTACCGTTGCTGTTTTGGTTTGCATTCTGTCCGCCGTTGTAGTAGTACCCCGGACCATGATAGTTATTGTCAGGTTCGTTCGGGTTTCTCATTAACATCACTCTCCCATTTAATTAATAATATGTTTATATATAGTCAATATAATCTGTAAAGACCTTTGACTTAATGAACTCTGTGTCTTTAAACCTAGCTGAAAGCTCTTTTACCAAAAAGTCCACAACAACATCTTCTGTTCTGTAATGACCTGCGTCTACTACAGTTAAATTTATGCTGTGAGATTCCAATATATAATTATGCTTAATTTCTCCTGTTACGAAAGCCTCGGCTCCAAGCTCCTTTGCCAAATATATATACTCGCCGCAAGCGCCGCCGCCTACAGCTACACGCTTTATTTTATTTTCAATATCGGTAAAGCGCACACCGCTGCAATGGAGCTTCTCTTTAACAAGCTGTGCAAACTGCCTTGAGTTAAGCGCCTTACCCTCAATATTGCCTACAGCAATACCCTCGCTGTCAAGAGTAACATCTTTTAGTCCCAAAGCGTTTGCCATACAAATATTTACTCCCTTAAGGGAAAGGTCTAGGTTTGTATGTGCACAAATTGCGTTTATATCCTTTTGCGCCAGCATATAGGTAACATCTGTGTTTTTCACCTGTCGCACCGGCTTAAATATTACAGGGTGGTGGCTTACAATAAGGTTTGCTTTTAGCTTTGCCGCCTCCGCCACAACCTCAGGGGTTATATCCAGCGCAACCAGTACCCTTTGCACCAAACCATTGCTGTCCCCCACCAATATGCCTACATTGTCATAATCCAGTGCTGTGTCAAAAGGTGCAAAGCTGTCAATAAAGCTGTATATTTCCTGTACAGTAGGTTTGTTTTTCGGTACAGCTCCGCTTTCTGCGTACTCTGTAAGCTGTTTTCCGTAATCTACATATTTTTTTCCGTCACTGCTAAAGCAATTTGAGGTAAGTATGCCCTTGCCCTTTTTTAAAAGCGCAGTGCCCGCCTTTGCTATATAGCTTTTTGCACAATCACTGTCCTTAGGCGATAGCCTGCCGTAGTATTTCAGTATGCCTATATTGTGCTTTTCGTTGCCTGTATAATAAACGCTCATAACAGAATAAATTTTACCCTCTGCCTCTGCAGCTTTTTCGGCTTCTATTTCAAAGCCGTTTTCATACAGATATTCACGCAAAGCCTCTGCCTTTGTCATAGGCTGTAAAATAAAATGATACCTGCTGTTTTTTACCCAAGGTGCGGCGTTTAGTATGTCCGAAATAAGCTCGCCGCCCATGCCGGCTATAATAATATCATCTGCCTCATCAGGCTGAATATTCTCCAGTCCGTTTGACAGGCGCAGCTGTACCATATTTTCGGCATTGTATTTCACAACGGTTTCTTTTCCTCGCTGTAAAGGCTTTGGGTTAATGTCTGCCGCCACTGCCTGCACCGCTGTGGAGTTTTTGCACAGCCACACCGGTAAATATGCGTGGTCTGTACCAATATCCGCCACCTTAACGCCCTTGCGAACAAAGTCGGCACACAGGCTAAGACGGTTGTCCAAATGTAAGCTTTTGTCCATAATCATTAATAGTCCTTATATAAAATATGGCGGCTGGTAAATTCAACCGGCCACCATAGATTTACAAATCAATTTCAGTTACTTATTGCCTGCAATATGGTTGTTAATTTTCTCTACCATTTTGTCAGCGTCAACGCCGTGTACCATACAAGCCTCTGCTAAGCTTTCGCCTCTTGAAGCCGGACAGCCCAAGCAGTGCATACCCATTTCCATAAAAATAGGTGCTGTTGAATTGTCAAAGTCCAAAATATCGCCAATTAATGTATCTTTTGTAATTTTCATTAAGATTTCCTCCATTCAATACAAACAACATTCCTGTTGTTTTTACTTATTATACCCCAAACATTGTTGCTATGCAATATGCTTAACAAAATGTTTATAAAGTACTTTTAAGCCCTTGTGCCTGCCAACTGAGGTGTAACATAAAGAGTTTTATTTTTTACATAAATAACCATACCCGGTTTTGCACCTGACGGCTTGCTGACATTTCTAACCTGTGTGTAATCAACGGGAACCTGCGAGCTGTTTCTGGCCTTGCTGTGGTATGCCGCCAGCTGTGCCGCCTCTGTAAGGGTAGTTTGGTCAACCTCTTTGCCCTCTGTAAGTATAATGGCGTGGGTGCCATGTATGTTTTTTGTGTGAAGCCAAATGTCATTTTTAGATGCTGTTTTTAGTGTAAGCTTGTCGTTTTGCTTGTTGTTTCTGCCTACAAGTATTGTAAAGCCATTTGACGATATAAATTTAAGCGGAGGCAATGAGGCCGTTTTTTTCTGCTTGCCTCTTGGTGCCTTTGCGTAGCCCTGCTCAACAAGCTCCGCACGAATTTCTGTAAGCTCCGCTTCTGTTGTGGCTCTGCCAAGCTCCTCTAGCACGGTTTCTATATACTCCAGGTCTTCCTTTGCTTTTTCTATCTGCAACCTTAAAACCTGCTCGGCTGTCTTTGCCTTGCGGTATTTTTTGTAATACTGCTGTGAATTTTGGGTAGCTGAAATTGCCGGATTCAGCTGGATGGTTATAGGGTTATTGTTGTCATAATAATTTTCAACCGTAACCTTAGTTGCACCTTTTTCTATTCTGTATAAATTTGCCTGCAAAAGGTCGCCCTTTATTCTAAGCTCTTCACGGTCAACAGATGTTGAAAGCTCGGCCGTTTGAGAATTAATTTTTCTTGACAGCCTTTCCAAAGTGTTTGTAAGAAGTCTGTGTAAATCCTGCGACTTAGCCTTCATACGCTCTACGGTATCTCTTTCGTTAAAAAAGCTGTCCAATAAAGCGCTGAAGCTTTCCTCTCTTTTTACCTGTGCTGTGTCGCCATACTGTGTAATATCCATAAAGCCAAAGTCCATAGGCTTGCGGTTTACCACAACCATACACGGCGTGCCGCTGCACTGTCGAAGCTGTGCGGCTGTTCTTTCAAGGAAAAACAAAAGTCGTTTTTTATGCTCCTGTGTAAGAGAGCCTGTTGTAAGGTCTGCCCCCTTGCCTGTAAGATACTCCAGCTCTCGGCAAATTACCGGTGAAAAGCCCTGTATAGTATTAAGCAACGCCTTGCTTAGCTTTGTGTCAACCGTTATTGCCTGTAGTCTGTCCAAAATATCCTGTGGACTGCACTCCAAAATATTTATTTTATCCTGTGCCGGAGGCATACTGTACTTTAACCCCGGCAACACCAAACGCTGTGACGACATTGAAACATCTACTCGTTTTAATGCGTCAATAATAAAGCCGTTTTCGTCTATAAAAATTACATTGCTGTATTTACCCATTATTTCTACTGCAAGAGTAAGCTGAATATGGTCGCCTAAGTCATTTGTTGCGTCAAACTCAAGAAAGATTATTCTTTCCATAGCCTCCTGCCTTGCGTTAATCAGCTTTGCACCGCACAGTCTTTTTCTGAAAAGCATACAAAGCATTGGCGGTACCTTTGGATTTTCGGGAGCATAGCTTGTGAAGTTTATTCTGGGACTGTTTGCCCTTGCCGACAGCAAAAGCTTGCTTGCGCCGTTTAGTCCACGCAGGCTAAGAATAATTTCGTCCTTATTTGGCTGATAAACCTTTTCAACTCTGCAATTAACTGCATTGTCGTTAATCTCTTTACATATGTGTCTTAAATATCCGCCGTCCAGTGCCATACACTACACCTCTCTTCAAATTCATTTGTGATACTTGCCGCCTGTAGAAATTTGGAATCCTCTGTAAATCTGCTCGCAAAGCATTACTCTGGCAAGCTGATGGGGAAAGGTCATTCTTGACATAGACAGCTTTAGCCCTGCCATATCTTTAACCTGCTTTGACAAGCCCCATGAGCCGCCTATGATAAAATCTATTTCACTAACGCCCCCCAGCGCAGTTTTATCAATAAAGCCTGCCAGCTCCTCAGAGGATATTATTTTGCCCTCTATACACAGTGCCGCTACTGCCGCACTCTTACCTATATTTTTAATAATACGCTGTCCCTCTTTTTCAAGCGTGTTGCTTATTTCTGCATCACTTGGATTATCAGACAGCTTTTCTTCGTTTACCTCTGTTATTTTAAACTTGCAGTAGCCCTTTAGCCTTTTTTCATATTCTGCCACTGCCATTGTCCAGTATTTTTCCTTTAGTTTTCCCACACATATAATGTTTACATTCAGCATAGCTACTCCTTAAAAAATAATACAGCTGCCGTCCGTAACAGTGTGGGCAACCTCAAGGGTGTAGTCGTCATTTTCTTTCATACCGCACTGTGAAAGCGTGCACCTTGCAGATTCCAACGCAATATGCGGCATATTGTTTTCTTCGCTTAGGTGGGCAAGCAAAAACCTTGTACTGCCCTTTCTAACCAACCCCGGCAAAAGCTGGGAGCATACTTCATTTGATAAATGGCCGCTGTCTGACAATATTCGCCTTTTAAGCATATACGGGTACACACCGTTAAGCAGCATATTAACATCGTGGTTAGACTCTATGGCAACAACATCACAGCCTGCAAGAGCCTTTTCCATTTCAGGTGTAACACAGCCTGTGTCGGTAGCTACGGCAAATTTGCGGCCGTCAGGCATTTCTGCCACATAGCCTACGCTTTCGGCACAGTCGTGAGAAGTGGCAAAGGAGGTTACCTTTATACCGGCAACCTCTGCACCTTTGTTAATTATGTAGCTGTTAAACTTTTCAGGTGTTAAGTGCCCTTGTGCGTCCATCTGCTCAAGAGTACCCTGGGTAGCATATACATTTATACCATATCGAGAGGCAAGCACACGCACACCCTTAATATGGTCAATATGCTCGTGGGTTACAAATATTCCCTCAATATTTTTTACATCTATACTGTTGTCGCTTAAGGCCTTTTCTATCTGCTTGGCTGTACGGCCTGCGTCAATTAAAATTCCCTTTCCCCCTGCCGTTACATAGTAGCAGTTTCCTTTGCTTCCGCTAAACAGCGGATATACTCTTGACATTTTACCATTTCCTTATAAATTCATTTTAAAAAGGCAGACTTTAAAGGCCTGCCTAAAACTTTTGGTATTATATTAAACGCTTACCTTTTCAATGTCTGCTCCAAGTCCCTTAAACTTTTCAACTACTCGGTCATAGCCACGCTCAATGTACTTAATACTCGAAATTGTACTTTCGCCGTCGGCACACAGCGCCGCAATAATCATGGCCGCACCGGCACGAAGGTCTGTAGCTTCTACATCGGCAGCTGTAAGGGATTTTACACCGTCTATAATTGCAATTCTGCCATTTACGGAGATTTGCGCCCCAAGCTTTATAAGCTGGTCAACATACTGGAAACGACTCTCCCAAACTGCCTCGTTTACAATGCTTGTACCCTCTGCTACCGACAGCAAAGCAACCGCCTGCGGCTGCATATCTGTAGGAAAGCCCGGATGAGGCATTGTTTTTATGTTACAGCGTTTTATACCGGCTGTAGCGTCTACCGACACACTGTCGTCACCCTCACACACCATAACGCCCATTTCACGCAGCTTAGCTGTAATAGATTCCAGGTGCTTTGGCGTAACATTTTTTATTACTGCTCTGCCCTTTGTAGCGGCAACAGCAGCCATATAAGTACCGGCCTCAATTTGGTCGGGAATTATAGAATATGTTGTGCCGTGCAGGCTTTCAACACCCTGTATTTTTATAACATCTGTACCGGCGCCCTTAATGTTGGCACCCATTGTGTTCAAGAAATTGGCAAGGTCTACAATATGGGGCTCTCTTGCGGCATTTTCAATTATTGTTGTGCCGTCAGCCTTAACAGCCGCCAACATAACATTCATTGTTGCACCCACCGAAACAACATCCATATATACATATCCGCCTATAAGTCTGTCTGCCTTAACCTCAATGGCGTCACCGCTGTCAATTAAGCGGTGATCGGCACCCATACTGGCAAAGCCCTTTAGGTGCTGGTCTATAGGGCGCAGCAACGCACCCAGCAAATAATACGAAGCACGCATATTCCTGGCAAGGTCAAACACAGCTTCACAGCTGTTTATAGTTGTTGGATCTACAATATAGGTATTATCGTCTACCTTTTCAACACTTGCACCAAGCTTTTGCAATATTTCAAACATAGCTTTAACATCGCTTATGTCCGGAATATTCTCAAGCCGACAAGGACCGTCGGCAAGTATTGTTGCAGGAATAATGGCTACGGCAGCATTCTTTGCGCCGCATATTGTCACTTCTCCTGCTAATGGCTTACCGCCACATACTACAAATTTATCCAAGGACTACACCCCTAAATTTCAAATATTTTAAATACTCCTGCTAAGTAAATACCCCAGACAAAATCATATACACCCATCGAACTTAACATATAATAAAAAGCACGCACCTTTTCGCTACGCACCCTTTTTCCATAAAAACACTAACATATATAATAATATAAAATATTATTGTTGTCAACTGTAATAAAGCCAACATATACTTTCGCTATACGCAATTTTTGTGAACATTTAATATTTTTATTAAATGTTTACAAAACCGTCATATTAACCTTAGCAGAATGTTTAAAAATATTGTTTCCGGTAAGCACCAAATAGGTTTGCAGCTGTGTTTTTCTTATAAAACACACCCCTTGCGTTTATTTGCACCTCCAGCTGTTTATTATGTCAACCAGCCTGCGGTCTATGTCTATTCTTGTTTCTTTACACTCCTTAGGGTGTTTTTTAGCGGCGCTGAACAAACGGGTTATTACAAAGTCGCCAATTAGAGGAACCATAGTGTTTATCATAGTTTCCGGAAAAACAAAGTGTGTTCCGTGCTTATAAACTACTGCCTGATAGTCACATTGGTGAGGTCTGCTTTTAAGCCTTTGCTCCATACGCCTTATGTACTTTCCTGTGTCCCACAGGGAGTCGTCCTCAGCACCGATTAAAATCAGCTTTCCCTGTATGTTTTCTACCTTAATCATTTCATCTTCGTTATGAGGTTTGACAGCTTCCGAATCGTCAAACAGCTTTCGTGAATTGAGCATATCTCCGCTTTCCTTAGAGGCCTTTTCAACCACCTGCCAATACTGTGGATGCTGATACACAAACTCCATATACGGAAGCGGTTCTCCTCTGTAAGAAACTGTAGATTCCCCTTTTATAGGCCATTCCTTACAGCCGTCCTTTTTGCCCTGCTCAAAGCCCTGCCAAACAAAGTCGCTGGGAGTCATAGCTATTGTAAGAGTAATATCTTGAAAATAAGACGCCGCCACCAAAGCAAGCATACCTGTAGTAGATGCCCCCACAATGCCTATCTTACGGTTGCCGTTATCTTTCAGCCATTTTATAGCATTCTCTATTCTCTCCAACGGATAGTTATGGTAGCCGTAATCCTTTCGGGACGGTGACATTGTCATTACATTTACGCCGTACTTATGCAGCCACTTCACCCCTGATCTTGCCATATAATCCTCTGTATCATCACCCAGCATTGCAATTATTGCTTCATTTGATTTTTCTTTGTTCTCCCAGTATGCACCAAAGAACCCGTCCTTTTCAGGTACAAAGCGTTGTCTTTTCATTTTTTGCCTCCTAAGCTAAAACCATGCACGCTATTTTAATTTTAAATTACTTTAATTTTCCTTACTTCTTATATTATGGGGTGTAATGTCTGTAGTCAAAACTCGTTAGCTATAACTAACTTACGCTTTTATTATAACACTCTTACTTTTTGTTCGCAAGAAATTTAGTATATTTTCTGTAAAGCCGTTAAATTTTCTGCTGTACTAACGGCCGTCGGCTGTAATTGCTAATATAGAATTCCCCAGAACGCTGTTAAGCCTTTTATATTATCATAAAATACCTACAAAAGCGGGCGGCCTATTTCTAAGCCGCTTGATTTTGTTTGAGCTTTTATTAAAAAAGTACTTTAATTTTTCATACATAAGTGGTATAATATTTTTGCCAAACCAACTTAATAATGTGAAAAGTGTAATTTCTCATAGGGGTATTGCGCCTTTTTGCGTGCCTACAAAATGAATTTGATAAAAATGCAAGTTCCATTTCTGTAGGCACGAGGGATTCCTTTTTCACAGAGTTGGTTTGGCGACTATCGGAGTTTGCATTTTTTGTGCGGCTGCTTCGGTAGCCGCACTTTTTGTTTATGGAGGAAGCTCACAATGGTAAACTATAACTTAGCCCCAAATGAGGGGATTATCATTCAATATGATGGAGTATATCATAATGATAAACATTCCGAAATTATTTTAACCAATCAAAATCTGATTTGTGTTGAAACAAACAGCGGTATATTCAAAACTACCTACAATGTGCTTAGATTTCCTGTTAATCAAATTAAGGTAATCAACGGACAAGCTCAGGCGTCTATTATTAAAGATGGTAGTAGTTGGGTTTTGCAAATTCTGTTTAGAAACGGAACAGAAAAGTTTGAATTTCATTATGATTTATTTGATCGGGTTAAGAAAAAGCAAGAAGCAGACAATTGGGTTGAACAAATCAGCATTTTGCTAACGGGAGAATCTGCCGCAAATATTACAGATAATTCATTAATGGGCGGTTTGAAAAATGTTTTAGGTTCAGTAGGTATAAATGTAAAGACAAAGCAACCAAAAAATGTTACCGCAAAATGCATAGGCTGTATGGCTCCCCTTTCAGGTCAGCAGGGGCAAACCGTTTATTGCAAATATTGTGACACAAAACAAACATTGTAAAGGAGAGAACGATATATGGGAATATTAAGGGCATTTTCAAGCGCAGTTGGCGGCACTTTAGCAGACCAATGGAAAGACATAATAACCGCAGGAAATTTTGATGAGCATACAGTTGTAGCACTGGGTTGCCTTAAATCAACAAATAATGGTCGTGGCAGTAATACTAATGGTTCTAGCGGTGTAATTTCTAATGGTTCAAAAATTTTTGTTCCCGAAAATACAGCCGCTTTTATTTTTAGTCAATCGGGTATCGAAAACATTGTAACTATACCGGGAGGGTATGAGTATCAAAACGGAGAAGACAGCATTTTTAACGGCGATGGTATTAAAAAATCAATTTTCAAACAAACAGCAAACCGTGTCGGTTATGGCGGAATATCTTCAAGCCAAAAAGAAATAGCTTTTGTAAATTTGCGAGAAATTCGGGATATTAAATTCGGAACAAGAGGGCCACAAGTTTATAATGATATTTTTTACGGTTGCGATTTAGAAATCTACGCTTACGGCTCGTTTACTTTAAAAATCGTAAATGCCGAAAAATTCATAAAAAACTTTGTTCCTGCCAATGTAAACCACTACTCGTTTGATGATAAAAATGTACGGGCACAACTGTTATCAGATTTTATACAATCGTTTATTGTGGCATTAAATTCGCTATCGAACAACTATCGCATTTCTCAGTTACCGTCACACGCCAATGAAATATCACGCCAAATAGTTCAGGACGGATTTAACGCAGGCACATGGAAAGAGCGTTTCGGCTTTGAAATTGTACAAGTATCTATCGAGAATATAGAATTTTCTCCCGAATCAAGAGAACTTGTTAATAAATACAACACCAACAAGATGGATCTTAAAGCTTATGAGGACATTTCTCAAAGAGCATCCGGTATCTCTGCTCAACAAAAGATTGCAAACGGTGTCCAAAATAATGGCTTTGGTGATATGGGGGGTATGCTTTTTGGTATGAATATGGCACAAAATGTAAATCCTAACGGCGAGATGAAATCCACTCAGCCCAATATGTCTTTTGATGCGCAAATTGAAACATTGAAGAAATTGAAAGAACTAGTTGACATGGGAGTTCTTTCACAGGAAGAATTCGACAAAAAGAAGAAGGAAATTTTGAATCTGTAAAGAATAGTTTCATTGCTTTTAAAGCCAACTAAAAGAGTACAGGTTTATTATAATTATGCAGTTAGCTAACATTACAAAATGCTCTTACCCTCGGTAAGTACTATAGTTAAAATCAGGCGGCCTATTTCTAAGCCGCCTGATTTTATTTAAGCTTTTATTAAATGTACATTCCAAATTTTTTATGCCGGGTAATTTTTTACGCGCGTTGTAAAATGAAGTTGAACATTTTAAAAAAAATGAGGTCCATAGCGGACCACTGTGTTAGAATTAAGTTACCACACAAAATACACACAGGAA
>CADANT010000030.1 GCA_902789345.1 uncultured Ruminococcus sp.
GCATATCTTGAATCGTTCCGGACAGAAGATCCTTTAATGCCTCCTGGATATCGTCAGCGGACTGGATATCATACTCTTGGAGCAATCCCTGAATCAAATTTCTCTTTCCTTCAGTCATTGTTTTTGGTTTGTAAACTTGTTTTTTTCTGTTTGCCATAATAAAAGGCCTCCTATGATTTTAATATTTTATCATAGAAGACCCTTATATTGTCTAATTTACAGAATTTTTTTCACAGGCTCTCTTCTATTCTAAAGTAACCTCTATTCCACCTCGAAAAACAACTGTGCTGCTTTTCTCGCTGTCCACTCGTATATGGTCAACTAAGCCGCCCCACAGTTCTTCACTAAATTCTGTCTGCTCTCCCTTCAAGTCATACAGGCTGTTGATGAAGTTTGTGAGGATTTCTTTTGTATCATTCTTTTCTTGGATGAGTGCCTCCAATTCTTGAAAACGATTGTGCTTCTCACCGTAAATGGTGCGGAGCTTTTCTTCTTTCTTGGCATACTCTTCCTGGTCTTGAGCGACCCTTGCATTCTCTCTGATAAGGTTTGTAAGGTTCTCGGCTATGATGCCCAATTCCTGTTCTAAACTTTCCTGTTCAGCTACAAAGGCATCTGTACGGCAAACCGTATCTATCAGTCCCTGTAGATTTTCTATTGTTTCAGCCTTTTCATCGACCAAAGTATTCAGTGCCTTTAGGAACATTTCCTTTATCTGCTCCTCAGTCAAATGCGGTGTGTTGCAAGGTGGAGTATCTTGTCCGTACTTGCGATTACAGCGGTAAATGACCTTTCTGTATTTATCCTTAGAGTGCCAAACTTTAGAGCCGTACCAACCGCCACAACACCCACACTTGATTTTGTTTGAGAAAATATTTACTCCGCTATATCTACCGCCTTTCTCTCGACGGGCAAGTTCTGCCTGCACAAAATCGAACTGGGCGGGCGGTATAATTGCTTCGTGGTGTTCCTCGACATAGTACTGCGGTATTTCACCTTTGTTTGTCTTTCGGGTTTTCTGCAAAAAGTCTGCGGTGTATTGCTTTTGAAGAAGTGCATCACCTCGGTACTTCTCGTTAGTTAGGATTGATTTTACCGTGCTTATGTGCCACTTATCCCTACCGGAGGGTGATTTAATGCCACGGCTCATCAGCTCTTTTGTAATTGCGTACATTGATAGTCCACTGATGAAAAGTTTGTAAATCAAACGCACAGTGTCAGCCTGTTTTTCATTTACCTTGAAGTCCTTATCGTACCCAAGAAACCAACTATAACCAACACTGCCTTTGCCGTCTGCAAACTGCTTACGCTTGCCCCATGTGGTATTCTCTGAAATACTGCGACTTTCCTCCTGTGCCAAAGAACTCATAATTGTAATCATCAGCTCGCCTTTAGCATCTAATGTCCAAATGTTCTCTTTTTCGAAGTAAACTTCAATACCTTTCTCCTTGAGTTTGCGGATTGTGATAAGGCTGTCAACTGTATTTCGTGCAAATCGGCTGACTGACTTTGTGATAATCAGGTCTATTTTCCCAGAAATGGCATCTTCAATCATAAGATTAAAGCCGGTACGCTTTTTGGTGTTTGTTGCTGTAATACCTTCATCTGAGTACATCCCGGCAAACTCCCAATCCTCACGGCTTTCTATGTAATTTCTGTAGTAGGTCATCTGTGTTTCGTAGCTTGTCGCCTGTTCCTCAAGGTCTGTGGATACTCGTGCGTATCCTGCAACTCTTCTTTTTCTTACCGCCGTCACAGGTTCAGAATTAAATCTATTCAGTGTGGCGGGTATTGTTCTTACTTTCTTTGCCATATTTTCACCGTTCCATTCTTAAATTCAAAATTTACCGTATCATCGAAAACTGTAATACGCTCAATGTCTGCCGCCACCTTTGCCTTGAAGTTTTCACCTAACAGCTTTTTAGCCGCCTCAAGAAGTTCATTCTCGGATAGGCATTTCATCTGACACACAGTTCTCGGCTGTGAGCAGCACCATACTTTCTTTTTACCATAATTACTTCTTTTGCATTTGCAGCCACAAGAGCCACAGAATATCTTGTTAGTAAAAGCGTTTTGTCCTCGTTGACCGCTATACTCACGAATTATTGTTTTGCAGTTTCCATTCTGCATTGAAAACTCTATACGGTCATTATAGAGGGTAACTTGCCTTACATCTCTTGAAAAGGCAAATAAAAAAGCCACTGACAGAATAGACCTAAAAATAGATCTAAACTGTCAGTGGCTTCAACAATACTGGTACACTCAGCTGACCTTCACCACGCTGACCTGGAAATGGAATTACAAAGTAATTAATACTCAACCATTCCGTCGTTGCGCTGAATTCAATTTTAATTTATCGGTTTGAACGTTTCAAAAAGGATATTTCTGCGACCTTTTTCACGCCTTATCACATGAATTTTACATTTGCTGCATGAATATTTTACCGTATTCTCATTATTCTTATATCCGATGAGAAGATTGCCGCAATTAGGGCAATAGCATCGATATGGTTTCCATTCGTTATTCGTAATTGAACCTCCTCAAAAATCAACCTAAAGACTTATTCAATCCGCTTACTTCCTTCATTGATATTACAGGAACTCTCTTAACATATTTTCCCGGTTGTACTTGAACAACCGTTTTGCATTTTATACACTCCATCCAACCTAAAGTTTCATCAAGAGCAAGTCCTTTATTCAGGCACCCGCAAATTGGACATCTTACATTTTGACTACTCATTTTCAATTCCTTCTTTCATATATTCGTTCAATTAACAGGGCAAGCAGTACTTCCACAATCTTTCAAGCTGAAAGAGCACTGCTTAGTGACAAAACCGTACAAAAGTCAAGAACATTTGTTCGATTTATTAACTGTATTATAGACCTGTTTTATGATATTGTCAATGGTATTTTGAAAATATTGACCGTGAATTTACAAAAAATCTCAAAAATCGTATATTGAACATTGTTTTAAATTTTCACAGGATTATATATAAATTAAAAGTGCCCACTTTAGTGTGAAGTGAGCGCTTATTTTATCTTTTTAAATACAAAAATATATTCGTGCTTGAATATAAAAAAGTCACTTGCGAGAGCACGATAACGCCAGATTGCCTTTTGATTTGACTTACCTTTTGTTTCTTCAAAATTTTTAACAAGAATTGCTTTGAGTTTGAAGCCTCGCTGTATAAAAAGATTCATACAATAAAAGCCTAACGGAACAATTTCGCTATTGGCATACTTATCGCCTATAACCACTGTGCAATACCTGTTCTTTTCGAGAAATTGAGATGTATTATCAATTATCTGTCCAAAGGATTCAAGAAAATCGTCTATTGAAGAACAATTTGACAAATCTTCTGTTTTATCACTGAATTTCACAATATCCCAATATGGAGGATGATAAATCACAAACTGAACTTTCTTAATTCCCAGTGAGATTAGTTTTTCGTTAATATCGACACTTCTGCTGTCACCTACAATAATCTTTCCCTTTGTTTCAGGATTCTTTTCTTCAAGTAATAAATCTCTTGCCTTTTTTGCAACATCTTCCTGAAGCTCTATGCCTATTGAATTTCTACCTAACCGTTGAGCTTCAATCAGTGAAGTTCCGCTGCCGGAGAAGGGATCAAGTATCCATTCTCCTTTCTTAGTGTATCTTCTGAATAACTGATTTGGAATTTGAGGAATAAAGTTACCATGATAACTTGCAGAGTGAACACCTGAATTATCACGTTTGTCAAACATCCAAAGAGTATCTGTAAGTATATCATCGTACTCTTTCCAATGCTTCATATCAATATCGTTGTATTTTGCCATCACTTTACCTGCTTTATCTTCTTATTTAATTCATCTCTCCATTTTGTTGGATTATGCCAGAAACAACCTACACAACCCAAGGTTTCTGAATATGCTTCTCCACCTTCATACCAAAACTCAATTACCTTGTATCCCTTTCCACGTTTACCTGTTTTTACACACTCCTCACATATGCGAGATTTCAGCAGATTATTTGCACGTGAAAGCAACATAAACTTTTCTATAATCTGCTCATCAGACAGATTGGAATTATCTTCTTCATTAGATGTCCATCTGACTTGTGGCACTCTATGATCAATCTCAAGTTGATTCGCCGGTTCAACACGAACTGAATATTCATCTACGCAACCATAAAGTTCTTTTGCACGTTTGGCAATCTGCGGCGGTATAGAGGTTCTTGCTTTTAGTCCTGTTTCAATTATCTCCGTTGTTTTTAACTTTCTATGTATAGTATTTGTTCCACAATGTTTGCAGAACATCTTTTTATACCAATGACCTTCCTCGTCCTGATCAAGCTGAATACCCTTTTCCTGACGCCAAACCTGCCAAGTTTTTGCTTGTCCGCTTAATAGTTCGCACTTTGTACAGTGCCACTCACAGTCGGACATCGTTTCAAAATCTTTATATTGTGTGCTACCTTTTTTAAAAGGATTCATAATAATACCACCTTAAAATAAGATGGTATTATTGTAACACAAAAGAGATAGTTCTACAATATAAAACTATCTCTTAATTAAGCAATGTAAATATTCAGTTGTTTTATTCGCCTTGTGATTTCGATTTTCTTCTTTATCTGCTCTGAAACGTTTGTAATCAGTGGTGAATACATCATATTCTCCGTATTGCTCCATTATTTCTCTGATTACTTCAAAGGGCATTAAACCTTCATTGTTATAGCTCAGAAAGATGTATTGAAAATCAGCGTTTCTGATAAGATCATCAAATTCCTCTTTCACGGTTCTTGTTGAACAATACTTGCTTTTCTGAGATTGATATTCTCTCAATCCCGATTTTCCGTGTAATTCAGGATTATCATATTTTGCAATAGTTTCAAGCACATGATAATTTGTGCAATACTGTCTTGCATTATACGGCGGATCAAGATAGAGAATATCGCCGTTAATTCTATGAATCAGATGATTTATGTCCTCATTGTAAACTTCGTTATGCTCGTTACCGTCTATGATCGGTAACAGTTCCAACTTAAACTCCTTTTGTGCAGATTTCTTTATTCCTTTAAGGAAAGCACCGTATACTGACGCTGTATTAGCATATTTGTCAATCGAATTGATTAAGCTTGCCAGCAGATAATAATATTGACTTTCATCAATATCGCCATCATTTTTAAGTCGTTCAAGTTCTATTCTGATAGAATCACATTTTTTGCCGTTCTCGTCTGTGAAATAGTTTCTTCCGCTACCTGAACCGGCACAGTAATTTTTATATATAAAGCCTTCTGTACCTTTAAGTGCATTAAGATATTCAATCTGTTCTGCAGTGATAGGCGGATTATTACCAATCAGATGCTTATTCAGCACATAACTGTAATACTGGATATCGTTAGATATAATATTATAGCCTTTTGATTTAAAAGTACTTCCTACAACACCCGTTCCTGCAAATAAATCTGCAAAGGTTCTGTTATCTGCATCGTTACCAACAACTTCAGATATTGCCATTGTAAGGAAATCCATCAACGAATATTTTGAGCCTATGTAATTCATATAAATACCCCATATCAATTAATACATATTGTAGCAATAAGAAATATGTTTTTTCGTTTAAAATATCAATTCTATTATTAACTCTTATAAATAAAAAAGTCAAGATGAAAATGCATAAAATATCAAAATATCAAGTAAAAAAATTATTAACTAAATTTTTCTTTGACAAAATTACGATTGATTTTGTCAACAATTTCAAGCAGGATAATCCTGTCTCTTTTTTTGGATATCCCCTTCTGGAATCATTTCATTTACCATTTTTTTACTAACATTATGATAATCGCTGCCGAAATTATTATACCATATGTAGTAAGCAACAGCTATTTCTTTATATTTATACTCTAAATTAGAAAAAGCATTAGTTTTCTTAATGCTATTAATTTTATCATAGGCATCTTTTTTTGAAATTACTTCAGAAAATTTTTCTTCATTAAATGTCCAACCGCTATCTTGTCCACCATTCCAGTAACCAGAAATCATATATAAATATTTTGGAACATTTTCGGCATCTGAAAGTTTATTTCTTATATAATCATCACAACTTTTATTTTCTAAAAAATGCCATATTCTGTAAATTGAAAGAAATGATATTGTATCAAAAAAGTTAAACTTATATGATAAATCAGATATTTTGGATAAAAGTAATGTTTCAATTTTTCCTAATTGTTCTTTGTCAATTATTCGATGTTCATAATCGAAGTCTTCTCCGATTTTTCCATAAGATCGTTCAATATAATATAATATATCCGCAATAATTGGAAGGTTATCACAAGTCATATCAGTAATAATACTTAGTAAAACAGAACATACTTTTTCTTTATCAATACATTTTAAAATTTTCCAACAACATCTATTACATTCATAACCAGGTATAGGATCAAACATACCATCAGATTTATAATTTGATTCAATAGTTTGTAACCTAATCAATTCATCTATAAAAAGCCTTTGCTTATCTGCCGATATCTGATCCGCATAGGCTGAGAGCAAATGAACATAATCATATAGTATATTTTCTTTCATAAGCTTATCAAAAAAAACACAAAGCTGTTCTTTTGAATAATCATTTATTGTTGATAAAATTTGTTCTTTGCTTATTGTAATATTTTCAAGTGAAAGACAAAAATATATATTTGATCTTTCACGGCTTGCTATCATTTGTCGTTGCAATAATTCATCATTTGTATAGTTTGTGCTATTATTCCCTCCGATTTTCCAAGAAAATGTGGGAAAAAGTGCACTAACAAATTGAATTGCTATTTCTGGCTGCATCTTACTTATTTTTTTGAACAGCTCTATATATTTACTTTTGTTATTATTCTGCTCGATTTGTGAAATTCCCTTTTCAGAAAACATACTGCCTGTAAGTATTCTAATGTTATTTGATATCCATTTGTAGAGCGAAGAATCGTAAATTTGTGCTACAGTAACTGCAAGCAAATCGATACAATTTGTTTCATTTTTCATAAATGAATATTTAAATTGAAAAGCATTTATAATCCTGTTAACATCACGTATAGTTTTAATAAATGGAGAAACACAGCAACTAAAAACATCATTCCAATGCACTTTGTCAAAATTATTATTTTGAAGGTCATCCTTTATAATATTTTCAAGGTTATTAAAAAGCATTTTATGTATTAAAGATATATCTGCATCGGGAACATCAAACGGAACTTGTATTATTTTTTCCAAATATTCAGCGCCATCACAATTTTGCTCATCAGACAATGCTCTTTCGACTATGTTTTTATCGAAAGAAAGAAGATAAATCATATTTGGAAATCCTGCGATTGAATTGACAAGTTGAAATATAAGTCTAATTTGTTTATTATTTAATCTGTCAATATCATCAATTATTACTATTATTTTCTGATCCAATTCATTAAGAGCCTTAATAACTTTCGATTTTTGGTTTTCTAAAGAATTTTTTTCTAGTGCATTTTCTTTTAATTCAACACCTAAACTCGAAATTACAGATTTTAATGGATCAAGATATTTACCTATTATAGGTATATAAGCTGTGTAATCAAATAATGAAGAGTATTTATCAAGTACATCACCAGCCCTTGATAATTTTGAGTTATTTTTTAAATTTATTTTTAAACTCAATGTTTGAAAAAATTGCGATACAAGTTGAGCACCATCTGAATAATTCCAAGGATTAAACTGAATAATAATTGGCTTTTTATTTTCGTTGAAATGTCGGGTTAATCTATTAATTTCGTTTATAGTCATATTTATTATAGATGTTTTTCCACAACCCCATTTTCCACATAAGCTTATTGTGCAGTTATTTGTATTTGAATATGAAATAATTGCTTTAGCGAGTTGCTTTGAAAAATTAGATCTATTTAGGCAATCACGCTCTACACTATTGATTGGTTTATCAGAATTAAACATAAGCCATCTCCTATAAAAAGTCAAGATTATTATAGCATATATTTTGTAAATTTCCAATCATCAAAAAACAAAAAATAGTTTGTAAATTACACATACTCCAAAATTAATAACAACACTCATATTTATTCATCTTTCGCACGATTACCTATCTTTCACACGATTACCTATCTTCCGCACGATTACCTATCTTTCACACGATTACTTTTGTGCAATTAAATTTAAAAGTCATTATAAATGCAAAAACACCTCGGCAGAAAGTCAATCCGCCGAGGATCTGTTATTTGTATTCGTGTGGAAGAAGTCAGAAAAGGCTTGAATACAAGCACTTTAAAATTTAATCGGTGCAAAAAGAAAAGAACCGTAATCCTGATAGATTGTATCAGAATTACGGTTCTTATTTGGTGGAGGTGAGGAGAGTCGAACTCCTGTCCAAAAGTCGTTTGACAAGGCTTTCTACGAGTGTAGTTAATGTATTAGGATTCCCCTCGCACAACGCCCACCAACAGGCTTTGTGCTACGGTAGCCTTTAATTTATGACAAGGTTCAAGGCGATACCCTGTTCACATTTACCACTAATCGACGCCACCAAAGGGACCGTGGTGCTTCCCAAAGTGACGAACTGCAACTTAGGCAGCTAATGCAACTTTATTGTTGTCGTTTATTATTTAAAAATACGGCTTTTATAGTGGCTCCGCACCACTACGCGCTTACCAAGGCTCACAACCCCTGTCGAAACCTTTACACCCCCATATTAATTACAACAAGCAACATTAAGTACATACTTGCTGTGCTATGAATTTAAACATAGGCTTTGCCGCTTACCTGAACTGCTCCTTAAGGTGGCGTTCTATATTGCGTTTTGCATCTCTTGCGGCCATATCGGCACGCTTATCATAAAGCTTTTTACCTTTGCAAAGACCAACCTGCATTTTTACCTTTGAGCCTTTAAAATACAGTGAAAGAGGAATTATGGAATAACCCTCCTGCTTAACAAGGCCGTACAGGCGAAGTATCTCACGCTTGTGCATCAGCAAACGCCGCACACGCATAGGGTCTTTGTTAAATATATTGCCCTGCTCATAGGGACTTATGTGCATACCGTTTACAAAAAGCTCACCTTTTGCCACAGAGCACCAAGAGTCCTTTAGGTTTACCCTGCCTGCTCTTAGAGATTTAACTTCTGTGCCTACAAGCTCTATGCCGGCCTCCATACTTTCAACTACAAAATAGTCGTGATGGGCCTTTTTGTTTTGTGCAATAGTTTTTGTGCTTTCCTTTGGCAATGTTAACCCCCCTTTGCCGGCAAAATAAAATACAGTACCAGCCATTAACATATAAGCATTACATAACAGATATAAGCTCTGACATTATACATTAATATTGACACTTCAAGTCAGCATATTCATTATAAAGTATATATTGCAAAAAGTCAATTAATAACCGTAAAGTTAAAAAACTATTTTATTCTTTAAAAGTTAGGCTTGACAAAGCCAATTTTTGCATACTATAATTTAGAAACACTTATTATTACGTGTGACATTTTACAAACATAATGTTAGATTTAACTAATTCTACTATGATTGGGAGTATCGATATGGAAAACACAAGCAGCAAACAGCTGGCTATGAAAATATCTGTTGTTACGCTGGTAGGTAATATAATATTGTCAACTTTTAAATTTATAGCCGGTATAATCGGAAAATCGGGCGCAATGATTTCAGATGCCGTTCATTCTGCGTCTGATGTGTTCAGCACTATAATTGTAATGATAGGCGTTACACTTTCTAACCGAAAAAGTGACAGCGGCCACCAATACGGCCACGAAAGGCTTGAATGTGTAGCCGCAATGCTTTTAGCGGTTATTTTAGCTGTAACAGGCGTTGGCATTGGCTACAGCGGAGTGCAAAAAATATTTTTTGAGAATTCAGAAAGTCTTGCGGCACCAACAGGAATAGCACTAGCGGCAGCTATTATTTCTATAGTAGTCAAAGAGGCTATGTACTGGTACACAATAATAGGTGCAAAGAAAATAAACAGCAGTTCTCTTAAAGCTGACGCATGGCACCATAGAAGCGACGCTCTTTCCTCCATAGGCTCATTTGCAGGTATACTGGGTGCAATGTGCGGTATAAAAATACTTGACCCTATTGCAAGTATAATTATATGCCTTATGATTCTAAAGGCTGGATTTGATATATTAAAGGACGCCTTAGACAAAATGGTTGATAAATCCTGCGACAAAGAAACCTCTGCCAGAATGGCTACCCTGGTAAGAGAACAGGAGGGCGTAATGTCACTGGATATGATTAAAACAAGGCTTTTCGGCGATAAAATATATGTGGATATAGAAATATCTGCCGATGAAAATTTAACCTTAAAAGACAGCCATAAAATTGCCGAAAATGTCCACAACAATATTGAAAATGAATTTCCAACAGTTAAGCACTGTATGGTACATGTAAACCCATATTCAAAGCAAGCCTCGTAAAAATTTAGAATAATACAGAAAGCTAAAAAGGTCAAAGCGCCAAAGTCCTCTTTATGAGGTTCCTTGGCGCTTTGCTTTATAAATAAATATTATTTTTGGGGCAGTTTTTGTTGCGATTAAACCGGAAATTTTTTATAAAGCCACAAAGCATTGGAACAGCATTGCAAATACAGAAGAAAATGTCATTTTATCAACAATGTGCGACGCTACCACAGGGTATTCACGCAGCTTATCCTTACCTATATAAAAGGTCAATGTTCCTACCTTGTCGCCCTTGTTTACAGGTGCCTCTACCTCATCACTTACATTCAGCTTATAAGTAACCTCCTTTGACTTTCCCTTTTCAATAACAAAACTTCCGGATATATTTGCCGCTGCTTTTAGGTTAGGCTGCATACCGTTTTTAACCGATATTTCAGGTATATCCTCCTTAAAGGCAGGTGTATATATGCAGTAATTGGCAAAGCCGTAGTCAAGCAATGCGGCGGCGTCTGTAAAACGCTCTTTTCCGCTGGCACTGCCAAGCACAACAGCCACCAGTGTAAGACCGTCTCTTTGAGCTGTTGCGGAAATACAACTGCCGGCTTGTGAAGTTGTACCTGTTTTTAGTCCTGTTATGCCCTTGTATGTTTTTAAAAGCTTATTTGTATTTACAATTTGCGTTTTTCCCCCACGCAGATTATCCATCCAAATAGATGTAAATTCAAAAATTTCCTTATGCTTAATAAGCTCCCTGGACATTACCGCAACATCATAAGCAGAGGTTAAATGCCCCTCTTCGTCAAGGCCGTTGCAGTTTTTAAATGTAGTTTCTTTCATTCCAAGGCTTTTAGCCTTTTCGTTCATTTTTTCAACAAAGGCGTCCTCACTTCCGGCAACCTCCTCTGCCAAAGCTACCGCCGCATCGTTTGCACTTGCAACAACTGTAGCTTTTATGAGGTCGTGCACGCTCATCACCTCTCCCTCTTCAAGCCATATATCAGAGCCGCCCATAGAGGCTGCGTGGGCACTTGCCGTAATGTTGTCTTTCATACTTATTTTTCCGTCCTCTATGGCCTCCATAACCAAAAGCATTGTCATTACCTTTGTTATAGAGGCGCAGGCTCTAACCTGGTGACAGTCCTTTTCAAAAAGTACCTTGCCCGTTTCTGCCTCCACCAAAACTGCCGAGGGTGCTGTAATTTCCTTAACGGAAACCGCACCGGCCTGCACAACACAGGCGGACAGCATTAGCACCGCAAGAAATGCCGAAACTATTTTTCTACCTATATTTCTCATATTTATCTGCCTTTCTGTTATAATAGCTATATTATTTTTATGAAATTTTTTTACAGGCTATACCTTTTACCAATATAATAGATGTTAATTATTTACAGCTGTTTGCAAAGATTTATTAAGTTGTTGGTTATGAATATTAATTAAAATTGAAAAAACTAAGAATAACTGCTATAATTACGGTGTATCTTAACGATAATATGTATTTACCCAACTGCAATAAAACCGCAGTACAAGGGTAATGAAAGGTGTGTATATATGAACATTCTTGCTATAGGAGATGTTGTAGGCAAAATAGGCTGTACATTCTTGCGCAGCAAGCTTCCAAGCTTAAAAAAGCTAAAGGTTATAGATTTAGTTATTGCAAACGGAGAAAATTCATCTGACGGCAACGGAATTACGCCGGCATCGGCTGACTTTCTTTTTTCAAGCGGTGTAGATGTAATAACCACCGGCAACCACTCCTTTAGACGAAAAGAGTCATACTCCTTTTACGATGACTGTGAATACCTTGTTCGTCCTGCTAACTTTCCAAACGGCACTACCCCCGGCAGAGGAATGACAATAGTTGATATGGGCAGACTGCAGGTAGCGGTTATAAACATTATGGGTACTGCTTTTATGGAGCCCCTGGACTGCCCTTTTAAAACAGCCGACAGGCTTATTGAACAGGCAAAAAAAGAAAATGCCAAAATTATAATTGTGGATTTTCACGCCGAAGCCACCGGAGAAAAAAGAGCGCTGGGCTATTACCTAGACGGCAGAGTGTCTGCCATATTCGGCACACATACCCATGTACAAACAGCCGATGCAACCATATTGCCACAGGGAACAGGCTACATTACAGACGCAGGTATGACAGGACCTATTCATTCTGTGCTGGGCGTTAAGCCTGAAATAATAATAAAAAAATTCACAGAAAAACTGCCACAAAGGTTTGACCTGGCTGACGGCGACTGTAAAATGAACTGCGTACTTTTTAATATAGATGATAAAACAGGCAAAACTTTAAATATTGAGGCAATAGAAATCCTCTAGCTATTGAAAATATGTACATATTTGTGTTATAATTAACAATATCTTTAATACATAGTGTATCAACCTAATTTTTTTGAAAGGAAGTAATATTATGAATGGTATTATTTTCAAAAATGCTGTAATTTCTGCAGCTAACAGTATTACAAAAGCAAAACACTCCGTAGATGATTTGAATATATTTCCTGTTCCGGACGGCGACACAGGTACAAATATGTCTATGACTATTAACGCCGCCGCTTCTGTACTGGCTGACACAGAGGATAACCCGAATATCAGTGAAGTAAGCAAAACCGTTGCCTCTGCTATGCTGCGTGGCGCAAGAGGAAACTCCGGCGTTATACTTTCACTGCTGTTTAGAGGACTTTCAAAGGGCTTTGACGGCAAAGAAACTATAGACACAGCAGACCTTGCAAAAGCATTTGATATGGCGGTAGAGGCAGCATATGAGGCTGTTGCAAAGCCAACAGAGGGTACAATTTTAACTGTAGCCCGTTTAAGCGCCGTAAGAGCCAACCAGTGTGTAGAAGAGGAGTTGACTGTTACTGAAGCGTGGGGCGAAATTTGTAAGGCAGCCGAGGCAGCTTTGCAAACTACCCCGGATTTACTGCCTGTACTAAAGCGTGCCGGCGTTGTTGATTCCGGCGGTAAGGGCTTGTGCATTATACTAAACGGTATGCTGTCAGTAATAAGAGACGGTGTAATTGTTGAGTTTGAAAAGAAACAGCCTGTACTTAGCCTTACAAGCGACAGCGGCTATGCAAACGCCGTTGCGGAATTTGACGATGACATAAGGTTTACCTACTGCACAGAATTTATAGTAGGCAAGGATAAGCTGGGCAAAAAAATAAAAGGATTGCGTAATGCGCTTGAGAAAATAGGCGACTGCGTAGTAGTTGTTGAGGATGACGAAATAATAAAGGTTCATGTTCACACTGACAAACCGGGCGTTGCTTTACAGCACGGACTTGAATACGGTCAGCTGCTAACCGTAAAGGTAGAAAATATGAAGGAGCAGCACCGCCGTGTTGAAGAAGCTGCAGATGCCGCCAAAAGCAAAGAGGTTGAAGAAGAGCAAAACAAGCTTAACTCTGAATTTCAATTTGCCGAACCTACAGAAGAGGTTGGCTTTGTTGCTGTTGCCGCAGGCGAGGGCTTAAACAATCTGTTTATGGATCTTGGCTGCAGTAACATAGTAAACGGCGGACAAAGTATGAACCCAAGCACAGAGGATATTCAAAAGGCCGTAATGGCTACAGGGGCAAAAAATGTTTTTGTTCTGCCTAATAATAAGAACATTATTATGTCTGCACAACAGGTTATACCAATAGTAGGCGACAGAAATGTTATTATATTGCCTACAAAAACTATACCTCAGGGTATAAGTGCTATGCTTTCGTACGACCCTGACCTGTCAGTTGAGGGCAACAAAGAGATTATGACATCGGCTGCAGCTGATGTGGCAACAGGTCAAGTTACCTTTGCGGCTCGTGACGCTGAATTTGGCTCTACTAAAATTAAAGAAAACGATATTATCGCTTTGGAAAACGGCAAGCTGACTATTACCGAAAGAACTCCTGAAAAGGCAGTACAAAAGCTAATAAAAAATATGGTATCAAGAGAAACAACCTTTATTACCATAATCTACGGTAAGGACACACCTGCACAGCAGGCCGAGGCTATACATGCTCAGCTAAAGGTTAAATTCCCTAATATTGATATTACCCTAATTAACGGCGGTCAGCCAATTTACTATTACATTATATCTGTTGAATAAAAGTTACACACCTTAATTTATTAGAAAAAGCATAAGCCACTGCAAAATTTGTTGCAGTGGCTTATGCTTTTTGCGTATTTAGCTATATTAGTATAATTTGTGTTAATACTGCACATTGCATAGCAATTTGTTAAAAAACTTTACACCTTTAGTTTTATTAAGGCGCTTTTTACGGTTTATAGCCCGTTTTGGTCGTCATCGGTTTGGTTGTATAAACGAAAAAGCTTTTTTGCCTCTACCCTTTTCTGAAACAGCTCGTCTGAAAAGTCGTTATATATTTCGCCCTTAAGCATTTTACTCCATTCGCTCATAGCTTATATCTCCCTCGTTTTTATACAATTACAGCACCCCGGTTTCTTTACAACAAGGGGTGCTGTTTAAAATTTAGCGTTATTACTCCAAGAATGCAACATTGGTGTCTGTTGCAAGGTTGTCAAGACCGTAAAGAATTAAAGTTTCGTTAAAGCCTTCATTTTTAATAAAGTCCGAAACATTATCCTTGTAATATCTTAAATCAACCATTAATATTTCGCCGTAGTTGTCGGTCAAAAACGGAACCATACAGTGCGCATAAGAATCCTTAATAACCAACAGCTTTTTATCCTGAGGGGCATTGCTGTTTTTTATTCTGGTTAAGGCATGGTTGCCGTCCAAAAATACAGGATACTTGTCGTCCTCTGTTAGGTGTTTTTTATAGAACATACTGTTACTGCTTGTAGTTGATGTATCCTCTGTAATTTCTACCGATACATCGCCTAAGCGTACGCTTTGCCACAGCTCGATGTTTTCGCTCGGGTTTAGCCACAAAGCGCTTGTGGAATAGGTTGTACCGTAAAACTTGTCATATATTTCTATATAATACTCACCCTGTGTGGTAGCCTGCAAGCCCTTTGCCATACAATATTCGTTATATGCCAAGAAAGCTCCCTTAGAAGTCCAGTGGTGGTCTGTTTTGTAGTACAGCTGTGCACCCTGCGCGACCGCCTTTTTAAAGCTTTCCCTAAGGTCTACAAACTTCATACCGCCACGGGTATTATTAATAACCGTAAACAGGCTGTCGTCAAGATAATTCTTGTGAAGCAACGGCAAATTACTGTCCATTACATAACCGGTGCTCGGCACAATCATAAGGGTGGCGTCAATATTATTTTCATTTACAAAGTCCGCAAAAACCTTAATGTTCTTTTCAATATTATTTTCCTTTTCAACAGGGTCGTTTATAAGATAACCGTCACTACCGCTGTAAACACCGTTTGAGCCGTTTCTTCCGGTGTAAAGGTTATAATAAGCGTTAGTACCAACATAAAACTCTCTAAACGGAATGTGGTCAGTAAGGTAGCTTTCTATGTCCTTTGTGAGCTGGCCGCTTGCAAGATTTTGCATTGACACCTGAGGAGGGTCTGACAAATATCTTTTTTCATTTGAAGAATACTTTGCCTTTGGCAGCAACAAAAACAGAACGGCCATACCGAATATAAAAATAATAAAAACTATGCTTATAATATATTGCGTAAAATGTTTCTTTTCTTTCATGGTTTTCGGCATTATAAATCCCCCTTTCTCAGAGAATTAAAATCTGAAATACAGAAACGGATTGTATGAATTACTTACAAGGGCTGCGGTGCAAACAAGCAAGCCCAATGCAGTAACCGCCGTTTCAGGTATCCAGCACCAGTTGTAATTCTTAATTTTATCATAAAGCTTTGAAGCAAGAGGTGTAGAAGCAACGGCTGCAGCAATAAGCAACGGCAGGAACTGCAGTACAGTAACCATAGCGTCGTGGCTGAGTACACCGTTAGAAAAGTCAAACATACTTGCCAAAAATGTTCCAAGCTGGCTCATATCGTCAAAGTAGAACAGCGCCCAACCGAATATTATAAGCACTATTGAATACAAATGCTTTACCGCATTAGGCAGCTTTTCCAAAAAGCTTTTTAGGACAAACTTTTCAAGTAAAAGAATTACACCAAAATAAAGTCCCCACAATATAAAGTTGTAGCTTGCACCGTGCCATAAGCCGGTTAAGCCCCACACTATAAGAATATTTATAATGTTTCTGACAACACCCTTGCGGTTGCCGCCTAAAGGAATGTACACATAATCTCTAAACCAGGTGCTTAAAGAAATGTGCCATCTTCTCCAAAATTCTGTAATTGATTTTGAAATATACGGGTAATTAAAGTTCTTTAAAAATTCAAAGCCAAACATATTTCCTAAGCCGCACGCCATATCGGAATAGCCGCTGAAGTCAAAATAAATTTGGAATGAATAGGCTATAATGCCAACCCAGTTACCCAAGGCACCGTTGGTAGACATATCCGGTCTAAGGGTGTCCCACAAAAGTCCCATAGAGTTTGCCAAAAGCACCTTTTTGCCCAAGCCTATCATAAATCTTTTTACACCCAAGGTAAACTGCTCTATATTTTCGTGGCGGCAGTCCAGCTGGTCGGCTACATCCCTGTATCTTACAATAGGACCGGCTATAAGCTGCGGAAACAGCGACACATATGTACCAAACGACACAATATTTTTCTGTGCCGGCGTGTCCCCCCTGTAAACATCTATAGTGTATGACATTGTTTGGAATGTATAGAATGAAATACCTATAGGCAACGGTATAGTAAAGTCCGGAATATTTAAAAACGGCAAAACATTAAGTGTATCGGTAAGCATACCGGCATATTTAAAGAACGCCAGCACACCCAAATTTATTATAATTGCCGTAACCAAAAGTATTTTGGTTGTTCGCTTGTTTTCCCTGAATTTTTCAATGAAATATCCGTACACATAGTTTAAAACCGTGGAGAAAATCATTAAAAGTATAAACACAGGTTCGCCCCAACCATAAAACACCAGGTTGGCCACAAGCAGCATTGCGTTTCTGAATTTGCGCGGTGTTATGTAGTAAATAAGAAGTACCGCCGGTAAATACAAAAACATAAATATCAGGCTTGAAAAAACCATTAAACACTCCCCCAAAGGCAAAACAACAAGCGGGCTGAACACATAGTGCAAATACAGCCTATGTGACACAGCCCTGTTATTGTTTGCTAAAAGTATGATTTATAAATTTCGTTCATTTTGTCTGCGTCAGCAGAGATAAAAAGTCTGACAAAAATGCCGTCTTTAACAACACTGCATTTCTTTACAACCTCGTATTCGTCAGGCAGGTATTCATCACATTCCTTTAAAACAGCGTCGTAATGCTCTTGAAGTCTGTCACGAATTGTGTTTGCTTCGCCCTCGTCCATTGCTTCAAAAACGGCAACCTCGTCCTTAGAAACCGAGTCTGCCGCTACTATAACGCTGTAGTAGGCAACATATTTCTTTTCGATGCCGTATTCTGTAAACACCTGCTCCTCATTAAGCTGCTGCATTTGAGGCAGACTGCACTCTTTTTCTATTTCGCTGACAATTTTTTCAGGCTTTGAAACATACTGACTGCTTGAGCTAACATCCTTACCGCCGCTTTTACAGCCGCAAAAGCCTACAGCAAGGAATACAGACAATATAATTACAACAGCCCTGTACATTAATTTCCCGGTCATATGTTCAATTTAGCCGTTTAGCGCCGCTGTATAGATTGACTCCATATCGGAAGCATTTGCAGAAACTATCATACTTACAAAGTTGCCGTTTGTCTTTACTGAACATTTGTCAACTATCTGCAAATCTTCTGCACTATAGCTTGCACCCTGCTGCTTTTTGGAATTGTAACGGTTTTGCAAGCAGTCGGCAACTCTTTTAGCTGCGTCTGCATCTACAGCCTCTACCAATACAACCTCGTCAATAGCACTTTTGCTGTACTCAGCTGCAAAGCTCTTAACATCCTCTGCCTTAATGCTATAATACTTGTTAAGGTCGTCTACGGTATCAATGCTTTGCATTTCGTTAGGGTATTTATTATCAATTTCTGTTACTACAGCTGTAAGGTCAACATTTGCCGCTGTACTGCCCGAGCCGCCACAGCCTACCATCGCTGTTGCCATAATCATAGCTGCCATAATAACTGCTGCAATTTTTTTCATCTAACTTTCCTCCAATAATATATAAATACTTATTCCATACCATTTTAATAAAAGTAGCCTGATATGTCAATGAATAAACCAAAATTTAGCCATAGTCCCACACTAATTTTTAACTTGCTTTTCTATCAATTTTTGTTCTATTTAACCATTAAATATTAACCTGAAACGGTGCTGAATTTATATTTATTGTAAAATTCTTTTGTTTCATTAACACGGTACACCGTACTTTTATGCTTTTCCAAAAGCGTTGTAATGGCGTACAAGTCCACCCATATTTCATTGTCACACTCCTTTTGGCTTTCGTCAAAAATAAGCTCCATACCTAAATGCAGGTGGCTTGTATCAATATTGTTGGTATTTTCCGTAGTGCTATAACCTGTGCGCCCTACATAACCTATTACCTCACCTGCTTTTACCACTGCCCCCTCTTTTATATTTGGGTTAAATGGTCTGTTCTGCCTTAGGTGTGCATAGTAATAATAGCGTTTTTTGTCAAGACTCCTTATTCCTATACGCCAGCCCCCGTACTGGTTCCAACCCATTATTTCAACTGTACCCGTTTCTATGGCAACTACAGGCGTGCCTGTTGCCGCCATAAGGTCGTGACCTAAATGTCTGCGTTTGTAGCCGTAGCTTCTGCCTGTACCAAAATCGTCATAGTGTGAGAATGGAAAGGTTTTTGCTATTGGCGAAAAAACACACAATCCATAATCCTTTACCTCTGTAATTTTGCCGTTTTCGTCCTCAACCTCGGCATTATACCAGCCTGTAAAACCTCCCAAAACCGCACTGTACACCTGGTGGTAATAGTCGTAATACTTCATATCCTTGGTTATATCCTTAATTTTATCACCGTTCTTCAGCCTATTTACAATCTGCTCCAAATCTGCCTCTTTGTACTGCTTAAAATCACCGCCGTATTTTGCCCCTAAATACGCAAGCACCTGAACCCAGTCTATTTTCACCTTTTCGTCGTTTTTGTGAGTGTTTATGTCGTACTCCAGGGCCTTTTCCAACGCACTGTAGCATACATTAAACTCGGCATATTTTATAAAATCCTTTTTGTCCCCCTTTGAAACACCGGTAAGCACCAGAAATATTCCCAGCATAAGCGCCAGTATTAATGTAACGCTTGTATATCTCTTTATTTTACTCATATTAATAAATTCACCCGCCAAATTAATTATCCTGAAATATAATATGAATTACCCTGCGGCTTTATGTTGCTATTGCCTGACAGATAAAAAAGTCATATAATTAAGTATATAAAATGAAGTACGGTGATAAATATGAATAATATAAAAATGATATGCCCAATATGCGGCGAACCATTGCTGTCTACAGGCAAGTCTTTTGTTTGCACAACACACCACAGCTTTGACATTGCAAAGCAAGGCTATGTAAACCTTTTGCCTGTGCAAAACAAAAAATCTTTACACCCGGGCGATACTCGTGAAATGCTGAATGCAAGGCGCAATTTCCTTAACAGCGGTATTTATCTGCCTATTTGCAATGAGGTTGCCGAGAAAGCCTGTGAGCTTACAAAAAATCTTGAAAATATCTCTATGGCGGACATAGGCTGCGGAGAGGGCTACTATACCACCGCAGTTCGCAGTGCTTTAAATGCCCAAGACTGTATTGGCATAGACATATCAAAAGACGCTGTTAAAATGGCGTGCAGTCGTAGCAAAGATATTGTGTGGGCTGTAGCCACCGCAGGCTGTCTGCCTATTGAGGACGAAAGTATAGATATTATTACAGCCGTATTTTCCCTGATTTCAAAAGCTGAATTTAGCAGAATTTTAAAGCACGGCGGATATATTATAGAAGTTACAGCCGGTAACAATCATTTAATAGAGCTAAAGGAAATTATTTACGACAGCGTATACATTCAGCACAAACAGCCTGCCTACATTGACGGAGATTTTACGGAAATCAGCCGTACAGAAAGCAGCTTTACCTTTACCCTGAACAACAGTCAGTTAAAAGAGCTTCTTCTTATGACGCCTCACCTTTGGCGTATAAAAAAGGAAAACCGAGAAAAGCTTGACGACATACCACAGCTTACACTTACAGCCAACTATTGGCTGCGTGTTCTAAAAAAGAAATAATAAAATCTACATAGCAGGAGTTTTTGCTTTATGACAGATATAGCATTAGTTATAAACAAAATGATAGAGTATTACCAAAACGACCCTAAAAGAATTAATCATTTTTTAAAGGTATACAGCTTTTGCAAGGCAATAGGCTACGGAGAAGAGCTGGACGAAAGAACGCAATACACAGTTGAGCTAAGCGGCGTGGTGCACGACATAGGTATAAAAATAAGTGAAGAAAAATACGGAAGCAGTGCCGGTAAATACCAAGAACAGGAAGGCCCTGCATTGGCAGACAAACTTTTGCGGCAGCTTAATGTTGAAAATGAAATAATTGAAAGGGTTTGCTTTTTGGTAGGTCACCATCATACCTACAACGCAGTGGACGGTATTGACTACCAAATATTAATTGAGGCAGACTTTCTTGTAAATGCATATGAGGACAATTTAAGCAAAGCTGCAATTTTAAATATTAAAAATAAAATATTTAAAACAAAAACGGGTACTAATATTTTAAAACAGCTGTATGGAGTTTAATTCTACAATTTTTATAGGAATTGCTCCGCTTTGTGCATACAATATAATAATTACTTTTTTGTTAAAAATGTTAATAGCAATTTAAACAAAACTGTTGTATAATTATATGCGTTATATATCTATAAAGATGGAGTGAATGTGTATGAGTTGTAAATCTATAGTTACTATAAGCAGAGAGTTTGGCAGCGGCGGCAGAGAAATAGGCATTAAACTGGCTAAAAGGCTGGGCATAGATTTTTATGACAAAGAGCTTATTTCGTTAGCGGCTAAGGAAAGCGGTATTGACCCTGCCCTGTTTGAGCGCATTGATGAGCATGCCGCCAACAGTTTATTATATAGTCTTTCAATGGGTATGTTTAACTTTGGTCAAACAGGCTTTTCACCGAGGGACCAAATTTCAGTAAATGACCAGCTGTACCTTTTACAACACAAGATTATTAAGCAACTTGCCGAAAAGCCTTGCGTAATTGTAGGCAGATGCGCCGACTATATTCTTCGTGACAAGCCAAACTGTATAAACGTTTTTATACATGCAGATATTGACTACAGAATGGAAAGAGCAAAAAAAGTTCATAATATTCCTGAAAATAAAGTAGAAGCAGTAGTACGAAAAACCGACAAAACCAGGTCTAACTACTACCAGTTCTACACCGAACATAAGTGGGGACTTGCAAGCAACTACCACCTATGCATAAACAGCGGCAAAATGTCAGAGGACAGAATTGTAGATGTACTGTGCAATTACACTTTAGCCTACGAGCAAGAGGAGCACAAAGTTAAGGAAGAAGAATAAGTTCCGCCTTATTGTTTTGTTGTAGTTGCGTATTTTTAATATTCAGCATTTTAATAAAAATAAAAGCATATTAATCAGTTTCACACTATGCATAATTGCACACCTCCGCTAATCCCCCGAATGTACTCAAATTCGGGGGATTAGTATTTTTATCGCCATATATATTTTACAACAATTATTTAATATGGTATAATTCTTTGTACTATGAGCTTTGGCATATATTATTTTCGCGCGTTGTAAAATGAAGTTGAACATTTTAAAAAAAAATGAGGTCCATAGCGGACCACTGTGTTAGAATTAAGTTACCACACAAAATACACACAGGA
>CADANT010000031.1 GCA_902789345.1 uncultured Ruminococcus sp.
ACAGGACGAAGAGGGAGAACGCAAAACAATTATAGTTTTAAGGCATGGTTTTAAGGATTATCCCCCAAGGACTTATCCCTAAACGATTATTTCTCAAGGATTATGCTCCGAGGACTTATTCCCCAAGGATTACCTCTTATTGGAATATTAAGTGAAACATTTGTAGCACCAAAAAGCAACCATAGCGTTAAAGGTGCTACAAATACCCCAAAATTCACAAATAAAATTAATTAGGAGCAAGTTACCTGTAAAGGGTGGCTTGCTCTTCTTATATCAGAATAAAAAACCTGCAATGTAATATTTGTCCTCTTTACTAGGCAAATCAGTAAAGAGGGCAAATATCGGGGACGAAAACCTGTTGACTAAATTGGTTAAGAAATATATAATAAACCTATAGAAATAATAGGCATAAGTTGACAGGAGATGTTATTATGACAAAGGATGAAGCGTGGCAGCTTTTAGAGGAATATAACAAGGAAGAGTTCCATTTGGAGCACGCTGAAATAGTGGGCAAGACAATGGCATATTTTGCGCAGAAGCTGGGCTATGGTGACCAGCAGGATTTTTGGGAAATTGTAGGTATACTGCATGACCTTGATTTTGAAATGTACCCTGAACAGCACTGCATTAAAGAACAGGAAATAATGCGTGAAAAGGGTGTAGATGAAAGAATCATACACGCCACCGCAAGTCACGGTTACGGTATTACGGTGGATATTAAGCCGGAGCACCAAATGGAAAAGGTGCTGTATGCTGTTGACGAATTAACGGGGCTAATTGGTGCGGTGGTGCTGATGCGTCCGTCAAAAAGCGTACAGGATTTGCAGTTAAAATCTGTTAAGAAAAAGTATAAAAGCAAGGGCTTTGCCGCAGGCTGTTCCAGAGAGGTTATTGAGCGTGGCGCAGAAATGTTGGGTTGGTCGCTTGATGAGTTAATAACAGAAACTATTGAGGCGCTAAAAACCTTTAGACCTTAATTTAGCCGTGGTATTGAAGATTTTACATAAAAATGAGGTGCACACTGTGGATATTACAGACAAAAGAATTGATAACGGCGTTGCCTTTGACTGGGGCAGAGTATCGCAGGAATACGCAAAGTACCGTGATATTTATCCCGACGAATTTTATAAAACTATAGCTCAGCGTGGGCTGTGCATTGTGGGGCAGCGTGTGTTGGACCTTGGTACAGGTACAGGAGTGTTGCCCAGAAATATGTACAAATACGGTGCGGACTGGGTAGGTACCGACATTTCGGAAAATCAGATTAAACAGGCACAGCTTATGGCTAAGGCAGACAATATGGATATATCCTTTTGCGTTTCGGCGGCAGAGGATTTAAGCTTTCCGGATAACAGTTTTGATGTTGCAACAGCTTGCCAGTGCTTTTGGTATTTTGATTACGAAAAGGTAATGCCAAATCTATCCCGTATGCTTAAACCCGGTGGGAAGTTTGTTGCATTGTGTATGGAGTGGCTTCCATTTGATGACAGCATAGCGATGAACAGTGAAAATCTTGTGTTAAAGTACAGTCCGCAGTGGAGCGGAGCAAGAGAAGTTATGCATCCCATTGAAATTCCGGAAATCGCACTTGAGTATTTTAATGTAGAGTATCACTGTGAATTTAAAACAGAAGTGCCTTTTACCAGGGAAAGTTGGCACGGCAGAATGAAAGCTTGCCGTGGTGTAGGTGCTTCTCTTAACAGTGAACAGCTAAGCCGTTGGGACAAGGAGCATAGAGAATTGTTGGAAAATACCACCCCCGAAAGCTTCACTGTTACTCATTATGTAGCTATAGCAGTGCTTGAAAATAAAAAGTAGAGCATTTTGTATTGAATACGATGTGTGCCGGTGTTATAATGAGAGTGCAGATAATTTAAAAAGACCGCTGATGCGGTCTTTTTAGTAACACATAAGTTAGTTAAAACTAACTAACTTATGTAAAAATGTCAGGAGGAATAATATGACTAAAAATAAAACTATGTTAATGCTGGTGCTTGGACTGCTGGGTTGTATATGCTTTGGAGCAGGGGATTGGCTTATGATGTACGGCAGTGTAGAGCACAGCGGCAGTTTATATTGGCTTACGGAGGGTGTGGTGCAAATTGCCCCTTGGCGAAACGCCTTGGCAATGGCGCTGTCTTTCCCCGGTATTATACTTTATGGCATTGCCTTGTTTGCTATAGCTGATTTTATTAAAAATGATAAAAACAAAAAGATATACCGCACACTTACAGCCTTTGGACTAACGCCTTGGCTTTGCCTGCACCTGTTTTACATAATGATACTGTATACCTTTGCGTGGTTAAGCAATAACGGATATGTACAGGCGGCAATGCCTGCGGCAGAGGCGTTGTACAGCCATTTGTCTTGGATTGTAATGCTAAGTGAAGTATTTATGCTGGCCCCGTTTATCTATTGGTTTTATCTGCAATTTGCAAAGAAAACAGTTTTTCCCCGTGGAGCGGCGTTTACAAATATTCTGATTATATACGCACTGATGTATGTTATAAAAATGCTGTTGCCGGAATCACCTTTCCGTTTAGGCTTTACAAACGGTCTAATGAGTGAAAGTATGGTTATATGGTTTGCCGTCATTTTTATATGGGGCAGAAAGTATGCCGATTAATGCAGGGCTGACTACCTGTTAAAAGCAGGGGGCTGAATTAAATATAAACAATTAACAAAAAGCAATTTCTGCTTTGTTGCTATTGATAAGGTATATGGCACAGGCATTTCTCAAGATATTGAAACACTTTTAAAATAAGATATAACATATTTATAATTTGTGGCTGGCGTTACCCTTTGGGGCGTCAGCTTTTTTATAAAAAACTTATATATACAGTGTAAAGAACGAACTATAACTCAACAAATTTTTAAATATTGCAATATCTGTGTATATTATAGACATGGACGGTTATTTGTGATAGAATACAAAATATAACAAATAATTAATTATTTGTTGTGCAGTAAGGAGTAAAACACAGGTAAATTTATTGGTTTGGTCGGTATTTAATAAGGAGTTGAGATTATATGCAAAAAAGAAACCGAAGGCTGTTAAGCTCAAAGCTTAATAAATACATTGTTCCCGGAATAATGATGTCCCTTGCACTGCAGCTTGGAAATATTGTTGATACTATTTTTGTAAGTAATTTTATTGGTGTTGACGCTATGTCGGCTATTACGGCAAGCTTGCCGGTTGAAACAATAATTCAGCTGGTGGGGTACTGCCTTGGTATAGGCGGTTCAATAGCTGTAGGGATAATGCTTGGCAAGAGAGATACAGAAAGTGCGTCAAAGCTTTTTTCGGCAACTCTTGTTGTTACTGTTTTAGTTGGATTGATTTTTTCGGCTCTGTCATTCTTTATTGCCGAGCCTGTAGCGAAAATGCTTGTTTCCGGCAGCGGTTTATTTCATTATACAAGGGATTATATTTTTATAAGCCTGCTTGGCGCTCCGATTATTGGTGTGGGCTTGATGATGATAAGCTACCTTGGTGCAGAAAATCACCCCGAACTTGCTTCTACTTATTTAATAGCCGCCAATGTTATAAACCTTGTACTGGATTACATATTCCTTAATTTCACGCCAATGGGCATAGCCGGTGCGTCACTTTCTACAGTTTTTGGCTTCCTTATTGCAATGGTTGTATTTGTTTTTTATGTTCGTTCGGATAAACGAAATATTAGTTTTGTTCGGCTTAAGCTAAAGGATTTTGCAATTATAAAAGAGGCAGTTGTTACAGGCTTGCCAATGCTGGTTTTTATGGCAACTAACTTTGTAAAAGCACTGGGAATCAATATGATTATAATAAATCTTATTGGTGATGACGGCTTGGCGGTATTTACCGTTTGCGATAATGTTCTTATGATAGTGGAAATGTTTGTAGGAGGAATTATAGGTGTTATTCCGAATGTAGCCGGTGTACTTTATGGCGAAAAGGATTATGTAGGTCTTCGTGTTTTGTGTAACAAGATGCTTAAATACAGCTACATAGTTCTTGCTGTACTGTTTGTACTTATGATGATATTTACAGAGCAGATAGCTATAATGTTTGGCAGTGATGGCGGCGAGCTTGGCGTACAAATGGTAAATTCACTGCGTATATTTGCATTTTGCGTTGCTCCGTATCTTTGGAATAAATTTATAATCAGCTATTATGAGTCTATTGAAAAAACAACAATTGCAAGCTTTGTTACTTTCCTGGAGAATGCGCTTGTGGTTTTGCCTGCAACACTTGCTGGAATACTTATATGGAAGCAGATTGACGGAATCGGTATAGACGGTATTGCTGTTGGTTTTGTTGTTTCTGAGGTAATAACCGTACTTGCGGCTTATATTTTCAGAAAGATAAAATATAAACATTCATCTTTCTATATTGTTCCGAAAGAAAACCCGGGCATAAACCTTGATTTTTCAATTCAAAGTACAATGGACGAAGCACAAAAGGTTCATAAGGAAATTATGAGCTTCTGTGCTGAAAATAATATTCTTAACAGCAAGGCAAATCTTGCCGCTGTATGTGCCGAAGAAATGACAGTGAATATTATTAAATTTGGCGGTAAGTCTTAAAACTGGATTGACATCAGCCTTTGCCTTGAAGATGATTTACTTCGCCTTAGAATAAGGGATAACGGTGTAAACTTTAACCCGCTTGATTATGAAAATGACAGCGATGAATTTGATATACACGGTATAGAGCTTGTTAAGAAAATTTCTAAATCTATGAGTTATATTCGTGCTATAGATATGAACAACACAATAATAACTTTTTAGGAGTGATTAAAAATGTCAGCAATAAATGATACCCGGTTTGACTTTGACTTCCGACCGGTAACGAAGCTTTTTGAGGAGCAGGTAAGCCTTAATCCCCACAAAACTGCCGTTATATCCGGCGGCGAAAGCCTAACATATACACAGCTTAACGAAAGAGCAAACAAGATTGCAAATTCGTTGATTGAAAAGGGTGCAGGCCGTGAAAAACTTGTAGGAGTTATGCTGGAACGCTGTTGCGATTTCTACTCTGTAAGACAGGGTATTTTAAAGTCCGGCAGTGCCTTTGTAGTAGCGGCCCCGGATTACCCTGATGACAGAGTGGAGTATATTTTTGAAGATTCGCAAGCAATGTTTGTTATTACAACAAGTGATATTGCAGAAAAGCGCAAGGAGCTTTTTTCAAAGCTAAAATGTGAAATACTCTTGCTGGATAAACTTCTTGAAAATAAAAATACGACAAACCCTGATGTAGACATAAAGGAGCACGACCTTTGCTATTGCATATATACATCAGGTTCAACAGGCAAGCCAAAGGGAGTTATTATTGAGCATATTAATCTTGCCAATTTTGTAAACCCAAACCCTAAAAACGGCGAGCTTTTAGGGTTTGTAGAAAGAGGAACAGTGGTTCTTGCAATGGCGGCAATGACCTTTGATGTATCTATTATGGAGGAATTTATTCCGCTGACAAACGGTCTTACAGCAGTTATAGCAAGTGATGAAGAAATTTTAAACCCACTTATGCTGGGCGAACTTATTGTAAAAAACAATGTGGATGTAATGTCAACAACCCCTACATATGTTTCAAACATAGTGGATTTGCCACAGCTAAAAGATGCTATATCGCAGATAAAGGTGTTCGATTTTGGTGCAGAGGCATTTCCTCCGGCACTTTACGATAAGATTCGTTCGGTAAACAATGATGCCTATATTATGAACGGCTACGGCCCTACCGAAGCAACTATAAGCTGTACAATGAAGGTGATTGACAGCAATAGCAAAATCACTATAGGCGTGCCTAACTCTAATGTAAAAGCTTATATTGTTGATAAGGATAATAAGCTTTTGCCTGACGGTGAAAGCGGCGAGCTTGTTATTGCAGGCTTAGGCGTAGGCAGAGGATATGTTAATCTTCCTGAAAAAACTGCCGCCGTATTTATCGAGCTTAACGGAGAAAGAGCTTATAAAACAGGCGACCTTGCAAAAATAAATGAAGACGGCGAAATAGAATTTTTTGGCAGAATAGACAACCAGATTAAGCTGCGTGGTCTTAGAATAGAATTAGGTGAAATTGAAGAGGTAATAAACAGCTTTAACGGCGTGCTGACAAGCGTTACAGTGCCTGTTGATAATAAATATCTTTGCTGTTATTTTACGGCTGACCGTAAAATCAGCCCTGATGAAATTATTGATTACGCTTCAAAATCACTTGCACATTATATGGTGCCGGAGGTATTTATTCAGCTTGAAAAAATGCCAATGACGAAAAACGGAAAAATTGATAAAAAGGCGTTGCCAAAGCCTGTAGCACAGCCTGAAAATCTTAAAGAGCCAAAAACACAGATGCAGAAAAAGATTTTTGATATTGTTGCAAAGGTTGTGGGCAATGACTTTTTCGGAATTGATACCGGGCTTTACAGGGCAGGTTTGTCCTCCGTAAGTGCAATGAAGCTTTGTATTATTCTTTCCGATGAATTTGGTGTAACAATTAAAACAGGGGACATTCACGATAATAATACGGTTGAAAAGCTGGAGAATTACATAAAGCTTGCACCAAAAATCAAAACATACGAAAAACGAGATGTATATCCTCTTACAGGCTCACAAAAGGGTATATTTGCAGAGTGCAGTAAAAATCCAGACAGCACCGTGTACAATATTCCTTTCCTGTTTAAGCTGGATTCAAAGATTGATACAGAAAAGCTTTCTAATGCCATTACCAACACAGTAAAGGTTCACTCTTACCTGCTTACAAGGGTGTTTTTGGATGATAACGGCGAAATGGTGCAAAGCCCTTGTAATGAAGAGTTTATACCGAAAATTATAAAGCTTACAAACGAAGAATTTAATTCTGTCAAAAATAATCTTGTTCGTCCGTTTAAGCTTGAAAAAAGCCGCCTGTTCCGTGCTGAAATTTATGTAACCGAGGATAAAAAATATCTTCTTACAGATTTCCACCATATTATTGCAGACGGAAACTCCTATGATATAATTTTTGCAGCTATAAATAAATCATATTTAGGAGAAAAGCTTGAAAAGGAAACTTATACAGGCTTTGACGCCGCACTTGATGAGGAACAGCAGATTAAGGACGGCAAGTATAAAAAAGCCGAAAAATATTTTGACAGCATATTTGACGGGCTTGAAACGGAGTCACTTCCGCTTCCTGATAATTCAGGGGATAAACCTGAAAAGGGTTCTACAGAAAAGCGTATAAGAATTTCAGAAAATAAAATTCTTTCCTATTGTGAAAAGCTCGGTGTTACACCAAATACCCTGTTTACAGGTCTGTTTGGTATTCTTATGACTAAATATTCCAATTCCGACGATAGTCTTTTTGCTACAATTTATAACGGCAGAAATGATTCCAGACTTGAAAATACAGTGTGTATGCTTGTTAAAACGCTTCCGGTTTATTGTTCGTTCGAGGATAAAACAACCATACAATCATATATGAGCGATCTTTCCCAACAGCTTGTATCGTCAATGGCAAACGATATTTTCCCATTTTCAGATATTTGTGCTAAATACGGGCTTAATTCTGACCTTGTTTTTGCATATCAGGCAGAGCTTAGTGACGATTACCCAATAGGTGATACTGTAGCTAACGGCATTGACCTTTCGCTGGATATGCCGAAAATGCCGCTGCTTATTCAGGTAAGGGATTATAACAACGAGTATGTACTTACAGCCGAATATCGCAGTGATATGTACAGCAAGGCTTTCGTAGACGAAATTCTTGAAGCATACGCGGCGGCAATGTCCTCAATGCTGAAATCAAAGTATATTTCTGAAATTTCAATTATTTCTGAAAATGCACTTAACAAAATAGCCCAATTTAACAGTACAGAAAGTGAGTACGACAGGCAAAAGACAATATCAGATGCATTTGATGATATTGTTAAGGCAGCGCCTGACAATACAGCGGTTGTATTTAAAGACAGAAAATACACATATAAAGAGCTTGACGAAATAAGCAACAGGCTTGGAAAGCACATTTTGTCAATGGGCATTGGCAAAGAAGATGTTGTAGCAATTCTTATTCCTAGGTGCGAGTTTATGGCTATTGCGCCTTTTGGCGTAATTAAAGCAGAGGCGGCGTATCAGCCTCTTGACCCAACATATCCTAAGGACAGACTTATGTATATGCTTGAGGATTCCTCCGCAAAGCTTCTTATTGCAGACAGAGAGCTTTTGCCGTTGGTTGACGGCTTTAAGGGCAAGGTGCTGTTTACTGATGAAATTATGCAGCTTGAGGACAAGAATATTGAGTTAAAAAAGCCCGGTCTGCACGATTTATTTATCCTTTTGTACACATCGGGTTCAACAGGTGTACCAAAGGGCTGTATGCTTGAATATGGCAATATTACGGCTTTCTGCCATTGGTATAAGAAATATTATAATGTTGATTACAATACCAAATTAGCGGCATATGCCTCCTTTGGTTTTGACGCATCTATGATGGATATTTACGGTGCTTTGGCAAACGGTGCAGAGCTTCATATTATTCCTGAAGAAATCCGTCTTGACCTTATTGCGCTTAATAATTACTTCGAATCCAACGGTATTACACATGCCTTTATGACAACTCAGGTGGGCAGACAGTTTGCTATGGGAATTGACTGCAAGAGCCTTAAATATCTGTCAGTAGGCGGCGAAAAGCTTGTACCTTGCCAACCGCCGAAGAATTTTAAATTTATAAACGGCTACGGCCCAACAGAAAATACAATCTTTACAACTGTTTTTGAAGTTGATAAATATTACAATAACATACCTATAGGTAAAGCACTTGACAATGTGAAGCTTTATGTAGCCGATAAATTCGGTCATATTCTGCCTTGCGGTGCTTGCGGAGAGCTGATGATAGCCGGTTATCAGGTTTCAAGAGGTTACTTGAATAAGCCTGAAAAAACCGCCGAGGTTTATACGAAAAACATTTATGATGATACAGAGGGCTATGAAACTATGTATCATTCAGGAGATATTGTAAGATACCTTACAGACGGCAATATTCAGATAATCGGCAGAAAAGACGCCCAGGTTAAAATAAGGGGCTTTAGAATAGAGCTTTCTGAGGTTGAAGAGGTTATAAGAAGATATAAGGGCATAAAAGATGCAACGGTAGTTGCCTTTGATGAGCCGACAGGCGGAAAATACATTGCCGCATATATTGTGTCCGACAGCAAGGTTGATATAAATTCTCTTAATGATTTTATAAGAGAAACAAAACCGCCTTATATGGTGCCTGCCGTAACAATGCAGATTGACAAAATACCTCTTAACCAAAACCAAAAAGTAAATAAAAAGGAGCTTCCAAAGCCGGAGAAAAAGGCAGAGAAAATTATTAAGCCTGAAAACGAAGTTCAGCAAAAAATATTTGACTGTGTTGCTGACGCACTTGGTCACACAGAGTTTGGTATAACTTCGGATATTTACTATTCGGGACTTACTTCAATCAGTGCAATCAGACTGAACATATTGCTTTCAAAGGCATTTGATATAGTAATCAAAACCTCGGATATAAAGAATAATCCTACCGTTCAAAAGCTTGAAAAGTTTATTGCAGGTGCAGGAAAGAGCCAAAAGAGAGAGGTTCGTGAAATCTATCCGCTGACAAATACCCAGGAGGGTATTTTCATTGAGTGTACCGCAAATATGGGTACAACAATTTATAACATTCCGTACCTGTTGAAGCTGGGCAAGGGTGTTGACCTTGAAAAACTTGCAACGGCTATTGATAAAACAGTTGAGGCCCACCCGTATTTGAAAACCCGTCTGTTTATGGATGACGACGGAAATGTTATGCAAAGGCGGAACGACAGCCTTAGCTATAAAACTCCGATAATTGATGAAATGAACAGAGCAACCCTTGTTCGTCCGTATATGCTCTTTAATGAACAGCTTTTCAGGTTTGAGCTTTACAGGACAGTCAGCGGAAATTATTTGTTCCTTGATATTCACCATATAATTGCTGACGGTACTTCCCTTGCAATTATTATCAATGATATAAACAAAGCCTACGCCGGAGAAAACCTAGAGGCAGAAGAATATACCTCTTATGACCTTGCCCTTGACAACAGTGACGCTCTAAAAAGTGATGTATATAAAAATGCAGAAAATTATTATAAATCCGTATTTGAAAATGTAGGCGGCAGTAATAATTTCTACCCTGATAAAGAGGGCTCTGCCCCTGGGGCGGAGAATTTCAGAAAGGAAATTTCTGAAATTTCAGTTCAGGCAGTAAAGGATTTCTGCAAAAAGAGCGGAATTACCGAAAATGTATTCTTTATTTCTGCCTTTGGTCTTACACTCGGTAAATACAATTTTAAGGATAAATCTGTTTTCACTACAATTTATCACGGCAGAAATGATTCAAGACTTTCCGAAACTGTGGGTATGCTTGTAAAGACACTGCCTGTTTACTGTGATTTTTCCGGAAGTACAAAGGATTATCTTGCAGGTGTTCAGGAACAGCTTATTGGCTCAATGAATAACGACATATACTCCTTTGCACAAATAAGCCGAGAATTTAATATTAAGGCTGACGCAATGGTTGTTTATCAGGGAGATAACTTCGAGTTCGATACAATAGGCGGCGAGTTTGCAAGTGAAGAACCTGTTCAGCTTAATGCGGCAAAGGCCCCTGTTTCTGTAAGTATTTGTATTGAAAGAAATAAATTTGTTTTTGAAATTGAATACAGAAGCGATATGTACCGTGAGGAAACTATCAAATATCTTGCAGATAACCTTGTAACTTCGGCAAAGGGACTTCTGAGTGCCGCTAAGCCAACGGATATAAGGCTTATGTTTGAAGAAGAAACAAAGATGATTGATAATCCTGAGCATATAGGCAAAACCTTTGTTGATTTGTTCAGAGAAACAGTGGCAAAATATCCTGACAGACCTGCTGTAAGAGATGAATTTGGAGAGCTTACCTACAAAGAGCTTGACAGAATGTCAGACTATGTTGCACAAAAGCTTACGGAAAAGGGCTTTGGCAAGGAAAAGGTAGCAGGTATTCTTTGCGGAAGAACAAAGGATTTCACTGTTGGATATATTGGTGCAATGAAAGCCGGCGGAGCGTATGTTCCTCTTGATCCGGAATATCCGCAAAGCAGAATTGAATATATGCTTAAAGATTCCGGAGCAGAAAATCTTATTGTAGTAAGCAAGTACCGTGAGCTTGTAGGCTTTTACGATAAAAATGTAATTTGTCTTGACGATGTAGCTAAGGAGTCAGAAAACTTTAAGCTTTCTGCAGAGCTTACGCCGCCTGCCCCTGAAAATCTTGCTTATATGATTTATACATCAGGCTCAACAGGCAAGCCAAAGGGCGTTATGCTTGAACACAGAAATTTAATTAATTTAATTGAGCATATTACTTCTACAAGAAAATTAACCGCTGACGATGTTGTTTCTGAATTTGCAAGCTTCTGCTTCGACGCGTCTGTATTTGATTTATTTGCCCCGCTTACCGTTGGTGCGGTTCTGTATATATTCCCTGAAAATATAAGAAAAGATGCTGTGGCAGTTTGCAAGTGCATAAAAGACGAAAAGCTGACAACCGTTACATTCCCAACACAAATGGGCGAACTGGTGGCAGAATTGTTGGACGACGCTCCAAACCTTAGATTTGCAACCCTTGGCGGCGAAAAGTTTAAATATTACCGTAACCGTACCTATCAAATGGTAAACGGATATGGCCCAACCGAAAATACAGTTTCGTCAACTGAATTTTTTGTTGATAAGCAGTATGATAATATACCAATAGGAAAATCACAGCTTAATGTTCGCAGCTATATTCTTGACAAAGAGCTAAACAGACTGCCTGTAGGGGCTTCCGGCGAACTTTGCCATGCAGGCCGCCAGATTTCAAGGGGCTATCATAATTTGCCTGAAAAAACAGCCGCTGTTTTTGTGGAAAATCCGTACTCCGTATGCAATGATGATAAGCGACTTTACAGAACAGGCGATATGGTTCGTATGAAGGGCGACGGAAATATTGAGTATATCGGCAGAATTGATTCCCAGGTAAAAATCAGAGGCTATCGTATAGAGCTTGGTGAAATTGAGGGTGCAATGCTTAAAAATGAGCTTGTAAAAAGCTCGGCGGTTAAGGTTATTGAAAAGGGCGGAAATAAATATATTGCCGCTTACTATACAGGTGAAAGTATACCTGACGAAGATTTTAAGAAATTCCTTGAACCGTTAATTCCTGATTATATGATGCCGTCATTCTTTGTACATATTGATAGTATGCCTATAACTCCGGGCGGCAAGATAGATAAAAAGGTTTTGCCGTCACCTGATGTAAATATAGTAGGAGATAATTACGAAGCACCTGTAACTGCTTTGCAGACAGAGCTTTGCAAAATTTTTGAAAAATCTTTGGGCATTGAGGGCGTAGGCATAAACGACAATTTCTTTGACTTAGGCGGCTCATCATTAACGGCGTCAAAGGTTGCTATAATGTGTCTTTCAAAGAACATTTCGGTTGTATATGCTGATATATTCAAATACCCTACTGTGCGAGAGCTTGCAGAGCTTGCCGATGACAGCGAGCCGTCAGAAGAAGCCGCAAGTAATAACGAATTTTCAAGCTATAATTACAATAGAATCCAAAGCGTTATAAGCGGCAACACCGTTGATAATGTGAATATGGTAACAAAGGAAAAGCTTGGCGATATAATGCTTACAGGTGCAACAGGCTTTTTGGGAATACATATTCTTAAAGCATACCTTGACAATTACGACGGTAAAGTATATTGCCTTGTAAGAAAGGGAAGCTATGAATCCCCTGAAAAACGCATGATGAATATGCTGATGTATTACTTTGAAAATCCGTTCAAGGAGATGTTCAAAGAGCGCATAGTATGTGTAGACGGTGATATAACATCAAAAGAGCAGGTTGATTCTCTTGCCCAGTATAAATTTGATACCCTTATTAACTGTGCGGCTTGTGTTAAGCATTTTGCGGCTGATGATGTCCTTGAAAAAATAAATGTAAAGGGCGTTGAAAATCTTATAGAGCTTTGCAAAAATAACGGACGCAGATTAATTCAAATTTCTACTGTATCTGTGGGCGGAGAGGGTTCGGACGGAACTCCGCCAATGTCAAGGCTTTTCTGTGAGAATGATTTGTATATTGGTCAGAGTATCACAAACGAATATATCCGGACAAAATTCCTTGCCGAAAGAGCTGTACTTGAGGCTGTTTCAAGCGGTCTTGACGGAAAGATTATTCGTGTGGGCAACCTTATGAGCAGAAATTCTGACGGAGAATTCCAGATTAACTTCATTACAAACGGCTTCCTAAGAAGCTTAAAGGGTTACAAGGCTGTCGGTAAATTCCCAATGGGAAGTATGCACGAAAGTACGGAATTCTCGCCTATTGATTCTACAGCACTTTCAGTTTTGAAGCTTGCACAGACTGACAGAAGATTTACAGTATTCCATGCCTGCAACAGTCACCGCATATTTATGTCGGATTTAATTTACGCAATGCGTGACTATGGCTTTAAGATTGATATTGTAAGAGATGAAGATTTTGAAGCTGCCGTAAAGAATTTTGCAAAGAGCAGTGACAATTCCGACGCTGTTTCAGGACTTATTGCTTACACATCTCATAATGAAAATGAGATTTATATACTGGATTACAGCAACAGCTTTACTTCGCAGGTTCTATACCGACTGGACTATAAGTGGCCTGTTACAGATGACAAATATCTTGCAAGCGCAATAGAAGCACTGGACAGACTTGCATTTTTTGATTAATTTTTTGGAGGTTATTAAAATGGATATTATTAACAATATAGACGGAAATAAGGCAACAATGGAAATTATCGGCTGGCTGGATACGCAGACAGCACCTCAGCTTGAGGAGGCTCTCTCTAAGCTGGGTGATGAAATTACAAACCTTGTGTTTGATTTTGCAAAGCTTGAATATATTTCCTCGGCCGGCCTGCGCCAGGTGGTTTCTGCTTATAAAAAGATGTCAGGCAAAGGAGAATTTAAAATTATAAATGTATCCGACGAGGTATACGATGTTTTTAAATTAACGGGCTTTGACCAAAAAATTAACATAGAAAAATGAAAAATTCTTTATTAAAGAGAATAGTTGTTTATATTTGTGCGGTATTTTTGGTTGCTATTGTGGTCTTTGGTTCACTTAGCTGTATTGACAACATTCAGCGAACCACAAGGCTCACAACCAATATTGCCAAAAGTGCGTCGTATATTGTATCCCAAATTGCAAGGGACTATGATATAGAAAGCTTGATTAATAATCCATCATCCAAAAGGTATAGTTATTTACAGTCAAGTCTTAGAAGCATATGTATAGGCGAGGGCTTAGAATATATATTTATATATATTCCGGATATGGAAAATAATCAAATAAAATATGTTATGGTGGTTGCGGCTGACGAGGAGAAAAACAGCGAAGTGTCCGTAGACAGAAAAGCCGGCACGGTTGTAGACCATGAACTTTTTGATGCAGAAGTTAAAACATGGAACAGCGGAGAATCAACTGTATATGAGTACAGCAACGAAACATATGGAAGATTTGCGTCATCGTTTAACTGTATTTACGACAAAAATAATAATCCTGTAGCTTTAGTATGTGCGGATTATTCTCTTGAAAAAATTTACACTGAAATTATATCCGAAACAGTTCTGAGGATGTCTATTGTTATTATTGCACTTTTTGCATTATTTGCTTTAACGGCATTGTTTATCAAAAAGAAAATATACAATCCTATAACTATGGTCTTTACCAGTATGAAAGATTACATAACTGATAAAAAAGTCGGCAAAAAGACCTTTCAACCCATAGACCCGGGAACAAATGACGAAATTCAGCTTATAGCAAACTTTTTCAATGAAATGGTAGTGGATATTGACAGCTATGTCGATAAAATAAAAACACTTGCAGAGGAAAAGGCAAAAGCGGTAACAGAGCTGGATGTTGCACGGCGAATACAGTACGGTATTATATCCAAAGAAAAAAATATCTGTATGTCCGATAATTTTATGGTGTCGGCAAGAATGAAATCAGCCAAGCAGGTTGGCGGAGATTTCTACGATAGTTTTCTTCTTAAAAACGGAAATGTATGTACCGTTATCGGAGATGTTTCCGGCAAAGGTGTAGCGGCGTCATTGTTTATGGTTTTTGTAAAAACCCTTATAAGGGAAAAGCTTACGGATATTTCTGATGTTGCAGAAACCGTTAAATCAATAAACCTTGAAATTTGCCAATCTAATCCGGAAGAGATGTTTGTAACGGCATTTATTGCGATTTTTGACAGAGAATCGGGCAAATTCTGTTATGTAAACGCCGGCCATAATAAACCGGTTATAATCAGAAACGGGAAAGCGGAATTTCTTAATTGTCCGCCGTGTATGGCTTTGGGTGTATTTGATGATTCTGAATATAAGCAGTATACCGCCGATTTTTCAAACGGGGATATTCTTTACCTTTATACAGACGGTGTAACAGAGGCTGTCAACGAAAATAAAGAATTCTTCGGTGAAAAAAGGCTTTTAGAAGTTTGCACCGGTACACAATATACTGCCAAAAGCTTATGCCAAAGTATAAGCAGCTCATTGATAGAATTTATAAACACAGGTGAGCAATTTGACGATATAACAATGCTTGCAGTACAGCGACAAGACAGCACTTTAAAACTAAATTGCCGGCTCTCGGAATTGGGAAAAATACGGGAATATATTTTTAGCCTGGGTTTAGAAGATAAGCTTAAAAAGAAGATTTTTCTTGCCTGTGATGAGGTTTTCTCTAATATTGTAAACTATTCCGGTGCTGATTTGATAGCGGTTTCATACAATAAAACTGCTGATAAGATAAGCATTATTTTCAGAGATAACGGTAAGAAATTTGACTATCTTAAAGATATGCCGAAAAAGGATTTTGACGATTTTGACAATGGCGGAATGGGAATAATGATTGTCAAAAAGCTTTGCACAAACATAGTGTATAACTATATCAATGGCGAAAATGTCCTTGAACTTGTCTTTACAAATAATCAAAATAATTAAAAATCAAAAAGCCTATAAGAAACAACAACCAAGGCTCAGACTAAATTTAAAGTCTGGGCCTTGGCTGTTTGAAAAGGTTGTCCAAAATCTATCGTTTAACTTAATGCCAGTTGTAATGCTCAAGTAATCTTCACACCATATATTTTATATGATTTCCGCCTTTATCAGTATCATTTTGGGACATTTCAATAGCTACTTGCAGAGCCTTATCGAAATCGTTAATAACTTTGGTATAACTCTTTGGGAGAATACTTATTTTAATCAAAAAATAATTTTACTAATATTAGACTTATCATTTTCCTATTTATCATAGACATATTTTTGATAATATGGTATAATTATGTACAATCAATGATTTGTCTAAAATTTTGTAAAGGAAGGGTTACTGTGGAAGATAAACAACAACTTCAAATAAAACTTGTGACAAATAATGATATACCTGTTGAAAATGAATATGACCTCGACAAAATTATCTTTGACTTAGACAGTCAAATTAATCTTTTATCCAGTCAGGCTGATAAATATGATTATTTAGTATCCATTGGTAGTGGCATACTTTGTGGCATGCTTGACATTCTTTGGGTTGGTGAGTTCAGTTTAGAACGAGGACGAAACATAGCAAGTGATAAAATTGATAATTTTGTTAAAAAAGCTGCTAAAATGCTTGGTTGCGAAGATGATGATTTGCAAGCCTCAGTTAGATTTCTTGAGAAGAAATTTCCAATTCCAAGCGATGGTAATACGCCTGATTTTGGTGGTGGACGCCAACATCACCTGCGTGATTTTGCCCATCATCCGACAATTATTGGATTGATATTTTCATTGCTTACTCAATTTACATCAAAATCGTATGGTACAGATGTTGACGGTTGTTTTAAGGTGGCAGACATCCCCGAAAAAAGCATGCCTTTTATAGGCAAAGATATTCCCGCTAAAATATTGTATGGTACCCTTGTTTGGTTTTTCCATTTGGTTAGTGATGTAGCCGGTTCGAGCAGTTCCGTCGATAAAACTGGTGGAACTGGAATTCCCGGCCCTATACTTTCCTTGGTAAAGGAGTTATCAGCACTCCCATTTTTTAAAAATATAAAAGTTAATGATAATTCAATTTCAGTATTTTTGTCCAAACTCTTTAATGGTACTTTGCTTGCAATGCACGATGAATCAGGAGCGATTATCAAAGACACTGTATTAAAGTTTGATTTACGAGGAGAACTTGGAGTTGGAATTGAACTTGGGCGACAAGCTGTTCCTGTTGTTGCGAATGAATGTATTGTAAGAACATTTTATTTTCTTCGCCGTCTTGCAATGGAGATGTGCGCAAATAATGTTCGTTCTATTTCTGATATGAAGGTCATTGATTGGGAAAAAGTTAAACCAATGAATAATCCAACAATTGCAAGAATGCTTACTATCTCAACTGGAGTTTTTACGACACTTGACATAAGTGAAGCTGTAATTTCTAAAAAATACTGGGTTTCTGTTAACTATGTAGGGGTTGGACGATTTGCTGTTGCAATCGGTGAAGATGTTAGCTGGTGCTTAAAGGCGAGAAAGGTCAAAAAAGTCAAACAAATGTATGATGACATAAAACGGTTTTCGTTTTCACAATCAGATGAAAAAACTTATGAAAGAATAAACCACGATATGAATATAGATAACGAAAAATTTGGTCTAACGATTGAGCAAATAGAAATTTTGTACAATCTGGAATATTTTAAAACAGTGAATGATATACAAAATACAAAATTGCCAATTAACAATGACGAAATAAAACAATTAAAGCAAGAATGGCTAGATGAATGGAAAAAGTATATGTCTGGTGGTTTCGCAAGCTTTTTGCATGTTAAGGACGCCAAACTCCATTGGTTCAAAGATGAGAAAGAATTAATACAAAGGGTGGAAGAAAATAAACCGAATGAAATATGGTTCCGGTTGGTTTTGCTTGAGGCTATGCTTTTTGAACCATATTATCCGTTGAGCCTTGAAAAAGACAAAAAAGGAAATGATATACCAAGCAAAAAATACAAGGACCTACAAAATCCCATTAGTAGTTATAAAAAAGCTGCTGGAGACAGTTATCTAGATTCATTTTTTAGTGGCGATTATTACGAAAAAAACTACATAAACAGACTTAGAAAATGTTATAATAAAGTTCTCCGTGAATTGAACGAGGTTTTAAAAACTGTAATAACATCAGTAACCATTACCGCAGGTATTGCTATTGTTGCTATTGCAACAGCAGGGGCATTTGCACCTGCAATTGCTGTTGCTTTGGTAGGCTCGAATTTTGCAGGGCTTAGTGGTGCAGCTCTAACCAGTGCTTGTTTAGCATATCTTGGTGGTGGAGCAATCGCAGCAGGAGGATTAGGAATGGCCGGCGGAACAGCAGCTATTGTAGGTGGTGGTGTTATTCTCGGACTTGGTGTCGGTGCAGGCGTTGGAGGTGTTGCCGGAGTAGCCGGTTTAGTTGGTAAGAAAAATATCATTATACAGTCTGCAAAATTGCTTGTTGCAGTCAGGGAAATATTTCTTAATGATGAACATGATTTTGAATACTCTAACAGCGTTTACGAGAAATATGTCCAGAATATTACAGATATTGAAAAATATTTAGTTGAATTAAGGCTCAAAGCAGATGTTGCAAGTGGTAAAGAAAAGAAAGAATTAAATGAAAAAATAAAAAAGGCTGAAGAATCTGTTAAAGCTATGAAAATTGCTCGAAAGAGCTTGCTGAAATTTATATCTTCATTTGAAGAAGGTATGAATTCCTAAATTGCAATAACGAATTGAATATTTTTAAGAAACCATATTACAACAATAGCAATTACCATTTAAAGTGGTGCTATTGTTGTAATACTTAACTTAGAGACGCAATGTCATATAGAGCATGGATGGTGCATCCCGGACCTGCTGTTAAGTATCAGGGGTATTTATGTTATCTTGCAAAACTCTGCAACTATATGTGCAAAAAATATAATAAATAAATTGCTTGGGGTAGCCTATTAAAAAGAAAATCAGATGATATTAAGTAGTGCTTAAAGATAAAAACTTGAAGGACCACGCTTTGAGATATATACTAATTATAATAAAATTTATCTTCAATTTATAATAAAACTTATAAGCTCGAAATTCAATTAACAAGAATTTCGAGCTTTTTACTAATTAAAAGTAAAGGTTAATGATTAAAAATGCACAAAAGGCCACTTCCACTATTTAATAGTAATAGGTTTTCACTTATGAAAAATAAAATCTATTTTATGTTCACTACTCATAAAAAATATTTCATCGATAACAAATTTTTCTACAATATATCTTGACGGCTTTGATTTAATGGTGTATAATAGTCCTAGCAACAGACAGTACGAATAAAGGAATGTATAGCAATGAAACAAGAAATAGAAAACGATGCGAGGCAGTTTTGTAATACATGGCAGAATATTAGTATGATTTATGAAGATTATGCAAGAACAATTGGTATTCCATATACCAGTTTATATATTCTAAATTTAATTACGCTAATGGATAATTGCACACAAAAAATAATCTGTGAACAAACCTTGCTCCCAAGGCAGACCGTTAATACTGTTGTTACCGGATTTTATAAGAATAATTTAGTGGAACTGCAGGAGCTTCCGGAGGATCGAAGAACGAAGATAATTCATCTGACACAAAAGGGGAAAGAATATGCGGGGAAAATTATTCCCCATATCAGAAAAGCAGAGAAGAGAGCGATGGAGCGGCTATCAGAAGACCAACGAAAGGCTCTTTTGCAGGGAATGGCAGTATATTGTGATGCATTTCGTGATGAAATGCGGACGGATAGGTGTAAATAACCTCACGCCTCGGCGTGGGGTAATAAAATAAGCAAATAGTCCGATTACAGTACATTATATTATACGGACTATATAAAAACAGACATAGAAGCGGAAGGAGAATTTTTTTCATGGAGAATTTTGAGTTTTGTATTGGTGTAAATATTTTATTTGGAAAGGATCAGGTGGAAAATCTTCCGTCAGTTCTTTCTCCATACGGAAAAAAGGTGCTTCTTTGTTACGGCGGAGGCAGCATTAAAAGAATAGGACTGTATGATAAAATTAAGGACTTGTTGTCAGACTATGAGGTATATGAATTATCCGGAATCGCACCAAATCCGAAGATTGACAGTGTACGGGAAGGCGTTAAGCTGTGCCGTGAGCATGGAATTGATTGCATTCTCCCGGTAGGCGGTGGCAGTGTAATTGACTGTGCAAAAGCGATTGCGGCGGCAGTGTATTACAATGGTGATCCATGGCAGATGATTTTGGAGCAGAAACCCATTGAAAAGGCATTGCCGATTGTGACAATTTTAACGCTGGCAGCTACAGGAAGCGAGGCAAATAGTGGTGCGGTAATATCAAATCCGGCAACCAATGAAAAACTCGGACTTGGTGCACCGGTGCTTATGCCAAAGGCTTCTATTATGGATCCAACATATACCTTTACTGTACCGGCAAAGCAAACAGCGGCCGCATGTGCAGATATTATGTCACATTTAATGGAACAGTATTTTGTTCCGAAAAGCAGTTATATGGGGGATCTGCTTGTGGAGGCCGTGATGAAAACCATTATTAAATACGCACCTGTTGCTGCGAAAGAGCCTGATAATTATGAGGCAAGAGCGCAGATTATGTGGGGAAGCTCTATTGGTGATAATGCTACGCTTTGCAACGGAAATATGTTGGCTGTGTTTGGTGTTCATGGAATGGAACATGAGTTATCTGCCCACTATGATTTGACGCACGGTGTGGGGCTTGCTATTCTTACGCCAGCATGGATGAAATATGTAATTCAAAAATCACCTGAAGTAGTAATACCGAGATTTGCTCATTTTGCAAAGGCGGTATGGGGACTGGAAGGAGAAAACGACTCTGTTCTGGCAAATAACGCAATTAAAGCAATAGAAAACTTTTTCAAAACATTGGAACTGCCGCAGACGCTTACTGAGGTTGGAATTGACAGTTCAAGGTTTGCGGAAATAGCAGAACACGCACATCGTACCGAAATGCTGGAACACGCATGGATTCCTTTGAATGCGGAGGATGTTATTTCTATTTTTAGAATGTGTTTATAAAAAACTAATTCAGCCGGTCAATACGGTATATACAGAGATATTTGTAATTCTTTGATTTACGAATTCTCCGTCAAAAGATTATTTTGACTATATTTTTAACGAACTTGGTATTAA
>CADANT010000032.1 GCA_902789345.1 uncultured Ruminococcus sp.
TTTAACGGATTCCGGAAAAATATGCTCTACTTTTTTTATTTTTTTATAATTTATTTTGTAGGCTCTTTTCCTTACCCCAACTTTTATTATAGAGCCTAACTAAGTTGCCGCTTGTTTCTTTTATTTTTAGGTGAAAATTATACACTTACGCAAAATATCTTTGTACTAAACGATGCTGTTCGTCAAATTGCTAAGAAAGTTTTATACATATTTGCGTAATTATATTGAAAAGGTGCAATATATATGATACAATACAAACATATTGCAAAACCATTGCTTAAAATGTCGCTGTTATGGCGACCAAAATTGTATTTTTATAATGTATTATATATACATAAGTAAAGGTTTAGTTGTATATTGGCAGGCATTAATACGAAATACGCAGCCGGTACAGACAAATTCGCAAGGTTGCTATGCATATTTTGTTCTGCATTACAGTATAAAAAATAATGTCCGATGTATCACATCGGTTTACAAATTGGCTGTGGGTCTTAGAAGTGTAATTGACAAATTAAATAAAGAGCTTTGCACGGAGGTATAATAATGAAACTTAGAATTATAGAAAAAGCATGGGGTATTAACCGAATGTCGGGTGAAAGAAGTGCTCGTGTTACCGATAACAGAGTTTTTGACCCGTCAGTTGGCGCTGTTCTTGATTTTCCTAACGGCAGAAGGCGCTTTACTATTGACGCTGCCGATGAAAACAGCATTACCGTAACATTACATTGTAAAAATACAGCATTTAATAAAACATGGGTAATTCTAAAAGGTGAAAACAAGCTTTATATTCCACGCTCAATGGACGGCGGCTATTGCTATAGGTTAATTTATGAAGATGAAACAGTGTTGTGCCATTACGCTGTTTCAATGACTGTTGAAAAATCCAGTGGGGAGCACGACCTTGCACAAAGTAAATTTTTCGGTTCTCCTACAGTTCCAAATGCGTGGCAGGATAGATTCCACGATGATATTGTGTTTCTTGCACAAATAAGACTTGCAGACATAGCGGAGCTTGATTATGACAATCGTTTGCCACATACAGGCTATCTGTATTTCTTTCTTGATGCTGAAATGTACCCATCTGACCGGCTGGATGTATGGGTTGAGTATTACCCCAGTGAGCCGGATACTGTTATTGATAATTTTAATGCCATGTCGCCTATTTCAGACGGGCTTAATGATGACTGGCTTATAACCTTCCATTACGCAGAGCCTTCTGCAGACGGCACTAAGCTGTTTGGCGTTCCGTCCGGTGTAATAAATGAAAACGGCTGTACATCAACGCTGCTTTTGCAGTACGATCCGCTGGATTTTGACGGTGTGCCGTTTCTTAACAATTTGGATGGATATGCGTATGTGTTCTTTGGTGAAGATGAAGCTGATTATGACGCAGTCAGTTATGTGGTGGAAAGGTCATAGACAGAAAATTTATAAACCCAAATATAATCACATTGTGTTAAAAGGCTTTTAAACAGCAAATTGTTAAAGGAGGGAGCAGTTATGTTTATATGTCCGTTTTGTGGGTCGCGCAACATAAAAACAACCGGGGGAGATTACGGCAACCCTTTTGACCGTCAAAAGGAAAAGAAAATTTGTATGGAATGTGGGCGGACAATACCGCAACAGTCGGCAGATATTAACCAATACATTCGGCCTGTTATAAAAGTTGTGGCAAAAGCGGAGGGAGGCGGATTAACAAAAACCGCCGAAAGCACTGTTCCGTTTAAAGACGGTACACATTCTCTTGGAAAGGATTATCCGTTCAGCCGTTTATCAGATGATGCAAAAAACTCCTGTTTTCTGGACAGCGTTACGATTAACGGTGACAAAATAACCATTGCCGGAGAAACACTAAGGGCTGCAGAGCTGCCAAAAAAGGTAGTGAAAAAGTTTACTGCTTACGGATATAATAATTGCCCCACAGAGGAAACAATTACTTTGATAATCAGCCTGGAAATTTAGGAGTAAATAACAAATGTAGGCGATAGAGCTTTATTTTATATTAAATAGGAAGTGTTATAAGGAATACACATAAATTTGTTAAGGTTTGCATTACCATAGTGTGACAAAACTAATTGCCGAAAGGAGTGGCTGTAAATGAAAGCGGAGCTTGTGTTGAAAATTTCAATGCTTGACAACATTAAAAAAGCAGAAAATAACCGTAATGAATGGATTACTGCTTATAAAAAAATTGCCAAGGAATACCCCGAAACAGAGAATATGTCTTTGTTGCTGATTGACCGTATAAACAAGGCGTTTAAAATAATAAAAAACAGGGAAGGAATTAGGCTGTCCGGTTCTTTCTGCGGCGATACGGCTTTTATGGATACTATGGTTGAAGAAGAAGCAAAAGCAGAAGCAGAGCTTGATGGCGATTTTCCTTTGGGCAATGAGCTCGACGCAGAATTTGCCTTACCGTATTTTCAGATTATAGATTTGGCAAAAATTCAGCTTGGATTAGCAAACCGGGTAAATCCGGGCGTGTACTGTGAATACGCATACGATGTACTAATACGAAAAGGATTTTTATATGAGCTTGACGGTCGTTGGCAAGATGCACTGCGTTGTTATTGCGGAGTACCAACAAGCAGTTCTGTTCAGAACAGGGAGTACTATTGCCGTCGCAAAGTTGAAGAGGGGGGCGAAAGGCTTTATAAAAAAGGTATGGAGCTTATTAAAGAGTTAAACTGGGGCGAAGCCTGGTACCCTCTTTATAAAGCGGCAGAACTTGAGCATACCGAGGCTATGGCGGAAATTGGCTATATGACTGCGTATGGCTTAGGTTGTGGCAGAAGTATAGAAGAGGGACTTGCCTATTTTCTCCGTGCCGCAGAAAAAGGAAGTAATTATGCCTGCCAAGTTATTTGGGAAATGCACGACAATGGCTTTTATGATGTAAAGGCAGCAGAAGCAAAAAAATGGTGCGAAGCAGCGGCTAAACAAGGCGATAAAAAATCCGAAGCTCGCCTGGAGGACGGTTTTGACCTGCGCCCTGTTATCGAAATTTTACAGGAACAAATTGATAAAGGTAATATTGACGCACTTTGGTATATGGCAATGGAGCTTTTGTCAACTAAAAATGACGAAAAAGCAGTTGAATATATTGAAATGGCGGCAGAAAAGGGACAGCTTGACGCATTGCTGTTTTATGCAGAGCTTTATGAGAATCCGTCAAATGATGATCTCTACAATGAAGAAAAGGCAGATGAATATTACCGCAAGGCGGCAGAAAAAGGCAGTGAAAAAGCTATTCTTGCTTTGGGTGACAGAGCACTTAAAGATACCGCTGTTCCTTTTTGGAAGCAGGCAAAGGATTTAGACGGTGTAACAGAAAATCTGCGTGAACAGCACACGGCGCAGTTTGCCTGGTATCTTCTTGCGGCAGAGGGTGGCTGTGTTGAGGTTATGCCGCATATTGTAACTGCTTATCACTATGGCTATCCTACCGAAAAGGACCAAGAGCAGGCATTTTTGTGGGCTTCCCGTGGGGCAGACAGCGGTGACAGCTATGCTATGTATAAAGTGGGGTATTTTTACGAAAACGCCCTTGGCTGTGACAAGGATATGACAGCTGCGCTTATGTTTTATATTCAAGCAGCAGAGGCCGGAATATCCGACGCAATGAACTGCCTGGTTGATATTTACACAAACGGCAGGCCAGGTATACCTGCAGATAAAGAAAAAGCAAATCGCTACCTGTTTATGTCAGGCGTAGGCAGAGATTAATATACCGTTACCGTTAAATTTTAAGGAGGATATATATGAGGACACTGTCAGATAATGAGGTTTTGGCACTTGAAAGTATTTTGGTTGAAGACAACAAAAAAATAGCCGGTATTTTAGTTGAATATGGTACAACGGGTGTGGGCGGATGCAACACCTCCGGCTTTTCTGCGGATACATCTAATAAGTTTGAACTTAAAAATCTTACCGGTACAAAACCACTGCAAATAAAGGGAGTAAAATTATGTGCGGTTGTTAATGATGTTATGTATTTTAGAAATGATAACGGAAAGATTTTTCCGCATAATTATGACCAGACCTTTAAATTAATGGGAAAGGACATAGCTTATGATACATATGAATGTACTTGCATAAGTGCAATTCTTGTGTAAAAGTAAACACATTATTTTTATATCGGCAAACAGAGGTGAAAACAATGTGTGAAAATAAAGTTATTAAATGCCCTAAATGCGGCAGCAGTAATGTTACCTGTATGGATGGTGCAGGTGCAGTTTTAAAATACGGCTACGATGTTATGATAGACATTGCGCCCGAAATGTGGCTGTGTGACGATTGCGGAGAGAGCTTTCGGGTGGATTTGGAGACATTTTTTAATACTGACTATAAGGAAAAATTAAAATGAGCAGAAAAGAGGAATTAATATTTGAAAAAGAACAAATAGATGATGAAATAGATTTTTTGTTTTATACTGACGACATTAAGGACGGTCTTATGCGTATTCGTCAGGCGCTTGATGAAATCAGCAAGACAGGGCATATTCAGAGTGCCGCCGACCCTTATGTTGATACATATATGTGGTCGGAACAGAGATATAAAACACTGGTGCAGGTTTTAAAAAGTGCCGAAAAAGTGTATGCCGAACTGTTAAATTACTTGTAACGAAGGGGGGCGTTTGTATGAGCCTTTTTTACAGCGATTGGTTTTATGAAAAATTACCTCTTGACTGCAACCTGGAAAAAGAGCCTAAAGACAAAGCAGAAAAGCTTGCCCTAAGGGCAATTTACAATGCAATCACCGACAGCAAAATGTCTGTGGAAAGCATAGAGAACGACCTTACAAAGGCGGCAGAAATGGGATACACGCCGGCTTGGTATATGCTAGGTTGGCTATTTCAATATCAGCCACCGATTTTTATTACCGACGCTCACTTTGGTAGTACAGGCAATCGCCTTAGAAATTACAAAAAGGCGGAAAAATATTATAAAACAGCTGTTGAGGCAGGGGAAAGAAACGCCCTTTACGGTTTAGCTACCCTCTGTATTTTTGGCAGTGAGGGGCAGGATTGTTACCACGGCAGAAGTCTTTTGGAGGGGCTTAAATATATGATAGCGGCGGCAAAGGCAGGCGTTGGCAAGGCTATGGTGTCCTTGGGCTGTATATTTTCTAATGATATTTATGCAGAAGATGACCAAATTCAATTTCAGCTTGACGCTATTGCCAACAATCGTATGAGGGATAAAAGCGTTCTCAGGTACAGCGACAGCGGTAACCCGGTGTTTGACCCAGATGCACTCCACCTTGTTAATTTTAGTTGTATCTGCGATGAAGCCTTGGCAAACTATTGGTTAAAAAAGTATGATGAGTATGTTGACGGTTTTGAAGTGGACTTTGAGAACGAACCGCAAGATATAACCCGACGGACAGAACAGGCGCTGCTACAGCTGCAGGAATATGAAAAGAAGTATCTTGCATACTGGAAACCGTTTGAGGACTGTGAGATACAAGGTATAAAAAGTATGGAAGAAACATCGCAAATTAATGACAGGTATTACAAAAATAAGGAGATGAAGTATGATGAGTAAAGCAATAGGAATCAAGGTTACAAAAGCAGACGGTAATTACGATTTAGGTGCAAGCAAATTTTTTGGCGCCCCGGTAATTCCCGGGGAGTGGCAAAACATTTTTTCAGATACGGAAATGTTCTTTTGCCAAATAAAATGTGATGATATTGCCCTGCTTGATGTAGAAAACCGTCTGCCTCATAAGGGGTATTTATATGTTTTTTTAGATATTAAAAGTTATCCGTTTAAACCACGGGTGCTGTACTATAGCGGTCAGCCAACTATTGTAGTTGATGATTTTAACAAAGATGTTCCGGGGGCAGAACATCTTACAAATGAATGGCTTATGAGCTTTGAGCCGGCAGATGAAGCCGGCGACGGTATAAGACTTCTTGGCGTACCGACAGACTGGAATTATGCTGAGCCGGCACCGGATGTTTTTATGCAGTATGATCCACTGGAAGCTGATATGGGTTTTCAAGACAGCGTTGACGGCTATGTATACCTGCTGTTTGGCGAAAAATCCAATGATTTAGGCGATATTACTTACAGGGAAGAACGGAGCTAATCTAACAATGAAAGATAAAAAAAGCATTGCAGATGTACTCAGACAGATTGCCGAAGATTACGGTGAGAATATTTTTCTGGAACAAAGGCGTGTGTATGCAATTCTTTCTGACCTTGCACCGGGAGATTTCTATGCGAAACAAAGGCGCAGAATAAAAATGTCCCTTGAAGCAGGCTCTGTTGAAATACTGCTGAAAGCTAAAAAGGATAAAGACGGAGCAGAGCTTTATATAAACGAATCGGTGAACCGCCTTATTAACAACACCGATATGGCGGAAGATATTGCAAAAGAAACAATAGCCTTAATTGCATAAGCACTTTCCGTAACCCCTGCCGAAGTTTCAAACAAACGCAAAAAAGGGTTAAAATCAAAAGAGAAAAGGCAAAAGGCTGAAAAACAGCAGCAAAAGGGGAAAGAAATATCCAAAACCGGTAAATATGCGGCAATCGGTATATTTTCACTGTGCGGTGCTGTTGCGGTTTTGGCGCTGGCTGTTTTATTTGTGAATTTGAATACAATTGGCAAACAGTGGTTTATAGGTATAGGCAGCGGTGCTGTTCTTGCAGTAGGCGTAGTGGGTTTGGCGTTTTTAATTGAAAGTAAAATTTACAACGAAAAATGCCAAACCATAACAATTTCTCTGCCGATTTTGTTTGCCGCAAATATTGTACTGCGTGCTGTGCTTGGCAATTCAACCTACGGTTTAATATTCCATATAATGTCAGTTTGGATTGTGGCAGGGGCGGTTGCGAATATTGTGCTGACCCGTGTTGAATTGGAAGAAAAGTGGACATGGCCCAATGTTGCAGTTGCACTATGCAGTGGTTTTTTGTTCTTTTTGTGGCCGGGTGACTTCTCATGGACGGTGTGGCAATGGATTATCGGCATTGGCGGCAGCCTTGTATTAAGTGCTTTTGCGGTAATTATGTCGTGGATACTTGAGGAAATAGGTCCGGAAATATATCAGAGCCTGTCCGTTATGCTAATTTTAGCTACAATAGCAAATTTGGTTCTGCTTTTCACATTAAAGCAGGACTATTTGATTATAGCTATGTGTTTTATGGCGGTGCTTACTGTCGGTGCAATTATCACTACATTTATGTCCTTTGGTGAAGACGCACCGGTGCTGGGTTTTATAAATATTGTTATAGCAATTATTAACTGCGGTATTTTTATTATTTTGGTAACCGGCTCTTACCGTCAGTTTGCAGATTATGTTCAGCCGTTGCTGGATAAAATTGAAACAAAACCAACGCAAAGTTAATATAAAGAATTTTCTAAAAGCATTGGGTGTTTGCCGAATTTACATAAAAATTCTGAAAGGGTGGTGAAATATGAACGACAGCGGTGCAAAGTATTATTATTCCCGCCTGACAGACGATGAAAAGGAGATTTACGCAAGTATTTGCAAAGCACTTCTTAACTTTGAGCCTGTGTTGACTCTTCGCCATGCCTTAATGGGCAATATGCAAAAAATATTGAACGCGGTTCTATTTGATAATCCGGTATTTTTTTATCTTAACAGAAAAAGGGTGGCAATCTCCAAAAGTCCATTTGGACTTACACTTGTGTTTCGCTATGATTATTCAAGGCCGGATGCGGAAGCTATGTGGCAAACGGCACAAAAAAGGCTTGACCAATTTATGACAATGTGCATTAAACCAAATATGAATAGCCTTGCAAAGCAAATTGAAGCACACCGTTGGATGCAGCAAAATATTAAAATTGCGAAAGCCCCCTACGGCAGAGAATGTTTTTCTCTTGTAGGAGCTTTGGTTAAGGGGTGTTGTGTGTGTGAAGGCTTTGCACACGGATATAAACTTATTTGTGACCGTATGCATATTGCCTCAATAATTGTAACAGGTACCGCAATAAAAGAGGACGGCACAAGGGAGGCTCACGCATGGAACATCACCCGTATAGACGGAGTTACGGCGCATATTGATGTTACTTGGGATACAATATACGGTGTAGGCTCATATGACTATTTTAATTTAAGTGATGATGAAATAGCCGCAGATCATATTTATGACAGAAGTATTTACCCAAAGTGCGAAGAAAACAACTTGAATTATTTTAAGCTCAACAAATTGGTGGCTTATAATAAGAACGAATTGTGTAATATTATTGCAAACAACAGGCAAAAGGAGTTTTTCTCTGTAAAGCTTGAGTTTCAGTGTGACACCTGCCTGCTTGCAGAATGTGGTTTTCCTCCCGGAAAGCTTCGGTACAATGCCGCAAGGAATATTGTGGCTTTTACAAAATAAATCAAGCTTATAGATATTAGCTGTATTTTTATGTAAGTGTATATATTAAGGCAGACTGTCTAAGGATATAACAAAGACCGGGTACACCATTTGGGCTACCCGGTCTTTTTAGGGCTGTTTATGCCTTGCCCTTTTTTCGTTGTTTGTACCCAGTACTGTCAGTGTATGAAGATTATAGGTGTGCTTTCACTGTAAGCTATACACATACTGCTCACAAAATTTACTGCTTTGTGTAAATTAATAAGGTGAGGATCTTGGACAGTACAGAGTATTACATAGCAGCAAGCTACTGTTATGTAGCCTGCACAAGGTGCTGCTGTGTTGCCAGACCAAAGCTAATGTTTATTGCTCTGTTTACCTCGTTCATAGCCTGGGTGTCAAGACAACCCATTTTTTCCTTTAGTCGTTTTTTGTCAAGTGTTCTTATTTGCTCAAGCAGTACCACAGAATCTTTCATTAGTCCGCATTGTTGGGCTCCCAGCTGTATGTGAGTAGGCAGCTTTGCCTTTGACTGTTGACTTGTAATAGCAGCGGCTATTACTGTTGGGCTGAATTTATTTCCTACATCGTTCTGTACTATAAGTACAGGTCTTATTCCACCCTGTTCTGAACCGACTACAGGGCTTAAATCGGCATAAAAAATGTCACCTCGTTTAATGTTCACAATTTTCACACTCCGTAAATTTATTGTAATTAATTACAATAGTATTTTTACCTTGATTTTGTATGTTTATACTTTGGGACATTAACATAATATTTGATTTTCATCATTTTGACACTGAGTTGGCAAAATAACCGTTTATAACTCACAAAGAGTTTTGAAATATTGCATATAGCTAAAATATACATAGCTAAACATAAAAATTTTTCGCATATTCATATAAAAATTGCCATTTATAGGGCAAAATAAAATAATTATTTGCAATTTCTTTTATGTGTGTTATAATTTACAAAGATATATTTATTTTTTGGAGGTACTATGAGCGGTACAATAGTTTCTGTTATTGTTCCATATCTTGAGAGCAATAACAAGTTAATAGATACTCTGTCTTCAATATGTAAGCAAAGGAATTTTGATTCCACTAAAGTTGAAGTGCTGATAATAGACACCACCGAAAGCACAAACAGCAAGGCGTCTATTGGCAATTTGTCAATATGTAAGGTTATTAGTACAAAAGCGGTAAGCAGCTTTGCCGACGCCTGTAACTTAGCTATGGAAAATGCGTCCGGTCAGTATATAACTGTCTGTAATTGCGGTGACAAGTTTAGCGACAATTTTTTCCAAAAAGCCGTTGATGCATTTAACAGGTTTGAAAATGTGCCATATGTTACTGGTGGAAGATTTTGTATTAACCCGGTATTTAAGGAGAAAAAAGCCTTTAGATTAAATAAAGCTGCTGCTGATACCAAGGTTATAAGGCTTGCGGACGACCCCAATATGATTAACCTTGAGGTTACGGGTACTTTGTACAAGGCGGAAATATTTAAGTCCTACAAGTTTAACGGCAATCTTAAATATGAAAGTGCAGACGATTTTTCCCTTAGAATTCAGTTGGATTACCCTGAATATGTATATGCAAGCGACATTGAGTATGATTACTTTATGCCGGTTAGCGATGATTTTTTGTATTATATACCGTCAAATTATAAGGATTGGTATACAGAATCCCTCGAAAACTTTTTAATGCCGTTAATTTTAGACAGCAAAGAAAAGCAAGGAGTTATTCCGGAATTTATTCAGTTTTATACAATATTTAATATATCAACAAAATTCCTTGCCAATATGAACAACCGCAACAAGCGCAATATGAACAACGAGGAATTGGCTGAGTTTTTTGAAACAGCCCGAAAGTGCCTGCAGTATGTTGACAACAGCTATGTTCTTAACAGAAACAAGTACAAGTCTTTAGGCTACAGTGAAGAGGCTGCGGAAATGTTCTATATGCTTAAGTATAACTGCGTTTTCGATGAAATGCCTCTTATTAATGTGGAGGGCAAAAAGGAAGTTTACCTTACCTGTGACAAGGTGTTTGTTTCAAGACTTACCGACCAAAGGGTAGGTATTCATGTAATGGATTACCGTGACGGCAAGCTGGTTATAGACGGTTCGTTTAGGCGTGTTTTCAGTCTTGATAATATAGACCTGTATGTTCAGTTTAACGACCAGCAGTATTCCCTTACAGACACCGACCGTTACTCCCTTACAAAATACTTTGGTATAAGCGCATACAAAAAGTTTACATTCCACTTGGAGCTTCCTCTGGACCCGAAAAATAACCACCAAACCGTTTCATTCTTCGCAAGGTACAGATACACAGTTATTCCGTTAAAGCTGTCATTCTTGCACCACTGGTCCAAATTTACCATTAAGCCTGCAAATTCCTACTGGAGATTTAACAAGTATGTGGCGTATGTTGATAATGCAAGAACTATAACCATACAGCATTCTTCGGCTTTGGATACAATTAAAAGGGAGCTTAAGTTCCTGCCGGGTGTTTTCGTAGAGAGTAAGCGCAGCTTTATTACAAGAATACAATATTGGCTTACAAGACCTTTCTTTAAAAATAAGAAAATTTGGCTGATGTACGACAAGCTGTACAAGGGCGGCGACAGCTGTGAGTATTTGTACAGATATTGCGCAAATAAAAACGACGGCATTTCAAGGTATTATATTATAGATAAAAATACCTCTGACTATAAGCGTTTAAAGGCGGACGGCTTAAAGCCGGTTAAAAACCATTCCTTTAAGCATAAAATGCTTTTCTTAAATACTGATATTGCACTTATTACAAACTCTAATGTATTCCCGTTTAACGGCTACAGTATGGACCGTTCAAGATTTATAAGGGGTTTGTGTAACTTCCCGTCAATGTGCTTACAGCATGGTTTGTCGGTGCAAAAATGTGCTATGGCGCAGCAACGAATTGTAGATAATACTCAGATGTACTTTTTGGCGTCTAAATATGAGTATAAAAATCTTAGCAACCACGCCTACAACTACCAGAACTTTAATATTTTGAAAATGACAGGTATAGGCAGATACGACGGCTTAATTAATCACGATAAAAAGCAGATTTTGCTTTCACCTACCTGGCGTATGTACAATGCTATGCCTGTAACCACAAGCGAGGGCGAACAGCGTGCCTACAATCCTGAATTTAAGCACACAACCTATTATAAGATTTACAATGACCTTATTAATAATCAGAAGCTTATAGAAACTGCCAAGCGTACAGGTTACAAAATTAAGTATGTACTGCATCCTATATTAAGCTCACAGGTAAATGACTTTACCCCTGACCCGTATGTTGAGGTAGTATCGTCGGTAGGCGACTTTAACTACGAAACAGCTTTTCAGGAGTCAAGCCTAATGGTTACGGACTATTCCGGTGTACAGTTCGACTTTGCCTATATGAAAAAACCTTTGGTTTACTTCCACCCGTCGCAGCTGCCTGCACACTACGAAGACGGTGGTTTCTTCTATGACACTATGGGCTTTGGTGAAATTTGTACCGAAAGTGATCAGCTTGTGGATTTACTGTGCGAATATATGGAAAACGGCTGTAAAATGAAGCCGGAGTATGTAGCAAGAGTTGAAGATTTCTACGAGTTTGATGACCACAATAACTGCGAAAGAATTTACAAGGAAATTTATGCATACCAACAGCAGGTTAATAAGGATAAGCTAAAGTAATTTTCGCTTTAAAATAGCAGATGAAATTTATTTTGTAAAATTAATGCCCCCTTACCGCATGTGATATATACCTTCTTTACTATACAAAACAGAAAGAAGGGTGCATATCAACCCGGTAAGGGGGATTTTCCTCGAAAATTTATTCTTTAACAAGAACTTTACAAGTTACAGTGGTATATTGCACAAATTAAACAGCAACCTTTTGTAATATTAACAAAAAAGTTACTTTTAATTGACTTTTTAGGGCAAAAAATATATAATTAACCTGTTATGGCTGTATTTAAGGTAGTATAGGGAGTTTTATCATTCCTAAATATTTTGTACAGTGAAAATTTAAAATTCCTTTATGGAGGTAATACGAGTGAAAAGAGTTGCAAAACCGGTATTTTTCATCCTTGCCATCCTAATACTTGTGTTGAGCTATTTTGCTACATTTGGTTTACATACCCAATATGGCGACATAGATACAACAATTATCAAAGGTATTGGTGACATTAGATGGGGAATAGACATCAGGGGCGGCGTTGAGGCTACATTTAAGCCTGCCGACGGCGTAGACGCAACTGATGAAGAAATTGAGGCCGCTAAGGCTATTATTGAAACAAGACTTGTTTCAAGCAACATTACAGATTACGAGTTGTATGCTGACCCTTCAAGCAACAGAATTATTGTTAGATTCCCTTGGAAAGAGGACGAAACAGAGTTTGACGCTAAGTCTGCTATTGAAGAAATTTCTGCTACAGCAGAATTAACATTCAGACCTGGTAATTCGTACACATCTACTGATATTAATGCAGAAGGTGAAACAGTTTACAAAACACCTAAGGGCGATACAGAAACTGTTTTGATGGACGGTAGTAATGTAGAGTCTGCTCAGGCAGGTCTTGACGGTACAGAATATGTTGTACAGCTAAAGCTGAAGGACGCTTCTGTGTTCCAGGATATTACTACAAAATATCTTAACCAGGTTGTTTCCATTTGGCTGGACGATGAAATGATTACTGCACCTACAGTATCGGCAACAGTTACAAACGGAGAGGCTGTTATTAACGGTATGAAAAATGCAGAAGAGGCACAGAATCTTGCTACAAAGATTAACGCAGGTGCTTTGCCGTTCAAGCTTGAAACAACAAGCTTTGGTAGTGTAAGCCCTACACTTGGTGAGTCTGCACTGGTAGCTATGGCATATGCCGCAGTTGTTGCCCTAATATTTATGGCAATATTCCTGATTGTTATGTACAGACTGCCTGGCTTTATTGCAGTAATTACACTGCTCGGTCAGTTGTCGCTTTCAGTAGTAGCGGTGTCGGGCTTCTTTACTGTAATACCAAGCTTCACAATGACGCTGCCTGGTATTGCCGGTATGATACTTTCTATCGGTATGGGTGCCGACGCAAACATTATTACAGCAGAGCGTATTCGTGAGGAAATCAGAGCAGGCAAAACTATTGACGGTGCCGTTATTGCAGGTACAAAGGGTTCATTCTGGGCTATCTTTGACGGTAATGTTACAGTAATTATAGTATCAATAATTTTGATGCTTGTATTTGGTCCTGTAAATATTCTTTCAGGTATTTTTGGACCGTCAACAACAGGTACAATTTACTCATTCGGTTACACACTGTTGGTTGGTGTAATAGCTAACTTTGTAATGGGTGTAGGTGCATCAAGACTTATGGTTAAATCTGCATCCGGCATTAAGCTGTTCCGTAAAAAATGGTTGTTTGGAGGTGCAGGTAAATAATGAAAAAGGTATTAAACTTTACAGGAACCTCGAAGATATTCTTCAGCATCTCAATAGCAATTTTTATTATAGGTATTATCTGTAACTGTATTTTCAGTGTTACTCTTGACATTCAGTTTACAGGTGGTACTATTATTCAGTACAACTATACCGGCGATATTGATACAGATGCAATGAAAGACCTTATTCAAAAGGAAACTGCCGACACTGTATCATTTAACATTAGTGAAAATATTACTGTAGGCGACGACGGTAACCAGCTGCAAAACGGCTACCTGCTTGCTGTACAGTTCTCAGGTAAAAAGACAATTACACCTGACATAATGAGTAACCTTACAACAAAGCTGCAAAGCACCTACCCTGATAATAACTTTAAAATGGTAGACTCTCAGTCTGTTGAATCGTCAATGGGTTGGAAGTTCTTCCTAAAGTGTATTACAGCTGTAGCAATAGCTTGTGTGCTGATGGTTATTTATGTTGCATTCAGATTTAAGAAGATTGGCGGTTGGTCAGCCGGTGTAATGGCGTTGGTAGCATTGTTCCACGATGTTCTGATGATTTACTTTACATTTATAATCTTAAGAATGCCTATAGACAGTAACTTCATTGCCGTAACACTTATGATTTTAGGTTACTCTCTAAACGATACCATTGTTATTTACGACCGTGTTCGTGAAAACAGAAAGCTAATGGGCGGCAAAAAGATTGAATACGCTGCTCTGTTTAACAAGAGTGCCACACAGGTGCTTCGCAGAACAATATGTACATCACTTACAACATTAGCGGCTATTGTATCTGTATTGGTATTTGCTTTGGTATTTAACATTCAGTCTGTTGTTTCATTTGCTTTGCCTATGATGATTGGTATCATTTCAGGTTGTTATTCTTCAATTTGTATTGCCGGTCCATTGTGGGTAATCTGGCAGAACCACAAGCTTGCAACCCAGAAGAAAAAGGGCAAAGGCAGAAAGTAATTTTTAAAATAGAATTTCTGAATAAAAACAGTTTTGGCTGTGCTTACATTGTTAAGCACAGCCAATTTGCATATTTATGGGAAATGGTCTATAATACAAACAAGAGCATTTTTATAGGTTCTGTTTAGGTGCAACAAAAACCTTACAGGGCTTTAGTGCAAAATACTGCACCTTTTGGAGCGACAGGTTTAAAGTACCGTATACAAAAGTATAGCTATGGCCTTTACGGCACTTGAAGTTGGTTGTAGTGCAGGTACTTGTGTAAATATATTTTGGAAGGATTAGTGACAATATTGGCAATTTTAACTTGCGACAATGTTTCAATGAGCTACGACGGAAATGTAGTTTTCAGAGATCTTAATTTTAAAATAGATGCCGGCGACTATTTGTGCATTGTAGGAGAAAACGGCTCAGGCAAGAGCACCCTTATGAAGGGAATTTTGGGACTGCACACTCCGTCCTACGGCAGATTTATATTTGACGAGGGTTTAAAGCAAAAGGAAATAGGCTATTTGCCACAGCAAACGGGAGCACAAAAGGATTTCCCTGCTTCTGTGTGGGAGGTAGTACTTTCGGGACGATTAAATAAAAAAAGACTGGCAGGCTTTTACAATAAAGAGGATAAAAAAATAGCCCAGGAAACGCTTGAAAAGCTAGGTATATCCCAGTTAAAGAAAAGATGCTACAAGGAGCTTTCCGGCGGTCAGCAGCAGCGTGTACTGCTGGCAAGGGCGCTGTGTGCTACCGGCAAGCTTATTTTGCTTGACGAGCCTGTTGCAGGACTTGACCCTGTAGCTATGGCACATATGTACTCAATTATAAAAGAGCTTAACGATAAGGACAAAATCACAGTTATAATGGTTTCACACGACATTATAAGTGCTGTGCAGTATGCAACGCATATTTTGCATATGTGTGTAAACGGAGATATGTTTTTCGGTACAAAGGACCAGTACGAGCACAGCGAGCTTGGCAGTAGATTTTTGTACCATAACTGTCACTGTGACGCCTGCGAAAAGCACAAGCAAAAGCACCTGCACCTTTATGATGAGGTCAACAAAAACAGCGGTGGGGAGGCAGTAAATAATGGATGTACTTTCAATGTTTAGCTACAGCTTTATGATTCGTGCGCTTGTAGTAGGCATACCCGTAGCCCTGTGTGCCGCACTTTTAGGTGTAAGCCTTGTATTAAAGCGATATTCAATGATAGGCGACGGACTTTCTCATGTAGGTTTTGGTGCACTGGCTATAGCCTCTGCTTTTAACTGGGCGCCTTTGCCGGTAGCCATTCCAGTAGTAGTTGTTGCCGCTTTTTTGCTGTTAAGACTTAGCGAAAGCAGTAAAATAAAAGGCGATTCGGCTATAGCTTTAATTTCCAGCAGTGCCTTAGCTATTGGTGTTACTGTAGCCACAATGCAAAACGGTATGAACACCGACATAAACAGCTACCTGTTTGGCAGTATTATAGCCACCTCTGATTTTGACGCTGTTTTAAGTGTATGCCTGTCAGCTGTGGTAATATTATTGTTTGTGGTATTCTACCACAGAATTTTTGCAGTAACCTTTGACGAAAGCTTTTCAAAGGCTACAGGTACAAACGCAGACTTTTATAATGTAATTATAGCTATACTTACCGCGCTTACTGTAGTGCTTGGCATGAGAATAATGGGTACACTGCTTATTTCCAGCCTTATTATTTTTCCGGCACTTACGGCTATGCAGCTTTGTAAAACCTTTAAAAAGGTAATTGTAGTTTCTGCTGTTTTGTCGGTGGTGTGTTTCTTTTTGGGGATTACAGTTTCATATTTGTACGGAACGCCAACCGGTGCAAGCATAGTTATTGTTAATATAGCGGCGTTTCTTTGCTTTACCCTTGCTAAAAAGATTAAGGGCTAGTTTTTTCAACTGTTATACAGTCAGTCAGGTTTTGTGTAACGCTTTTTAATAAAAATCACATATAATTGTATATATTGCAACAAAATGAATTAACTATTTGTGCAATATTCCTACGATGTTGAATTTGTTTATTTATGAATATTATGGTATAATTTATTAGTATGGGGGTGTAATAATGGGTAAAGCAAAAAGACAGTCCGGTATAGAGCTGTTAAGAATTATAGCTATGCTGCAAATTGTGTTTTTACATTTGTATCAGTATGGTCATCTTCACACAGGGGCTTCTTCTTCCGGAACTATCGATGGCGCATTTGTGACATTTGTATGGTCTATGTGCAGAGCACCTGTTGATGTATTTGTAATGATTAGCGGTTATTTTATGATAACCTCCCAATTTGACATTAAAAAGACTCTTAAACGAGGGGCAAATCTTTACGGGGCTATGTTCTTCTATTCGGTAGTAATCAGTGTTATTTTCTTTATTGCAAACCCACTGTTAATTAAGCCCGAAAGTGTTGTAAGTGCAGTAACACCGTTTTTCTCAAGGACATGGTATTTTTTTGACAACTACTTAATAATTTTGCTGTTAAGTCCTTTTATAAATAAAATGCTTGTTTCACTGACTAAAAAGCAATATTTGTATTTTATGGGTATTGTTTTTGTTGTAATGAGTCTGTGGGCAACTATTTCAGATATAGACGGTCTTAATAAAATTTTCAGTGTTAAAAAGATTATAGACCCATACTTTGGAAAAAGCTTAGGTGGATTTTTGCTTATGTACATAATTGGCGGCTACCTAAGACTGTTTGTGGGAAAGAATCAAGAAAAAAAGTCCGTAAAGTTTACTTATTTGGCTGTATTTTTTGGTCTGTGTGTTGTGGACTTCGGTCTTCACTGCGTATTCCCACAGTATAAAGAAGTTTTTGGTATGTTTAACAACCCTCTTGTGTTAGCAGAGGGAGCAATGCTTATACTGTTCTTCAGAGATTTCACCTTCAGCTCAAAAGCAGTAAATGCCATAGCAGGCACAACATTGGGAGTATATGCAATTCACGAAAACCCTTATGTGCGTGACTGGCTGTGGAGTGTAGTAGACTTTAGCAATAAACACCTGTATGACACTTTAGTGTACATTCCGTTGGCTATACTGGCGGTAGTTGGTGTATTTGCAGGGTGCAGTATAGCAGAGTTTATTCGTCTTAAAATTTTCAGCTTGGCAGAGAAGCTGTTTATTAAATCTAAATAAGGTATATAATGAATCCCTACGACATAGAGTAGGATATTTTTGGTATTGGTATATATTGAGGTATTGGCAATAATATCTGTTGCAGGCGGCAGTGCTGCGCCTTTATGGACGAGCAGTTGCGCTTTTTGTGTAAATAACGGCACAGACAGATATTGTAGGTGCTTTGCACCTGTATGTTTTTTCGTATGCACATTTTTAAGTGTGACAGCGTATATGATATTAAAACACATCAATAGTTATTAATCCAATAATATTCACTGTATGTTGTAGGATTTTTGCTGTTTTCTAGGGTAATATTACATTAAGTAAGGAAAGAGGGGGAGAGGTTACTCGTTAATCTCAAATATATGTCAGTTGAAATATTAGATGGAAAAAAACACAAGACACTTCAGGAAAGCTACGAAACTATAGGCACATACTATAACGCAAAGGAAATTTACCCTCTTTATGACGGTAATGACCTGGGCGCCAATTATACACCAAAGCAAACTGTGTTCAAGGTGTGGGCGCCAAGTGCAAATATGGTTTCACTTAATTTGTATAAAACCGGCTCTGATGTTGAGCAGGGCGCCGGCAAAATTTTAACCACACAAATGCGTAAGAACGAAGAAAACGGCGTGTGGAGCGTGGCTGTTTCAAGCGACCTTAAGGGCGTTTACTATACCTACACGGTAATGGTAAACGGCGAGGCAAGAGAAACACAAGATGTTTACTCCTTTGCGGTAGGTGTAAACGGAAGCCGTTCTATGGTGGTTGATTTAAAGTCTACCAACCCTGTTGGCTGGGAGGACGACAAGCATATTCTTGTTGAAAAGCCAACGGACGCAGTTATTTGGGAAATTCATGTGCGTGACTTCTCTATTAGCCGTACCTCGGGAGTAAATTCAGAGGGACGGGGCAAATATTTGGCATTTACACAGCGTGGTACAAGAGTAAACAGAACAAAAAACTTTTCTACCTGTGTGGAATATTTGGTGGAGCAGGGTGTCAACTATGTTCACCTTAACCCTGTATTTGACTTTGGCTCTATAAACGAGGCTATGCACACAACCCAATACAACTGGGGCTACGACCCTGTTAATTTCAATGTGCCGGAGGGCTCCTACGCTACCAATGCGGCAATGGGCGAGGTGCGAATTAACGAGTTTAAACAAATGGTTCAGGCACTGCACGACAGGGGCATCGGCGTTATTATGGATGTGGTTTACAACCATGTATATTCGGCAGGCGACAGCTGTTTTGAAAAAACTGTTCCGGGATATTATTTCAGAATGTATTCCCAGTATCAGTATTTTAACGGAAGCGGCTGCGGTAATGTAACAGCCTCCGATAAGGCTATGTTCAGAAAATATATGATTGATTCTGTAACCTACTGGGCAAACGAGTATCATATTGACGGTTTCCGTTTTGACTTAATGGGTTGTCACGATGTTATTACAATGAATAAAATTCGTGAAGCTCTTGACCAAATTGATTCAAGAATTTTAATGTACGGCGAGCCTTGGATGGCTGACTGGATGGGCAACGGTATAGACGGTGAATACGCCTGTACATCTCAAAATTCCTTTAAACTTGACCCTAGGGTGGGAATGTTCAGCGACAAAATAAGAAACGCCCTAAAAGGAAACTCCGACGATGAATCAATAGGATATATACAGGGTGCAACAAATGTAAATAATGAGATTAAGTCCGGTATGATGGGCGGTGCCTGCGACACCTTTGGCAGATGGTCAAGGGAGCCGATACAGTGTATAACATATGATTCAGCCCATGATAATTTAACACTGTGGGACAAAATCTTGAAATCCAACGGCAGCAACGACTTTAACGGTCATAACTCCATTTTGTTGGCACAAAACAAGCTGTCGGCTGTTATTGTTCTTACATCACAGGGAGTACCGTTCTATTTGGCAGGTGAGGAATTTGCCAGAACAAAGTACGGTGACCACAACAGTTATAAATCTGCCGATACTGTAAATAAAATAGATTGGACACGGGTAATACAGTACAACAACCTTGTTCAGTATTATAAAGGCCTAATGGCTCTGCGTTCGGCATATACTCCGTTTAGAGAGGGTAACGATGATTCAATTAAAACTACCTATTTTGTAGAGAACGGCAGTGCTATTGGTTACACTATTCAAAACACTACAGCTAACGCTGAAAACGAATGGGGAATTGCCGCAGTGCTTGTTAATAACAGCGCCAGCCCAAAGGCCCTTGACCTAAAGGTTAACGGCGGCAGCGTACCAACAAAATGGGCAGTAGTGGTAATGTCGACATAACCAAAAACATAACTGAATTTAACAACGACGATAATTTAGAATTAAAGCATTTATCCAAAGGCGAAATTTTATGTAAGAGATATGCCCAACCTAAATTTATCATATGGAAAACATTACTGAATGACGAAATGGCCAATGAGGAAGTGAGCTACAACGGCGAGAAAATGACACGCTACGAGGGCGAGCAGAAGCTGCGGGGCATTGAGCGCAATATCAGACACTACAAGCG
>CADANT010000033.1 GCA_902789345.1 uncultured Ruminococcus sp.
GAAATATCTATATATAACACCCTACCTTTTGTCAAGGTGAACCCGTGGTATTTCTCGTTTTTTTCCTCAAAAATCCGAACTTCACTTTGGCAATTTACCATTTGCGGAGTAAAAATCTAGCTGAAACTGTGTCCCATAAATGGTACACCCACCGGTATAAAAGCAATTATCTGTTGCATTTTACTAGGCGGTAGGTTATAATATAAACATATTAATAAAACAAACTTTCGCTATGGAGGTATAAAATGGCTAAGGATAAATCAAAGGATTTAAAAATAAATCCAAATCAATCTGCAGAAGCAAAGGCAAAGGCACTGGCTACTGCCATAGGACAGATAGAAAAGCAGTTTGGTAAGGGCGCTGTAATGCGTTTAGGTCAAAACCAGGCCATGAATGTAGGCTTTGTTCCTACAGGTTCTCTTACACTTGACCTTGCACTGGGTATAGGCGGTTTGCCAAGGGGAAGAATTGTAGAAATTTACGGTCCTGAATCGTCAGGTAAAACTACACTTTCACTGCACTGTATAGCAGAGGGGCAAAAACAAGGGGGCAATGTTGCTTTTATAGATGTAGAGCACGCTCTTGACCCTGTATATGCCGAAGCTTTAGGTGTAGATGTTGATTCATTGTTGGTTTCACAGCCGGACACAGGCGAACAAGCCCTTGAAATTGCAGAGGCACTTATTCGTTCAGGCGCTATTGATGTAATTGTTGTTGACTCTGTAGCGGCGCTGGTACCAAAGGCGGAAATTGACGGCGAAATGGGCGACTCTCATGTAGGCTTGCAGGCAAGGCTTATGTCACAGGCTCTTAGAAAGCTGGCAGGCGCAATTTCAAAATCAAACTGCGTTGCAATATTTATCAACCAGCTTAGAGAAAAGGTCGGAGTTGTTTACGGCAACCCTGAGGTTACACCTGGCGGCAGAGCGCTAAAGTATTATTCATCTGTTCGTATTGAGGTACGAAAGGTTGAAACAATAAAGAACGGTTCTGAAATTCTAGGTTCAAAAACAAGGGCAAAGGTTGTTAAAAATAAAATAGCACCGCCGTTTAAAGAGGCTATTTTCGATATTATGTACGGAAAGGGTATTTCCAGAACAGGCGAACTTCTGGACCTTGCAGTTGAAAAGGATATAATCCACAAAAGCGGAGCTTGGTTCTCATACGGCGAAGAAAGACTTGGTCAGGGCAGAGATAATATTAAAAATCTGCTTGCTGAAAACAAGGAGCTGGCAGCCGAGGTAGAGGAGAAGGTTTTGGCGGCCCTTGCAGAGGAAAGAGAAAACTCAAAGAAAAAGACTTCAAAGGGCAGAAACGAAAAGGTTATAGAGGAAGACAAAGCAACCGAGGAAATTCAACCGGCTGTTGACACCAAAGATATTGACATAATGGTAGAGGATTAATAATGCTTGTTACAGCTGTTGAACCACGCAGAAAATCATTAAGCGCACTGTACATAGACGGTGAATACGCCCTAAAGCTTGATACTGTGACGCTTATGAAAAACGGCATAAGACCGGGAGTAGACATAACCGACGAACAGCTGCATACCCTTATAGAAGAGTCGGACGCACGCCGTGCAAAGGAAAAGGCACTGTATTTAATTACCTACAGAGACCATTCTAAAAAAGAGCTTACGGATAAAATACGCCGTACCTGTTCACAGCAGGCGGCGGAGGACGCCGCACAGCAAATGGAGGACCTGGGGCTTGTTGATGATGAGGAGTATGCCCGAAAATATGCGGCGGAGCTTCTTCGTAAAAAGCATATGTCCCCTCGTGGTATAGCCTATAAGCTGCGGGAAAAGGGTATTGCCCCAAATACTATCGACATTATAACAGAAGAGCTGGAGTGTGATCCGTACAGCGAAATACAAGCGGTTCTTGAGAGAAAATACAGCGGATATAAGGACGACGAAAAAATAAAAAGGCGTGCTGTAGCGGCACTGCAAAGGCTTGGTTGGAGCTGGAGCGACATAAAAAGTGCTATGAATGACGAATATTAAAACTGCAAACAGTCTGTAAAATAACAGGCTGTTTAGCTGTATACTTAGGAGGTATATTTAAAATGATAAGCCTAGACGGTGATATTAAAAAGGTATTAGATGAAATGGCAGCTTATCCGCAGGTAGACGCTATAGCTTTGGCAGGCTCAAGGGCAAGCGGAAACGGCGACGAAAAGTCGGATTATGATGTTTATATTTACGGCAGCACAGGAGATTTTCTGCCGGAAAGCATTAGAGATGATATTTACAAAAAATATTGCAGTGTTTACGAAACAGGAAACAGATATTTTGAATACGAAGACAACATTATATTAAACTGTGGTATACCGGCTGACATAATTTTCAGGAGTATAAATATGATTAAGAATACTCAGAAAGATGTTGTTGACGACTGCAATGCAAGGCTGGGTTACACTACAGCCTTTTGGCACACTTTGTTGGTTAGTGAAATATACATTGATAAGTCAGGTGAGTTTACAAAAATAAAAGAACAATATAATGTTCCTTATCCTAAGAAGCTAAAAGAAAATATAATCAGAAAAAATATGAATATGCTTAGCGGTGTTTTGCCGTCTTATGACAAGCAAATTGAAAAGGCAGTTAAAAGAAACGATGTTGTCAGCATATGCCACCGCACTGCGGCATATATGGAAAGCTACTTTGATGTTATTTTTGCATTGAATGAAATTCCTCACCCGGGTGAAAAGAAATTAATAAAAATTTCAAAGGAAAAATGCACCGTACTGCCAAAGGATTTTGAAAAAAATATAAATTTGCTTTATAAGAGTATGTACAGTCAATATGACTTAAATGTGCTAAGACAAATGTATTCTAATCTTAAAGAATTAACCGACAACATTATTTAATATATTTTTATTTACATATGGAAATTAAAGGCTGTATGTGATAGAATGTAGTACATATTGTTAATGGAGGGAATTAATTTGAGTACATATGACATACTAATGCTTGTCATTATAATTATATGCATTTGTCTGTCAGCCTTCTTTTCGGCTACAGAAACAGCGTTTTCTACGGTGAGCACCATAAGGCTTAAATACCTTACCGAAAGAGGCGACAAGCGGGCCAAAAACGCTTTAAAGGTAACCGAGAATTACGACAAGGCACTTACAACCATACTTATAGGCAATAATATTGTTAATATTGGTTGTTCCTCTGTAGCTACTGTGCTATGTATGAATATCTTTGGCGATGCCGGTGCGGCTATAAGTACGGGCGTGGTTACTTTGCTTGTGCTGACCTTTGGCGAAATACTGCCCAAATGTATAGCAAAGGAAAAGGCCGAAACAATGTGTATGAGCGTGGCAAAAATTTTGCTGGTGCTTATGACAATTTTAACGCCTCTTGTGTTATTTTTTGTTGCATTAAAAACACTGGCTCTTAAAATTTTTACGAGCGGAACAGTACAGCCGTCTGTTACCGAAGATGAGCTTAAAGTTCTTATAGGTACAAGTCAGCAGGAGGGCGTTCTTGAACAGCAGGAAAAAGAGCTTGTGCAGTCTGCACTGGATTTTGACGAAAAAACAGTGCAGGAGGTTATTACCCCCAGGGTGGATATAACCGCTATTGAGGTAAACGACAGTCCGCAAACCATAACAAAGCTTGTTATTGACGAACGCTATTCAAGAATACCTGTTTATAAAGACAGTATTGACAACATAATAGGAATACTGCATACAAGAGATTATTTAGAGGCGTTGGCATTAAACAAAGAGCCGGATCTTAAAAAGCTTATGAAGTCTGCATTTTACATTTATAAAACCAAAAAGCTGTCGGTTGCGTTGGCAGAGTTTAAAAAACAACGCCACCATATGGCTGTGGTTACTGACGATTACGGCGGAACCTTGGGTATAGTAACAATGGAGGATTTGCTTGAGGAAATTGTAGGCGATATATGGGACGAAGATGAGGACGAAACTCCGGAATACAGAAAAATAAGCGCAACTACCTACAGCGTAAGCGGCGATATGAAAATTTCCGATATGCTGGAGCTGTTTAACCTGCGTGAGGATTACATAGTAAGCGACAGTGTTTCTGTAGGCGGCTTTGTAATGGAAAATCTGGGAGATATTCCGGAATCCGGCGACAGCTTTACATATAAAGACACCCTAAGCTTTACTGTTATTTCAACGGCAGAACAAAGGGTGGAACAGGTAAAAATTGTATATATTCCGGAGAAAGAGCCGAAAGACTAAGCTTATAAATTATATAAATTTAAAAACTTAATAGAGCTGTTAAAATATACAAGTCAGCATAAAATAATCACCGTTGTAAACAATAACAACGGTGATTTTTATGTTAAAAAGAATTAAAGAGGATACAATGCTGTTTTCTGTAGGCGGGCTTGCCTATGGCGCAGTTGAGCTTTTGTGGCGTCACCGTACCCATTGGACAATGATTGTAACAGGCGGTGTATGTCTGCTGGTTTTGTTTAGAGTTTTCAAAAAAATAAGCAAGGTTAAAACCATATACAAGTGTGCCGTTGGTTCGGTGCTTATTACTGCGGTTGAATTTGTAGTAGGCTGTATTGTAAATTTACAGTTTAAAATGAATGTTTGGGATTACTCAGCGGTTCCTTTTAATATATGGGGACAAATTTGTCCGCTGTATAGCATACTGTGGTTTTTCCTTACAATCCCCATTTTATTTGTCTGTAAAAAAATGCAGAATGTTATTAAGTGGCTGTAGCCATAAAAATATGTAATTAAGCGGTTTTTTAATGCGGCTGAATGCAGCTGCGGCAAAAATCCGCTTTTTTCTGTGTAAAAGCACTGCAAGTATTTTATCGCTAAGGCTGGTACTCATTAGAAAAATAAAAAACAAAAATTACAAATTATAAACCGACACAAACAAAGCACAATAATATTACAACATCGATTTAATAAAACAGCTAAATCAAAATAAAATCTTTAAAGGTTTTAAAAGACAAGCAAATTATTAAGGGATGTTGTATAAATCAGAAATGTTTAAGTTTTATAATAATGCGGCAGGCAATGTACAGGCGTACAAAAACTTGCATTGCAGGTAATGTGCCAAGCTGAAGTTAAGCAGACAGACGGCTTGCCGTAACTAAAAATTAAAAGGAGAGAATTAAAATGTCATCAAATAATAATCAGTTAAATGTACCGGAAGCAAGAGAGGCAATGGAGCGTTTTAAGATGGAGTGTGCCAACGAGGTTGGCGTAAACCTAAAGGAAGGCTACAACGGCGATATTACTGCTCGTCAGGCAGGCTCTGTAGGCGGAATGATGGTTAAAAAGATGATTGAAAGCTACGAGAAGAATATGAAATAAACCGCCGCTTAATAATGCAGATGAATTAAGCAGCAGATAGCTGAAATCAGCAGGTTCTCTGTGCCAAATTTATATTGACACAGAGAACCGGGCAACTTTTATTTAATACATAAATTTTTGAAGAAATAAAGGAATCATTATCGTTTATCATAAAGAAAGTTTAATAAATATGTTAAATTAAGAAACAGTGGAAAACTTTTGTAAAAAATAAACAATTCATATTGTGAAGTAACAATGAAATATATTTGAATAAAATATAATGACACAACATATTGTGTTGGATTTTAAACAAATCCCAACATAAAGTGATTATTAGCCAAAGGTTAAAATATAGGCAAAAAGTTAGTTTTTAATAACTTTACAAAATTATAAAGTAAGTCTGAATGTAATAATTGTATAAATACATAAAAAATTACAACATCAAATTGTGGAAAACAAACTAAAAAATATTTTTTTCAAAAAATTTTGTTTTTTCTATTGTCATTTTATAAAAAATGAGTATAATTTGTATTGTACCACAAGGTACGGTTAGAAATTAACTAACCCAAAGGTTACTATATAACCATTTTTAGATATGTTTAAGGAGGAAACTAACAATGACTGATTTTAAGCAGTGGAATGGCTTTGAAGGCAGAATTTGGAAAGAAGAAGTTAACGTTCGTGATTTTATTCAGAAGAACTACACACCATATGACGGTGATTCTTCATTCCTTGTTGGCCCTACAGAGGCTACTGACAAGCTATGGGGTGCATTACAGGTACTACAAAAAGAAGAGCGTGCCAAGGGCGGCATTCTTGATATGGAGACAGAGGTTGTTACAGGCTTAACAGCTTACGGCCCAGGTTATATCAACGAAGATCTAAAGGATTTGGAAAAGGTAGTTGGCTTGCAGACAGATAAGCCTCTAAAGCGTGCATTTATGCCATTCGGCGGTATTAAGATGGCTGAGCAGGCATGTACATCAAACGGTTACACACCTAATCCTGAACTACACAAGATATTTACAGAGTATGCTCGTACACATAACCAGGGTGTATTTGATGCTTATACAAAGGAAATGAAGAGCGTTCGTCACAACCACATTATCACAGGACTTCCTGACACATATGGTCGTGGTCGTATCGTAGGCGACTATCGTAGAGTTGCTCTTTACGGTATTGATTTCCTAATTGAAGAAAAGAAGAAAGATTTTGAAAACTGCGGCGACGGCACAATGACAGACGACATTATCCGTCTGCGTGAGGAAATCACATTGCAGATTAATGCTCTTAAGGGTATGAAGGAAATGGCTAAGAGCTACGGCTTTGACATTTCTGAGCCTGCTAAGAATGCATACGAGGCTGCACAGTGGCTGTACTTTGGTTACTTGGCTGCTATTAAGACACAGAACGGTGCAGCAATGAGTGTTGGTAGAATTTCAACATTCCTAGATATTTACATTAAGAGAGATATGGATCTTGGCGTACTTACAGAGGAGCAGGCGCAGGAGATTATCGACCACATGGTTATGAAGTTCCGTATGGTTAAGTTCGCAAGAATCCCTTCATATAACGAATTGTTCTCAGGTGACCCTGTATGGGCTACACTAGAGGTTGCAGGTATTGGTGTTGACGGTCGTTCAATGGTAACAAAGACAGACTACCGTTTCCTACACACACTTGAAAATATGGGTCCTGCACCGGAGCCAAACCTAACAATTCTTTACTCACCGGCTCTTCCTGAAAACTTCAAGAAGTATGCTGCTGAAATTTCAATCCGTACAAGCTCTGTTCAGTATGAGAATGATGATGTTATGAAGCCTGTATGGGGCGACGACTACTCAATCTGCTGCTGCGTATCTGCTACACAGACAGGTAAAGAGATGCAGTTCTTCGGCGCAAGAGCTAACCTTGCTAAGTGCTTGCTGTATGCTATAAACGGCGGTGTTGACCTAAAGACTCGTGAGCAGTGCGGTCCTGCATACGCTCCTATTACAAGCGAGTATCTTGACTATGACGAGGTTATTGCTAAGTTTGACAAGATGATGGATTGGCTTGCAGGTTTGTATGTAAATACACTTAACCTAATCCAGTATATGCACGACAAGTATTATTATGAGGCTGCTGAGATGGCTCTTATTGATACAGATGTTCGTCGTACATTTGCTACAGGTATTGCAGGTTTCTCACATGTTGTTGACTCTCTAAGTGCTATTAAGTACGCAAAGGTTAAGACAGTTCGTGACGAAACAGGCATTTGCGTAGACTATGAGACAGAGGGCGACTTCCCTAAGTATGGTAATGATGATGACCGTGCAGACGACATTGCTGTATGGCTACTAAAGACATTCCTAGAGAAGATTAAGAAGCACCACACATATCGTAATTCAGAGCCTACAACATCTATCCTGACAATTACATCAAATGTAGTTTACGGTAAGGCTACAGGCGCAATGCCTAATGGTCGTAAGGCCGGTGCTCCATTGTCACCTGGTGCAAACCCTGCATACGGTGCAGAGCAGAACGGCTTGCTTGCTTCACTAAACTCTGTTGCTAAGTTGCCATATCACTGGGCTCTTGACGGTATTTCAAATACTCAGACAATCAACCCATCAGCTCTTGGTCACTCAGAGGAAGAGCAGTCTAACAACCTTGTACAGGTATTGGACGGCTACTTTACACAGGGTGCACACCACCTGAATGTAAATGTATTTGGTGTTGAGAAGCTAAAGGATGCTATGGAACATCCTGAGAAAGAGGAGTACGCAAACTTTACAATCCGTGTATCAGGTTACGCTGTTAAGTTCATCGACCTAACTCGTGAGCAGCAGTTGGATGTAATCTCTCGTACTTGCCATGACAGAATGTAATATAAAAGGTCGTGTCCATTCATTTGAAACCTTTGGTTTGGTGGATGGCCCCGGCGTGAGATATGTGGCTTTCTTGCAGGGCTGTAATATGCGCTGCAAGTACTGCCACAACCCCGAAACCTGGACGCATCAAGGCGGAGATGAAATGACGCCGCAGGAGTTGTTTAACAAAATGTGGCGTTATAAGGGATACTGGGGAAAGAACGGTGGCATTACCATTAGTGGCGGAGAGCCTTTGCTGCAGATTGACTTTGTTACAGAGGTTTTCAGAATTGCTAAGGAGCATAATGTTCACACTGCCCTTGATACAAGTGGCCAGCCTTTTTCTACTTCACCTGAGTATCTTGAAAAATTTGACAAGCTTATTCAGTACACTGACCTTGTCATTTTGGACTTAAAGGAAATTGACGCTGTAAAGCATAAGTCTTTGACAGGCTTTACAAACAGCAATATTTTGGAAATGGCAAAGTACTTGTCTGACCACAATATTAAAATGTGGATTCGTCATGTGCTTGTACCGGGTTTGACTGATGACGATGAAGGCTTAAAGGAGCTTAACACCTTTATTAAAAGCTTAAAAACTGTTGATAGGGTAGAGATTTTGCCGTACCATACACTGGGCTTGTTTAAGTGGGAAAATCTAAAGATTCCGTACCAGCTTTCCGATGTTCGTCCACCGTCAGACGAGGCTGTAAAGCACGCTGAGGAGCTTTTAGAAATTAAAAAATAACGATTATGCTTTTTTAGAGCCGCATCTTATGGTGCGGCTCTTTTTAAGTGTTTACAAGCAATATTGCCTGTAACGCTTTATACTAAAATTCAATAAAGCACTTTAACAAGACTAGACACTGTAGTTATCCAAAACATCTATTCAGGTATCATTACAAATATTACCGCAGGGCAGTGGTTTGTTGAAGCGTTTAATTGATAATTAGTATTACAATATCACCACAAAACGAAGTTCCTGCTGCAAATATTTACAGGCTATTGAGGTTTAACCGTGTGGGCTGTTGCAATAAAATTTATGTACAAAAAATAACCGCCTTTTTGGGCGGTTATCTTATGCGAAAATGTAATTGTCATATTTAAAATGTGTAAAAGATGTTCAGGCTTATTGCTCAATATTCTTAAAGCCTTGACCGTCTATAATGCCTGCCTTTGTTACAACAATAAACGCAGATTTATCAATAGACGAGGCTATATTTTTCACCTTATAAACCTGCCGTGGTCTTACGGCGCACATTATTGTTTTTGTTTTCTTTTTGGAGTAGGCACCTTCAGAATCAAGCAGGGTAACACCACGCTTAATTTCAACCATAATGGCCTCACTTATTTCTTCATAGTGAGGGGACATTATATACATAACCTGTCCGTTATTATGAGAAAGACCATAGTTAGCAAAGTCTATAACCTTGGAGCTTACAAAAATAACTATCGTTGAATATAAGCCACTTTCTATAGAACGGAAAGTTAAAATTGTTGCCAATATAATAAAAATATCCGCAATAATTATGATTGTTCCCATCGAAAGAAATGGAAAATGGTTTCTCAGATTTTTAGAAATAATATCTGTGCCGCCTGTTGTACCGCCGCCGTGAAATATAAGGCCCAGTCCTAAGCCGGTAAATATTCCACCAAACAAGGACGCCATAAGTTTGTCGCCTGTGTAGGTAGGAATAACTGCCGCCAGTGCATCAATTAATACTGAAGAAAAGAGGGTAGCAAAAATTGTTTTAACTAAAAACTTTTTGCCGTTTTCAACTGCACCCCATATAAACAGAGGAATGTTGATAATTATATTCATTGTACCTATAGGAAGCGCAAAAAGTGAGTTGAGTATGGTTGATATACCTGTAACCCCGCCGGCAACAATATTGTTTGGTGCATTAAACATATCCACAGCCAATGTGAATAGGAAAGAGCCGGAAATCATCAAGCCGTAATCTCTTAAAAAAAGCAGTAACTTTGTGCGAAAATTTTCTTGTTTAGTGTTGCTCATTTATACATCACCTACTTAACCTTTTCGTATATTTCGGTTACGATTATATTGAACAATTCCCTTAAACGGGCAATGTCCTTTTTTAAATACAGATACCCAAAAAGTGCTTCAAGACCTGTGGCACTGTGGTAGTCGCTTCTGCTGGCATTTTTAGGTACAGAGTGTACATTGGCGTTTTTTCCACGGTTGTATATAACTGTTTCGTCCTCGGTTAGGTGGGGCAGAAGTGCAGTGGCACATTCAGCCTGAAAGCCGCAGTTTACAACGCTTATTTTCCTGTTGTTAAGCTTTCCCACCGGGCGGTTTGCTAAAGAAATTATATACTCACGCACCATAAGGTCATACACACCGTCGCCAATAAAGGAAAGGGTGAGAGGCGATATTTGTCTTAAATCAAAGTCGCAAGACAGTAAGCTATCCATATATATACCCCTTATTCTACAAAGTCAAATTCAAGGTCGTATATAGAAACAGTGTCTCCCTCGTTTATGCCGGCTTCACGCAGGGCGTCAATTACGCCGCCGTTTATAAGCACACGCTGGAAATACTGCAGTGACTCGTAGTCGTCAAAATTAACCGACTTCATTATATTAAACAGCCACTTTGCCTCCACAAAATAAATGCCGTCGTGGTGGGTAATAGTAACCTTGCTTTTGTCAATTTTTTCAGGCTGAACTACAGGTGCCGGCTCTGCCTCATAATGAGTAATAGGCGGCAGCTTGCTAAGCATTTCAAGCATCTTGTTCATAAGAGCGTCAACACCTTCATTAATTGGCGCCATAATAGGGAAAAATTCGTAGCCCTGTGATTCTACAAAGCTCTTAAAGTCCTCAATTTGCTCATAGGTTGCCAAGTCGCACTTGTTTCCGGCAACGATCATAGGTCTTTTTGCAAGCTCAGGGTTGAATTTTTTAAGCTCTTCGTTGATAATTTTAAAATCTTCCTTAGGGTCACGAGCCTCACTGCCCGATACATCTACAATGTGTACAAGCATACGACAGCGCTCAACATGGCGCAAAAATTGATGTCCCAGTCCAACGCCTTCCCATGCACCCTCTACAAGGCCGGGAATGTCAGCCATTACAAAGGAATTTCCCTCGCCCATACTTACAACGCCTAAAACAGGTGTAATAGTTGTAAAGTGGTAGTTGGCTATAACAGGCTTTGCCTGACTTACTACAGACACAAGTGTGCTTTTGCCAACATTAGGAAAGCCCACCAATCCCACATCTGCAAGCAGTTTTAGTTCAAGTGTTACCTCGTACTCTTCTCCCGGCATACCCGGCTTTGCAAACCTAGGGGTTTGTCTGGTTGGTGTTGCAAAGTGAATGTTACCCCAGCCGCCGTTGCCGCCTTTGGCAACTAGCACAGGCTCTTTGCCGGATACATCAGCCAGCAGTCTGCCTGTTTCGGCATCTTTTACAAGGGTGCCTCTCGGTACACGCACAATTAAATCCTCGGCTTTTTTGCCGGAGCTTCGCTTAGCCTTGCCGTTCTCACCTTTTTTAGCTATATATTTTCTTTTATATCTAAAGTCAGCCAGGGTAGACAGGTTATCATCTGCCAAGAACAGAACATTGCCGCCCTTTCCGCCGTCACCGCCGTCAGGACCGCCGGAGGCTACATATTTTTCACGGTGAAAAGAAACAGAGCCATCACCGCCGTCACCTGCTTTAATATAAATTTTTGCCTTATCTACAAACATTATTTCACTACCTTTCATTATGTAGTATATCACAATAAGCCATATATTTTCTGTAAATCCTCAAGACCGTCATAAATTTCCTGTCTTGAAAAGTCATTGCTTTCTAAAAAATCATCATCCTTAGAGTTTAGGTAAACATAGAAGTCAACACCCACCTCAAAAAGCTCCAAAGACCTTTCTTCGTCTATTTTATCATATAATATATTTTCTGCAAGATTAATCTCGCCTTGGTCTGCCAAATCGTACAGATACAGTACATTTTTGCCGGCACCGTTAATTTCAAAATACTTTTCGGCAGTTATGTTATATGTTTTCTTTTTATTTTTAAAAACAGTTTCAGCTAAGTATTTTACCATAACATCTATCTGCCTTACTAAATAATCCTCGTGCAGCATAAACAAGCTCCTGTTTTGTACAAATAAAATAAAAAGGGCGGAATACAAACTCCGCCCTCAGCTAACAAATTTACAGTATAAATTACTGTGCGTAAACGCTTACACGCTTTCTGTCACGACCAACACGCTCGTAACGAACTACACCGTCAACCTTAGCAAATAGTGTGTCGTCAGAACCACGGCCAACATTCTCACCTGGGTGAATGTGTGTACCACGCTGTTTGTAAAGAATGTTACCTGCCTTTACAAACTGACCGTCAGCACGCTTAGCGCCCAATCTCTTAGATTCAGAGTCACGGCCGTTCTTTGTAGAACCCATACCTTTTTTGTGAGCAAATAGCTGGATATTTATCTTAAGCATTATGTTACACCTCCGTATTATTTACAATTATATTCTCCGGGAACTGTTCTTCAAGTCCCAACATATGCAGCTTAAAGCCCTGCAAAATATCTCTGCAAGCAACTGCGTCTTTTTGGAAAACTCTCAGCAACATAGCACCTGTGCTTTCGTCAACATCAACTTCAGCCGCCACCTTTATAACATCAGTTATAGTGTTAGCTACCAAATAGGCTGCTGAACTTATAGAAGCACAAACTATGTCGCTGCCACTTTCAGCAAAGCCGGAATGACCCGATATTCTAAAGCCTACCAAATCACCGCCTGCCAATGTGAGCAAGCTTACCGTTGTCATAATTAAGCGTTAATAGACTGGATTTCAACCTTTGTATATGGCTGTCTGTGACCCATCTTTCTCTTTTCGCCCTTCTTTGGCTTGTAAGTAGCAACTGTAATTTTCTTACCCTTGCCTGTCTTAATAACCTTGCCTGTAACTACAGCGCCGTCAACATAAGGTGTGCCTACTGTAATACCTGCATCGTTTGAAAGTGCAACAACCTTGAAATCAACTGTTGCGTCAGCCTCGGCAGCCAGCTTCTCAACATAGATAACATCGCCGTTAGAAACCTTGTACTGCTTACCGCCTGTTTCGATAATTGCGTACATATTTAGTACCATCCTTTATAAAAGTCTCGCTACTGTAGGGCGGAGCAAGGCTCACTTAAACAAGCCCCCAATATGCGGCTTAAATCATTTTAACAAACAAAGTATTATTTGTCAATAGCTTTTTCGCCCAAAAACGGCATTTACACCGCGATATTTTAAAATCTGCAAAGTATTTCCGCAAAAACTTCCTACATTTATATGTGAATCTGCCCATAATATAAAATTCCATTTACACATATAAACAGGTGTGTTATAATGTTATAAGAATTTTGTAGAATACAGGTGACGAATATGAATAAAATAGGTTTTATTGGTGCAGGAAATATGGCTACTGCCATTATTAACGGTATGCTTACTAACAATGTTGCAAGTGCAGAGAACATTAATGTTTTTGACCTTGACCAAAACAAGCTTAGTGTTATGGCTGAAAAAGGAATTAATGCCTGTGCAACAGCAAAACAGGTTGCACAGGAGAGCCACTTTGTTGTTTTGGCTGTTAAGCCTCAAAATTATGCAGAGGTGCTTGACGAGATTAAAGATGCAGTAACAGACAGCACGGTAATGGTGTCTATTGCTGCAGGTATTTCAATTAACTATGTAGTTTCTTCGCTTAACGCAAAATGCGCCTGTGTGCGTGTAATGCCAAATACACCTCTTTTACTTGGCTGTGGCGCTACAGCTCTTTGCCCGTCTGATGATATTGCAGATAAGGACTTTGCAGTGGTTAAAAGTATGTTTGCTACATCGGGCGTTGTTGAGGTTTTGCCTGAAAGCCAAATGAACACTGTTATTGCGGTAAACGGCAGCAGTCCGGCATATATTTATTTGTTTGCCAAGGCTATGTGTGACTATGCCCAGGAGCAGGGAATTGATGTAAATGCGGCTATGGAGCTTACCTGTGCTACCCTAAAGGGAAGTGCCGAAATGCTTATGAAATCCGGCGACACGCCTGACACTCTTATTAAAAAGGTATCATCACCGGGCGGTACAACTCTTGCCGCACTAGAGGTGCTGAATAACGGCGATTTTTACGAAAATATTAAGTCTGCTATGGACGCTTGCACAAAGCGTGCAGAAGAGCTGGGCAAGTAATACGGTAACGCAGGCACTTGTACAGCTTTTTACAAAAACAACAGTCAGAATAATTTAATTTACCAAATCATATAATTTCTCATAAAGATATTCAGTAAAATTTATGCAGGAGAAAATATATGAAGGGTATTTTACTTTCGATGGGAAAGGGCAGACGCCGCCTTAATAAAAAGGAAATTGTATATTTTTTGCATCGGTACGGTATAGATGTACTGCTTGGCATTGCCTTGCTTGCCGGTATGATATTTGGTGCAGTATGTGCAGGCAATGCTGACAAGGCGCTTATGCAAGGGCTGGATTTCCTGTTTACATCTGATTTTCAGTCGCGGTGCAGTCAAAGCGTGCTTTCGGCATTTATAGCCTCGCTTACGGCTAATTTTATGTTTTTCTTAGCCAATTTTCTTTTGGGGCTTTCTGTGTGGGGCAGTGTAGGCGTTCCGTTTTTAATAGGCTTTAAGGGATTTGGAATGGGGCTGTCCGGCGGCTACCTTTACAGGTGCTATTCCTTTAGCGGAGTGGGCTTCTTCCTGTTGGTTATGCTGGCAGGCTGTGTTATATCTACTCTGGCACTTATATTTCAAGGCAGGTCGTCAATAGGCTTTTCCAACAGCCTGTTTGCAAGGGTAAGAGGTACTGCGCCAAAGGCTGACCAAACTATCTACAGATATGTTATATCCAACAGCTTTATGCTTATAGCCCTGTCAATAAGCGCAATGGCAGACGCTATATTAAACAGTCTGTTTGCAGGTGTTTTTACCTTTTCTTAAAATAAAAAATAAGGAACTATAAAATATGAATGACAAAAAAAAGCTTGGCTTTTTTAAGCTTTATTTTAAAAACTTTAAGGCAATGCTGCTTACCAATCTTTTTTTTGCTGTGCCATTTATATTGGCGGCAGCTTTAGTGTACGGTGCAGCCCAGCTGCTTCACCAAACAAACAATTTGTGGTTTGTGGGTATTGTAATAATTATTATATATCCGTTTTTTTCAGGGGTAACACAGGTTACCAAGGAAATTGTTAAAACCCGAGGCAGTAATTTTAAGGTTTTTCAAACCTATAAAAAAGGGTTGAAAAATAACTTTTGGTATTTTGCACTGTACGGTGTAATTATATATGCCGCTACAGTTATTTCTTATTACAGTATAGTAACATACTATAATATGGCTACGCAAAACTGGATGTTCTATATACCTTTGTTTATTACTATACTTATTGCTTTGGCAATTTTGTTTATTTCTTTTTCCTTGCCGATTCTTACAGTAACGCTTGAACTAAAGCTTCGTTATTACTTTAAAAATGCCGCTTTGATGGCAATAGGTGAACTGCCTATGAATTTTTATGTAATGATAACGACGGCCGCGTTGATCTCCGGTTGTTTGTCTGTACCTGTTATGACAGGCAATTTGATTGTGGGCTTGATTGTATTAGGCGTTGCGTTGTTTTTGATTTTACCTACAGGAATTTCTTACTGTTCAATGTATAGGTTATATCCTAAGTTGGAGGATGTTTTTGACATTAAAGATGAGAAAGAAGAAAA
>CADANT010000034.1 GCA_902789345.1 uncultured Ruminococcus sp.
CTTGTTCAACTTTTCGTGTCTATGGTTATATACTAGCACCAGCTTTTGCCTGAACACAGCATAAAACCATTGTACAAAAAGAACAAGAATCGGTGCGTCACATGGCTGATACGAATCGTATCAAGCCCATTTTATAAGCAACAGTGCCTTAATTATAAGAAATGCAAACGTAAATACCGCCGCATAGGGCTGCAAGGCAGCAACAAAAATTAATGTGCCGGCGGTGCTGAACCCTACGGAGAGCTTGTGTTTCACATTGAGCCACCATGCGGCACGACAGCTTTGCAAAGCAAGCAATGCGATACCACAGAGTATTGTCAAAACAACGATAACAAAAAATAAAGCTTTTATGTATGGTGTAACAGTGATCATTGTAAGCAACGAAGCTTCACAGACAACACCGTTTTCTCTTTGCCCAAAAATCGGCAGAAAAATAAGCAATGCCATTCCGCAGTCCAGCAGTCCAAAAACAAGATTACGCATACGGTTTTCTTTTTGCTTTCCGTCTTCTTCGGCAATCTCTAATATGGCATCACTTGAAAGCAAATCATCTAAGGATACGGAAAAGCACCTTGAAATTGCCTTTAATGATTCAATATTAGGATATCCTCTGCCGGATTCCCATTTAGAAATAGCCGTGCGGGAAACATAGAGTAGCTCCGCAAGCTCTTCCTGCGTCAGCCCGCGATTCTTTCTGAGTTTCTGCAATTTTTCATAAAATTCCATATTCAATCCCCGTTTCTGTCACCAATATTTTCTGCTCAATTATTGTTCTTGACAAGCTCTTTGAATTTTGCCTGTTTAACCTAAAGGCATCTCCTGTCTGTGGCAAACTCGTTTTAAGTTTCCAATAAGATTCCAAACGGGGCGGTATCCGCGTTCCTTCTTCCAAAATCCTCAAAACGGCATACCCGTGTGGTTGCAATTTGTATATTGCACGACCAGGACAATTCTTTAATATATTAAAACGCCTTATTAATACCGCCGTTGCCGTCCCATTCAACTCCCTACAGGAACATTATATTGCACCCGAAGGGTTTCTTCTTAACTTTCCTTGCTATTTTACCGCAAATGATTCCCGGTATATCGGCAGCAGCCGCTTCCAAAATACCAGTCCATTCACAAGGAGCAATACACCGAAAATACACCTTGCAATCCATTCCGGGCAAAGAAGTGCAATGCCGTTCATATCTCCGCCGCCAAACAAGCCACACAAAATACTCAGGTACAGCGGGTCTATCAAAAGAAGCGCAATCGTAATGTAATACAGAACTGCACGAAACAGCTTACTTTTGACATTGGAAATTTTCTTTGCAAGCACCGTCAGCAAATATCCGACTAAAAAAGTTGCCAACGCACCCACAAGGCAGAATATGCCAAGCTGCGTATCTGTCATGCGTTCGCTGAACACCACAATCTGTACTCCAATCCCCATAAAGTTAATTTTCTGAAACACACCGATAGAAAGGGCATACAGCAGGTGCGCCCCCTCATGAACAAAATAATAGGCAATAACAGCCGCCAGAATACCTATGTATTGCCGTACTCTTTTGGACATCACTTTTCCCCCTCTTTTCTATATATTATAGAAACAATGCAAATTTACCAATCATGGTCGGTTATCCCCTTAACAATCCGAAAAAAGAACACGAACGCTCAATTTGCCTTTACGGTATTCTGCCGTGATATGACCGTTCATTTTTTCGGTAAGTAGCTTTGCTATGGATAAGCCAAGCCCTGTTCCGCCTCGTGCTGTGTTCAGTGTAAAAAAGCGGTCAAACAGGTGTGCAGTTTGCACGGTATCCAATTCTTTTGCGCTGTTTTCAAAAATTACTGTGCCGTCTTGCAACAGTTTCACGGTCAAATCACCGTCGGAATACTTGGCGGCATTTGAAAGAATATTATCAAAAATCCGTGGCAGAGCATTTTTATCAAGCGCTCGCATAATAGGCTGCTCCGGTATTTCAATATCGGGTACAATCCCACGTTCGGAAAGCGTCCCGTAAAACCCGGCAAGGCTCTGTTCCAAAATGTCATTCAGGCAAACCGGACTTTTGCTGGGTTCCTCTACCGTTCCCACGACCACGGAATACCTAAATAGCTCCTCAGTAAGCTCTCGCATAGTATCGGTGCGCTCACGAATCACAGCAAGATAGCACTGTGCTTTTTCCGAAAGCGGCTCCTGCTCTAATAAATCGAGATAGCCGCAAATTGCCGTCAGCGGTGTGCGCAGGTCGTGGGAAACGTTTGTGACGGCATTCTTTAATTCAATATCGCCGTGTTGCAGCTTTAATCGCTCTTTGCGGAGTGCTCTAAGCTGATTGTTCATTTGCGCAGTAAGGGCACGCATTGCCTTGTCACCGGAAGAAATGGAGATGAGAGTGTTAGTATCCGTTTTTAATTTGTCGTCCAGCTCCCGTGCGGCCTCTTTCAGTGACGAGCGTAATGAGAGCAGATACACCAGTAACCCTGCAACAACCAATGCAAGCATACCAATGATAAACACAACCCAAAACTCCATATGTCAGCTCCTTATTTCAAGTCTTTGCGTCGGAAGAATACCGTTCCAACACCGGTTACAGCAAGCAAAATGATTCCATCATACAGGGCAAGCGTCGCCGGCTCTTCCGCGTCCATATCACTGATTTGAAGCATCTGCCCGCCCGGTGTAAAGTCCTGCATAAATTCATATACCTGCCTCTTAGTTCCACTAACATAATTGGGATTTTTCGTTTCCGGTTTCTCCACTGTCACTCCGTTCTCTGTATAGGAATAGCCCGCCAGATACTCCGGTTCGTTCAGTGCAGAGGTGATGTAGACGCCGAAGAAGAGCAACACAAATACCAGTAGAATACATCCTGCTACCGTGTGCGATTTGTTTTGGCACAGCATGGCAATCAGCGTAAAGAGCGCCGTAAAGGCAAACATAAGTGCAAGGCTCAGCGCTACATACATCAGTAGCTTTGCCGGAGCGGATTGTATCTGCTCTCCCAGCAGAAGCCCGAGGGCACCTTGCGGAACGACAAAGGCAATGGTCAGAATGATACCGGCACAGCAACAGGTGATGAGATTGGCAAGGTAAATATTGCCCCGCCGGTGCCCGGCAATCAGTTTGTTGCGCAGTGTCCCGCCGGAATAGTCGCTGCCCACAAACAGCGCCGCCAAGACCGAAGTCAGGATAGGGCAAAGAATGGCACAGTTGAGCAGTCTGAAATCCATTACCCAAACGGCACCCTCCCGGTGGACATTGATGGCGTTGACTACCGTCATGAAAACGCCGAAAAACACCGTCAGGGCTGTCAGCAACCGAAATGTTCTGTCGTGCAGCAGCCTGGAAAAGTTTGCTCTAAGTAATTTACGCATGGTGCTCACCTCCCACAAGGTTCATATAGAAGCTCTCAAGGCTTTCGTCCTGCTCCGTAAGCTTGTTTACAGTACACTTTTCCTTTGCCAGTGCCAATACAAGCGCCGTAACCGGAATCTCAGCGTAAATATCCGTATGGAAATCATCTATGATGTTATATTCAATTTTCATACCGTCCAGTACACGGGCAAGTGCCTTTGTATCACTCACTTCGACACAAATACACTTGCGACAGCGTGCTTCCAGTTCTTCTGCACTCATTTCTTTTACCATTCGACCTCCGTCGATAAATCCAAAATGGGTGGCAAGGCGGGAAAGCTCATCCAGTATGTGACTGGAAATCAGTACGGTAATACCATGCTCATGGTTAAGTTTTAAAATCAACTCTCTCATTTCAATAATGCCCTGCGGGTCAAGACCTCCCGTTGGCTCATCCAGCACCAAAAAGTCCGGGTTTCCCGCAAGAGCTACGGCAATGCCCAGCCGTTGACGCATACCCAGAGAAAAATTCTTTGCTTTCTTTTTACCGGTATCTCCAAGGCCGACAAGGTGCAAGAGTTTATCAACTCCATCATCGGACGGAAGCCCTAACACACGGTATTGCTGACGGATATTTTGTTTTGCCGTCATATCGGGATAAATCGCCGGGCTTTCCACCACAGCGCCCATTCTGCGGCGGCTGCGGATAATATTGCTTTCCGTATTTTTTACGCCGTAAAGTGTGTAGCTGCCGTCTGTCGGCTCCTGCAAACCGCAGATCAGCCGAATAAGTGTAGTTTTGCCTGCACCGTTGCGACCTACAAAGCCGTATATAGAGCCTTTCGGTATGCGCATGGTCAAACCGTTTAGCGCAGTAAAATTACGGTAACGCTTGGTTATAGCATTCACTTCAAGCACATATTCCATAAAATAAGTACCTCCTTTTGCTTGATACCCATATGGTACGGCAAAAATGTCAAGGCAGCGGTTAAGAAAAAAGTCAAGAAATCGTCAAGATCCTGCGCTTAAACGAAATCCGATTCCCCAAACCGCTTCAATATAGTCTTTGCCCGCCACATCCCGCAGTTTTCCACGGAGATTGCTGATGTGGGTTTTCAGCGAATTTTCGGTGCAATCGGGCGTATCTTCGCTGATGCGGTCAAGAAGGACAGATTTTGCCAGCACCTGCCCGGAATTTTGCATCAGCAGTTTCAAAATGGCATACTCAGTCCTTGTAAGCGAAATAGGCAAACCGCTTATGAAAACCCCGTGGGAGGATGTATTCTGCGTCAACTCCCCACAAGATAAAACGGTTACAAATGGGAAAAGAGCAGCCTCCCTCAGCCGCACGGCAATGCGGGCCAGCAGCTCCTTTGTATCAAAGGGCTTTGTGAGATAGTCCGCCGCACCGCCAAGCAGCAAATTAACTTTATCCTGCACTGTCACTTTTGCACTGACTACAATAACAGGAATGCCCTGAAGCTGTGGCAAAAGCTCCTCACCGGACAGCCCCGGCAGCATGAGATCCAGCAGAATAAGGTTTGGACTGGCATTCTTTAGCAGTAACAGTGCCTCCGTACCGGAATAGGCACGAAGCACCTTATAGCCCACCCGTTCTAGGACCTCCTGCTCAAGGTTGCCTATTGCGGTATCGTCGTCAATTATCATAATTGTTTGCATAATTTCTCCGTATCAAAATTTTTATTGGTTTTATGCTGACTTTTTTGCGAATTCTTCTTCCCAACTTGTAAGTTCTTTTTCCTCTAGTCTGTCAGTTCGAGAACACGCCACTGTAGTATATCAATGAACCGTTCCTGCTTCATTTTCCGTTTTAATAGTGTTTAGTATTCTATTTGCACTTTTGACGAGATTTCCCGAAGCACAACATCATACATAAACTTAGTTGGCTGACGACTCAATTTCAATCGGTGTTGCGTCTGCCACAAAAATCATGGCGTCATACGCCTTTTGCGGTGTGCGCTGAACACGGTAGCTTCTTGGGACAAAGTTCATAAGAACGCTGTAGGATTCCCCCAAGGAACCCATACAAATGTCCTTTGATACCTGCTCAGAAAGTGGTGAGCTTTCCGGTATTTTGGAAAAATCCAAAAAGCTTACCTCAAAGCCACAATTTTTTGAAGCCTTGGCAAGCGGGTCATAGGAGTAAAAAGTGTGGTTGATCCGCTTGCCGGTATACGGCTTTGGAAGATTGCAGACCGACTTATAGAAATCGGTACCGATTGCAAAATAGTCGTCGCCCAACTTTTCGGCAAGCCGACTTCCCAAAACCGGTGTGCCGTCATTTTCACACTGCATCACATGATTATTGTGCCCGGAAATCATAATTTGGCTGTTCCCCCGCTGCTGCTCCTGCTGCAAAATCCACAGCGTATTTTCTGCCATCATCCGGTCACGCTGCTCATTCAGCTTACCGGAGTCGTTTAAGTATTTGCCAAGCTCAATATTTTGGAGTAACAACTCCGCAAAATGAACAGCTTGTACATTGTCCGCCGGTAATTTCTCTTTGACCGTACCGATAATCTCTGCACACTGTTCGGAGGTGTATGTATCAGCATAGGCGTTATTTTTACTGTCCCAAATTTTTTTTAATTCTGAGGTGTCTATGTTTGCTTTCTCTAAGGCTTCCAGCAAATAGCGATAGCTGTATGCATACTGCTCCATGTCAAAACCATAGAACCGCAGATCTTCTCCGTGTGCGGCAGATGTATTGTAATTGCGCATCCATTCAATCAGTTTTTCCATATCATCGGTGCGATAAATGTCAAAACCGATTGCAGAAAGAGCCTCCGCAGCAGTACCACTGCCACCGTGAATATAACGGTTTACTGCTTCACAACCGCCGTAGTCTCCTTCAAGTGCAAAGGCATGCACCCCGTATTTCTCTACCAACACTTGAAACACATCAAGTCGCAACTGCTGAAATTCCTTATTCCCGTGGGTAGCTTCACCCAAAGCCACGATCTGTGTCTGTCTGGGAATGGTAAGGTTAGAAACAGATGTTGCATATTTTGTAAACTCTGTAGTATCTGCACATTCTCCGGTTCCAAATCCGCCAAAGTGGGAATAAATACCCACTCCGCCTACAATTGTTATTATAAATACTCCGATGATACTCAGCGCAACAAGTAGGCCTTTGTGTTTTTTTCGTTTTTGCATATTTTATTTGCCTTTCTTAATGTACTTCTAAAGCAAAACTTCTTTCTGTTTTGCATTTATTTTGGGTTATTTGCTTTTTGCAGTGCTCGGCTACTGCCGAATGGTTTCCGCTTGTGAACAGAAATTTAGCACCACAGGCTATCGAGCAGAATTTGCCGATTTTCAGTTTATCGCCATTGATCGGGTAATGGTACAGGACATTATTCTTTTCAAAATTCCTCGGATTGTGTACAAAATCATTGTAAATGGTATACTCTCCTACTTCGATATTCTGCTTTGTTATAACATCTTTTAAATACACCGTCTGCTTGTCATGCGGACGGGGATAAATCTTATTCATCGTATTTCTCCTTTGTTTTTATAAAAACGTTTGTTTATCCATGCTTTGTATCAGCGGCGATCTACACAATGCTTCTTCCTGTATTTTCGGAAAGAATGCGGGTAAGTCGCTGTTTGGTTTTCTGCATTTAATCGCATACAATCTGAATATTCGTAACAGTGCCGTGCACGCCGTTTCTGTCGATTAATGGCTGGGGGATCATAATCTTGACATTGGAAAGTGCAATTCGTCTGCCCTTTGCTCCGCCTTCCGGCAGAAATGCGCCGAAGTTCACCGCAAGCCCGATGCAGTACATCACACTTTATGTATTTCATCGTATCATAAATTGCAAGTCCGGTTGTTATCGAGCCGCCCTGACTGTTAATGTAAAGCTGAATATTACCGTCCGGCTTCTGTGCTATCAAAAACAGCTTCTGTGCAATAACCAAATTAGCAGAGGCGTCGGTTACTTCTTCACCAAATAAGACAGCACGGTCGGATAACATCCGTGGAACGATGTTATAGCCCATTGTGCCGCAGTCGCTCTGTTTAATAACATAGGGAATAATGCTCATTCTAATTTTTCTCCTTATTTTCCTTTGGCTTCATACAAAACAGATGTATACCCAGTGCTGCATTAAATCCAGTTGCGGCAAACACGCTGAAACGCTCAATAATACCAAAGTAATCGGTTGGTACAATTTTCATACCCATTGCGCCAACGAGCATCATACCAAGGGCAACTGCAGCACATACACCGTATGAACGGCAATCCTTGTTTTTTACTCCTGCAACGATTATAATGGTCAGCGATACAATCGAAAGCAACACCACAGCAGCGGTGATGACCATGTGCATAACATCCTGAAACGCACCGGCATAGCCGCTGTTTGACAGAGGAAACATCCGATAACCAACCGCCGAAATCCATTCCATACAGGCAAACAGATAAATCCCTGTACGCAGTAGTTTGGTTTTCTGCCCCTGTATGCCGATACAAACGACGGTTGCGCAAACCACCTCACATACATTATAAAATGCACTGAGTTGGTTCCACAGCGCCAGCGACGGTGCGTTAGCCGCGCTTAAGTCACTGACAGCCTGCGCCATCCAGTTGTAGCCCGGGTATGCAAGCGGCGCAAATACCACTGCCGCCGTGTATGAAATAAAGCTGACAAGGCCCAATAGTCCCAGTTTCTGTATTAATGTTTTTTTCATGATTTCACTCCTAAAAAAAGCGCAGTGCATAACCACATAAACTGCGGTCAGCACTGCGTCTTTGCGTCTGTCTGATCTACGATTTCTATTTGAAAATTCTGCGCATTGATAATGCGCTCTTGTTTGCACTTCGGGCAAAAGAGAGGAAAGTCCCGCAGCACTGTCTGTTGCATCAGCCGCAGCCGTGTTTTTGCACCACAGACAGGACAAAGAACCCATTTTTCATCGAATTTGCTCATTGCTTCTCACCTCTTTGCCGGCTGCCGTCATGAACCATGCGAAAAAAGAGCCGCACATGTTTTTGGAGTTTTTCCAAGCACTCGCTTTCTCTTTCCGGCTGACGGTCACATACACCGATAAGCGTCAGCACCGGTGCAACATACATCATGGCAAGGGCGTCCGGGTCTTCTGACCGAATCTCACCGGACGCAATCAATGCACGGAAAATACCGGCGTGGTAGTCAAGTATGCGTTCCACATAACGCCTTGTGTATAGAGCGGCCAATTCCGGCGAACGAAACTGCTCAATCGTCATCATGCGGCGAAACCGGCTGATGCTTTCGTTATGGAGGGAGTATTCAAATATCTGCCTCACCTTTTCAAAAAGAGCATCTTCTGTAATTTCTGTAAAAACCGGAATATCCTGTTTTGCATTTTGCACATGAATATCTATCTTTCCGGTATCCACTTCATACTGTGCTACCGTAGATTCCACTATTGCATCAAAAATAGCTTGTTTGCCGGGAAAATGGTTATAGAGTGACGGTGCTTTTATGCCTACCGCTTTTGCAATCTCGCCCACGCTGACGGAATCATAACCCTGCGTGGAAAACAGTTCCAACGACTTATCCAAAATTTTTTGCTTTGTATCTTCCTGCTTCATGGCTGTTCCTCACTAACTAATATTCGTTAGTTTTATTATAATTAATTTTGGGAGAATGTCAAGAGGTAAACAGACACAAAAATTTTAAAGTGCGTAATTCAGATGAGAGCTGCAAATATAAGATATTTACATTTCCAAGTTGTGTTATAGACTGTATGCGTCATTAGTTGTATTATTTATTAATGTGTTCCGTTTTGTTTGGGCTTTTGCGGTTAATAGCTGTTTATGCCCTATAAAACGGAGCCTTTTTATCAATATTTACCGACACTAAAGCCTGTACCCCCCCTGCATAGCAGGTGGTTTTTTATACCTGTATAACAACACAGGCAAGCAGTTAGAAGCTGCTTGCCTGCCGGTTAATATAATTATTTTTTACTTAGTTGCAATGCAAATATTTGGGTACAAACATAGGTTTTCACCCTTAATTATTATTTATTTTAATACCGCAACAAAGCCGCAGTATACCAATACAGCAATTGCGCCTGCTGCCAGAATTATAATACCCGGCGTATTGCCTAAAACCAAGTCATGAAGCTTTTTATTTTTACAAACAAGCACTCCTACTATTCCGGCAACAATTAACAGTCCGCCTGCGATTATGCTTTTTACAGCTACATCATAGTACAGTACATCTATACTTTGAGAATCTCCCAAAGGCATATTAACGTCCTCATACTCCGACATACTTTCGGAAATAGCATTTTTTTCGTCATATGAAAGGGACTTTGTTGTTTCCTTAATTTCTAATCCGCCTTTATTTTTAGCTGTACAGTCACTGTTGAAGTTTTCTTCCTGCCAATTTTGAGACGCTCTTACTATTAACAAATCTCCGTCACCGGTTAATGCCTCGTAATAGTAATCTGTTCCCAGTGGAATAAGTCCCCAAACACTATGCTCTGTTTCAATGATTTTATCAGCCGCTACAATTGTAGCCTTATAATATGTATTAAAACCGCATATATCATATACACCGCTTCCAATAAAATACACTACCGCTACAGCGTAAACTAACCAATATAAAATATTCCTTAATTTTTCTTTCATCGCTAAATTATTCTCCCTCTTTTACTAAATTTAAAAGCCTAAATGGAATTATGAACATCAACACTTTCATATAAATATTTATCAGGAACATTATAACCTATTCTTGCCAAGGTCTGAGCATAATTTTTGTCTTTTAAACGCTCCTCAGATTCCTTCAAAAGTTTATCCATTCTGCGCTTTTGGCTCCCTGTCAGCTTTGCTATAATCATAACAATTCCCGCAATAATCAGCAGTGCCCCTATAATAAAAAACAAAATTGACTTTAATTCTGCAGGAAACGTGGAATGGTAACGGTATCCTCCCCACAGGCAAAATCCCCTGTAAACAACAAATGCACCTATAAGCATTAGTATGAAAGCCGGGATAACAGATTGGTTTTTATCCCTTACCCCCTCAACAGCAATCTCGTGGTAGCGGGTATCAACATACTTACAGCCACACTTTTTACAGGTTCGTATGGGGCTTCCATAGCGATATTCCTGCTTGCTGTAATAGAAAAACTTGTGTCCGCAGCCGGGACACTGGCCATTAGTAACCTCCAATTTTACACCTCCACTAATTCTCAATAATGGTAACATTATACTACACAGAAAATTTAATGTCAATTAATGTAGAAGACATTTTAAAAAAATAAATACTTATTTTAGCTTTTTTAAAATACTAAATGCATTTTTTAAGCAATTACGGATTTCTTTTATCGGCGGTTATTAACAACCCGTTCTTTTATGTAGATTTCGGAAAAATTATTTTTGGCACACTTTAGAAATTCCATAATACTTTTTATAATAATATCCCTGGTTTTACTGTCTATATTTTTTAGATTTTTAAAGATGGTAACAGAATTTTTAATTAGGTTTTGGCTAAGCTCATCAAAGGTTTTTTCTTCTAAATTATCAGTAAGGGAAAAAAGAGCGTCAATAAATGCGGCACGCTGGTCAACAGCCATATTGTCGGCAAATTCTGTAAAGGTTTTGTCAAAAAACAGGCTTGAATTTGTTCTGCTGTTTAAACAAATCAGCTCCTTACCCATTAACTCCCACGAATATATATCGTGCTGCATTATGCCCTTTTGGGAGCTTTTTATTATTGTATAATCCTCTCTATGCTCAAACATCATTCCTACAACAGAGGATTGTGGAACGTATGTATGTATTTTATTTTTAATAACATCAAAGCTTTTCATATTCACTGTTTTACTGTCAAAGCCCGGACCGTCATGGTTATAAATGGCAATTATCCTTTTTCTTACGCTGTCATTGCAAAAAGCTGAACCATACACTGCAAGATTGCCGCCCTTGGAGTGTCCTCCTACATAAAAGTCACCCTTAAGCTTCTGTGCAGTATCTTCAATAAATTCAACGGCTCTTTGCTGTGAACCTACAGGAAACCTGCACGACATATTAAAATCCTCATGCCAGCCTACAAAGGAGTTGTCAGTACCTCTAAAAACAATAAAATACTGCCTTGGCTTAAGCATTAGCACAATAGCCGAAAATTGCTCTTTTTCTTCCTCGTTAATAATATTTGTACAGCACATAAGTTTCACATCACCAAAGCGTATACTCTCTGCACAATAGTTTATTAGATTTTCATCTTCATTCCACAAAAGTTTTTCTCTGTAGTTTTCCTGCTGAGTTAGCATTTTACATGCCTTTGAAAGCTTTATTCCGCTGTCTGAGATTTTATTAGGAATATTTTCAAAGGGTAAATAGGATATTCTTGAGAAAATAAGTGCATCCACCTGGTTAAGTCGGTCATTTTCAAAGGTTAGGTCTCCCCTCCACTTAATATAATCAAGTATGTTCGGCATATAAACACCTCCTAAATTTTTATACAGTACAACCTATTGTAATTGTAACATAAAAATTATATTAATGGCAAATAATTTTATATATAAAATATAAATACCTCTGACATCAAATTTACTTTTGGTGTCAGAGGCACAATTAATTTAAAATATTTATGAATGTTTAGTACAGCACTTAATCAGTCCATATTTCCTTTGCCATGTTAAAAGCGGCCCACGCCTTTGGCCAGCCTGCGTAAAAAGCGGCATGAGTTATTATTTCGGCTATTTCTTCCTGCGTTACGCCATTATTTTTAGCATTTGTAAGGTGAAATTTTAATGAGCTGTCAAGTATCCCGCTTGCCATTAAAGCAGTTACCGTTACAATACAGCGATCTCTTGCTGAAAGCTTGTCTTCTCTTGACCACACCTGACCAAATAAAACATCGTCGTTAAGCTCTGCAAATTTTGGAGCAAATTTTCCTAAAGCGTCTCTTCCTGCTGTGACTTTTTCCATTGTATAAAACTTCCTTTCTCGTCAATTATATAAATATAGATTTAATTGGCAGTTATATTTATTCCAGTCCAAAATATTCTTCATCGGTTACAGGTTTACACCATTCATTGCTGCATTCTTCTCCGGGACATTCTACAGCTATGTGGCTAAACCAGCTATCCTTTTTTGCACCGTGCCAATGCTCTACATTTGCAGGAATTACAATTACTGTTCCCGGGTAAGGCTAACTGCTGCTTTTCCCTTTTCCTGGTACCAACCCTCACCGGCTGTGCAGATTAAAATTTGTCCTCCGCCCTGCTTCGCATGGTGAATATGCCAGTTGTTTCTGCATCCCGGCTCAAATGTAACATTTGCAAGAAATACCGGAGTTTTACCCGGTTGGGTTAATGGATTTAGAAAAGAGTTTCCCACAAAATATTTTGCATAGGCTGTATTTGGTTCGCCTGTGCCAAACATATTAGCCTGTTCAAACTCATTTTTGTTTTCAATTTTCATTATATCAACTCCAATTTATGTTTTACTTTACTGTATTTTACCATCTTAACTTTAATAACAGAATAGCCTATATGTTATTATGGCATTAACCATTTGTTTATACTTGACAAAAAGAATAAACGGAAACAACACAAGAGAAACTTTTATTATTTAATTATGTATATAAGTCAATATTTTTACTATAATATATCTATATAAGCGGTCTGTCTGGCAGGCCTATATAGTGTTCCTGTTTGTATGCTTGTTAGATACTTGTTTAATATTATTTGTTTACTTGTTTGTTTCTTGTTTATATGCTTGTTTATTTACTTGTTTACCTACTTGTTTACTAGCGCTGTTATTTGGCTTAATTATGGGAATTTTGACGATTATGGGACGGTATTCCGTACATAAAAGGACGGTGTGGTGTACATAGAAAGACGGTATGCTGTACGCCTTTGGGCGGTACGGTGTACAGTAAAAGACGGTGTGGTGTACACAAAAGGACGGTATGCTGTACACGAAAAATCGGTACGGTGTACAGTAAAAGACGGTACGGTGTACAGTAAAAGACGGTGTGGTGTACACAAAAGGACGGTATGGTGTACATAAAAAGACGGTGTGGTGTACACGCATTTTATGTAAATAATGGTGAGATAGAATTAAATTTATCTTTATATGTATATTTATTTACCGACTTTTTTCTATTGTGATTGTTCTTTGAGTTGAATTTCCTATAAGACTTTTTGTTTATGGATATTTCAGTTAATTTTTTACCCAAACAGCCCTTTTAATTTTCTTAAAGGGGCTGTTTTTCTTTTTGAAATACATTGTAAAAAGCGAAAAGGACGGTATGGTGTACATCAATGTACTCTTTTATGCAACTGTTGCTGTATATAGGGCACATATGTAGAAAATTTCAAAAAAATATGTGCAATTTTTTGCTGCGTTTGTTATAAAATGGGGAATTTTTATCTAAAGGACGGTATGTTGTACAAAGCGGTAATTTGTTCTTAGGAGATATGATTATTACTTGTTGTTAGTCCCAAAAACCGCATAAATAAGCCAAATTTTAAGGCTCATGCATTATAGTATATAAAATTTAACGAAGCTAAAGGACGGAATGATGTACACAAATAGGCAACAATGTACAACAACAAGACCTTTAGACTGATAATCATAAACTAGATGTACATCGTACCGTCCTTTAATTTATTACAGTAAGAAAAGGACGGTATGTTGTACATAAATAAGCAACATTGCATACGGTTAATAAAAAATTTACATTTGCATACAGGTTGTTTTATGATACTCCTTATTTGCTGTTTAACTGTCAAAATGCAGATAAATTTTGTGGTATAAAAAACAAAATATAGTTTTATTTATAAAAAGGACGGATTGCACTTGACTTAATCCGTCTTTTTTTGTAAAATACAAGATATTGGGGGTGGAACCTTTGAAAGCAAAAGATGTTATTGTAAATGGACTGGATGGCTCGTATATTGTTGAAAAAAGCCGACCTTTGATGCTAATGAAAACCGTTCCCTTTTCATTAGGAGAATTAAAGGTTTTAGATACATATTTAAGCAGAATAAATGCAAGAGATCCCAACGGAACTAAAGTAAGGTTTAGTAAAGAAGAGTATGAGGCTCTTATGAATATTGAGCGTATGCACCCTTCCAGACTTGAAAAATATGTTAAGTCTTTAATGGGACAAACTGTAACTGTGCCGGATCCCGACTCCCAAGGCGGATGGAAAATGTACACCCTTTTTGAGGAAGCCGAGTGCTTTCAGGACCCAAGCGGTCAATGGTGGATAGATTTGTCCTGTACAAATAAGGCAAAAAAACTGTTTTTTAATCTTGACGGTATTGGTTATATACGCTACCAGTTAAAGAATGTTTTGCCACTTACCAGTAAATACAGCATACAGTTATATCTTTATTTACTTGATAATCGTTACCGTGCAAGCTGGAGTGTTTCCTTAGAAGAATTAAGGGAAAATATACTCCATTGTGTGACGGATTTTTATAAGGATTTTAAGCGTTTTAACACCGATGTTCTAAAAAAAGCCTTAAAAGAGGTAAACGAAAAAACCGACCTAACCTTTGAGTACACAACAGAAAGAACCGGCCGAAAGGTTTCTCATATTAGGTTTAATCTTGTCCGTGATGAGGTTCATTTACCTCATGAGGTGATAGAAACTAAGCTTATTGAGCCTAGCTCCTCTGAAGAATATCTTGCTGAAATACCTAAGTATAGCAACGAGAGTTTGGAGTTCCTTGCTGATGCCTGTGAAAATGAGTTTTCTGATGAGGAAATGAAGGTTATTTTTAACATACTTACAAGATTAGAGCTTCCTGATAATCCTAACGGTATTGAATTTTCCAGGTATAATTTTCTTGCTGAAAAGTATGCTGTGCTGAATATGCAGGCATCTAAAAGGAAAATCACAAGTAGATTTGGTTATTTGAAAAAAATACTTGAAGCATCTAATAAGGAGAAATAATCTATATTCCTTATATGTATTTATAATATGTTTTAAGTAAAAGCCCGGCAAATGCCGGGCTTTTTAGCTACATACATATATCATTGATGTATATGTATGTGTACAAATATATGTCTACATACCACTAGCCTTAATATTAAAACTGTAAGTTTTTACTTTATTTTTTGTAATCGTGTATCTCTCCCCCCCTGCCGGGCAGCTAATATATAACAAGGGTTGAGAGCGTTATTCTAAGTTACATAAAGCTTTTGAACCTATATCAGTGCTTTTATATATAGAAAAAAAGAAAATATGCGATTGTAGGTAAATATATATGCTGATTCCAATTCTATTTATAGCAGTAATAGACAATAAAAATGTTTTGTATAATTAGTGTTTATTTTTGGATATATTATAATTAATATAGCATATGTATAGCTGTATACATATGTTAAGTAATATACTTATTAATGTATGTATACGGCTACATATACTAATCGCTATATCTATTAGTATGTGTATACAAATACACATACTTACAATATATCTTAGCGGTATGTGTAGCTATATATATATATATACATCGCAGTATAATTACACATATACTTGTTTATATGTGTGTGAGTATATGTATCAGTATGTGTTTGCGCTTGCATAAAATTTAAAAAAATAAAAACTGTGATGCTGTAACAGGCTATTGCTTATATTATAAAAATCAAAATCAGACTGTGTAACTCTTTAAATAGTCATTAAACAGTCTTATAAAAATTTACTTAAATTAATTTAGTCCACTGTCTATTTTTGAGTCGGCTGTAGTTGCTGTTTGCAGCGGGAGTTTATATATACATGAAAAATCTTTTAACTAACTCTTTTTACTTAAATAGCATAGCAGCTTTACATAGATACCGCAAAAGTTCATATTTTATGTGTATATAGATGTGTATACCTGTATGTATATAAATATACATTAACATCTGTATAAATATATGATGAATGTGGAGTAATAAATATTGTGTATACGGTATTGAAAAAGAGAGAGCTTTATAATATAATAACTGATAGTAGGTGTGCGGTGTTTATGCACAGGTGTGTACACCTATACAACTGTAACAATAATTAAATATATGCGTATGCTTTGTGTGTATATGATTGGTGTATGTATAAATTAATTTACAGTGTGTATACGAACACAGATATTGCTGTGTATAAGTATAAGTGTAAATATAATTATGTGTAAAAGCATACTGATAATTGTGTATATATGTATATGTAGCTATATGTATATATGCTATTAGAAATCCGGGAGGAAAACTAATGAAAGTAATAGCAGTGATAAATCAAAAGGGTGGAGTAGGAAAAACAACTACGGCTTATACTGTAGCCACGGGACTTCATTTAAGAGGCTATAAAACCTTATCTATTGACTTAGATCAGCAGGAGAATTTTACATTTACCATTAATGTGAACGCTGACAAAAGTATTTATGATGTTCTTACAGGTAATGTGAGCATTGAAAGCGCAGTTAATAAAACGGATATTGGTGATGTGATTATTGCCGATAAATCTTTGGCAACAATTGATACAGTACTGAATACAGTAGGCAAGGAGTACAGACTAAAAGAAGCGCTGGATACAATTAAGGATAATTATGACTATGTAATTATAGACACACCGCCGGCACTTGGAATTTTAACAGTAAATGCTCTGGCGGCGTGCGACAGCGTAATTATACCGGCCCAGGCGGATATATACAGCTTGCAGGGAATAAAGCAGCTTGAGGAAAACATTAATGTAATAAGAAAATATTGTAATCCAAACCTTAAAATTGAGGGAATTTTACTTACAAGATACAGCGCCCGTTCAATTTTGAGCCGAGAGGTTACAGAAATGGCTCAACAGCTGGCAGAAAGTATGAATACAAAGGTCTTTGAAAGCAAAATAAGAGAGGCCGTATGTATCAAAGAAAGTCAAATAAGTCAGCAAAGCCTATTTACATACGCACCAAAGGCAAAAGTAACAGAAGATTATTCAAAACTTATAGATGAATTACTTAAGGAGGAGAAATAATGGCAAAGAAATCGTTTTCAAAAGCACCTGCTTTACAGTTTTTAACCCGCCCAATAGAGGAGGAAGAGGAAATTGTCAACTCAGAGCCGGAAAAAGAAGCGCAATCTTCTGATAAAACACAAGACAAGCCGGAAGATGTGTCAAAGGTAACTAATGAAAATGTAATTGACAATAGCTCGCAGGGAATAAACAGCGAAATCAGTCATGATACACAGCAGCAGGAACAGCCTGTAAAAGTGTCTGAAAATACAAGACAGGAGGCTCCTGTGGTATATGATGAAGAAAAGCTGCCACAGTCTTATATGCTTCCTAGAAGAAAAGAAGTTGCTACCAAAAGTAAAAGAGTTCAGCTTTTGATGCAGCCAAAACTTCACAGCCAAATTAAACAGCTGGCACAGGAGAGAGGACTTTCCTTTAATGATTTTGTACACCAGATTTTAGAGGATGTTGCAAGACATAATGTAAGCGGTAATGCAGAATAACACATACATATTATGTATGTGTATAATGTATATGTATTACTAGTGCGTATATAAATATAATTAAATTATAAAATAAAAAGGCTGCAAGGTAGGGGGGTGCTGTATGCGCTGTATAAATAAAAGGTGCAATAAAGAAATAGGTGACTACAGGTTTTGCCCTTACTGCGGCAAAAGTCAGGAAGGTAGGAGACATACTCCTAAAAGAGCTAACGGCACAGGCAGTGTCTACAAAAGAAAAGACAACAAAACAAGGCCATATACAGCCTCCAGCACGCTTACAGGTGAAAGGGTATCGTTGGGTACTTTTAAGACAAAACAGCAGGCATTGGCGGCATTGGCAGAGTATGAAAAGCAATATCGTGATATTGACGTTGGTTACGGCTTAATTACTTTGCAATATATTTACTACAAATTTGTTGCCACTGAAATAGAAAAATTAAGCCCGTCGTCGCAAAAAAACTATCTTTTGGCGTGGCACAGGCTTGCACCGCTGCACAAAATGAAAATAGCCGATATAAAAACGGAAAATATACAAAAGGTTATTGATATATACGCACAGGAGCACCAGCAGATTACGCTGGAGGGGAAGCCTGTTTATATAGGCAAAAACGGCAGAAAAACTACAGAAAATACAGGCGTACCCAAAATAGTACAGCCGCTGTCTAAAGGCACCATAAAACAGATGGTAATACTGTTGGGCAAGATATACAAGGTGGCACTTGCCAACGACTGGGTTATCAGAGATTACTCAGCATATGTCAGCTATGGCAGTGTGAAAAAAGAGTCGCCGTCAAATATGTCCTGCTTTAGCGACGAACAGCTTGCTTATTTGTTTGAGCATATTAACGACAAACCGGAGGTTAGCAACTATGTTGATTATATAATCGCAATGTGTTACCTGAATTTCAGAGTAACAGAGTTCCTAACCATTAAGCCGCAGCAATTTTATGTAAGCGATGACAATATACCGTACTTTATAGCAGGTATGAAAACAAGGGCAGGTACCAATCGTATAGTGCCTGTTCACCCTAAAATACTGGGCATAGTAAACAAATGTCTTGCCAATAGCGGTGAAACAGTGTTTTGTGATAAAGACAACAGGGAACCCCTTACCTACAACAAGTTCCGCTATTATTTTGACAAAAATATAAAGCAGTTGGGGCTTTCGAGCAGTTTTACACCCCACAGCTGCCGCAGAACCTTTAGTACACGCTTTTCCGCTTCAGGGGCAAGTGAAACGGATCTAATTGCCCTTATGGGACACACTTCAATAGAGGTTGACCGCAAGCATTATATTAACCAAGAGGTAAAAACCCTATACGGTTCGTTGTTAAAAATGGAGTAGATAGGGGATATCATAGATAAGTAAGATTTCTCTTAACCGGGTGTAATAGCACCTAATAACACTATATAGAGGTTTTTCACCAAAGGGTTAGCACATTTTAGGTGTATATATGATGCAGTATATTTAGAATTTCGATAATCTAAATTGTTTTTATAAGAGCAGTCGCATTTTATGTGACTGCTTTTTTACGGCGTTTATTTCCCGAAAATTGTATGGTCAAGGCACTTCAAGAAAATAAAATAATAACCGATATTCCAATTGAGAAAGAAATTATATAAATTTACCAAAAATATTATTGACAATCAATATAATTAGTGCTATTATTATGTTGTCGATTGAAAATACTTTATGTGCAAATTTCTAATTTTGCAGTTCGTTTTTTTATAATGTATTTGAAATGATATTAATAAAAATACCATATTGATATTTAGTTGTGGGATTAGCAGTATGAATTTATTTAATTTGTTAGTAACCGACAACTTTATAGCTGAGTGGGGGTGCTTAATGGGTAAAATTGACATTGACACAATTTTGCATACCTCGCTTTCTGTTTTATTCTTTTTGTGTTGATTGTAACATCAGTTTGGTTAATAAACATTAAGCCTTAGCAGAAAGTGTGTAGTGTGGCTGCCATATAATTTATGAAAATGTATGACGGTAATAATTACTTAGGATTTGTGCGGTGCGTGCAAAATAAAGAGGGATACCTCAAAACAAACTTAGTTTTACAGGGCTTGCAAATGCCCCAAAATTCATAAATGAAAAATTACAGAAGGAGGAATTTTTATGAAAAAATTTGCAGCAATGTTCATAAGTGTTATGCTTATAGTTACTATGACATTCAGCATAACTGTTTCAGCGGCACCTGAAGATGAAGTTCAAGGTGTTTCCAGTGTACTTACACAAGATAAAGGTACGCTTACACTGACAAAGTATGAAAAAACATCTGACGATCAAACTTCAACAGATGGCAAAGAACCAGTAAGCGGTGCTGAATTTACAGCTTATAAGGTAGCAAACCTAACAGGAAAGGGACTCTTTACAGTAGTAGACGCTTATAAGGATGTTAAGGTTACTGTAGACGGCACTGAGTGGTCACTTGAAAAGCTTTTGACTCAAGATGAGTATATTGATGGAGAGGTTCATGCAGGTAGCTTTACATACACAAGCTCAGACATTTTCCAGAAGCTTATCCCTGGTTTACAGGAAGTTTCAAAGACAGACACAACAGGATATAAGTCAACAGAGTCAGCTGAAAATAAGGGTACATATACATTTGGCAACCTACCTCTTGGTGTATATTTGGTAGTAGAAACAAAGGTACCGGCAGGCTATGCATCAGCTTCACAGAGCTTCTTGGCTGCAATACCGGCTTGGGATAACGAAGCAAATAAGTGGAACTACGATGTAACAGCCAGCCCTAAGGATTCACCAATCAACCCTGAAAAAATAATTTCACAATCAGAACATGGCGATAAAAATGATGCAGTAGCAATAGGCGACTTGGTTGCTTATGAAGTAACAGCAAATCTGCCATATTATGGTGAAGCTTTGCCAACAAGCTGGACAGCAGCAACTACAGTTTACCCAACAGAAGAAAAGTTCAACGATACAGTTGCAGCTATGAAGTATACATTCGTCGATACAATGTCCAAGGGACTTACATTCTATAACAATACTGAAGATAAAACCGATCGTGATAATATGACAATTACTGTTGATAGAGGAGCTGGCAACGGTGGATTGCTAACACTTGAAGAGGGTGCAGATAAGGACTATACCCTTACAACAGCAACAGACCCACAAACTGGCGAAACAACAATCACAGTAGACTTTAACTGGGCAAAAATTAATCAGTACCAGGGTAAGACTATTACATTTAGTTACAATGCAACATTAAATGAAAACGCTGTAGTAGGTGTAGACGGTGACAATAAGAACAAGAACACTGTACTGGTTAAGTATGTTCAGGACCCACAGGTATCTACAGACCCTATTTCGTCAGACATAAGCGAAACAGAAGTATATACATACGGCTTTGAGCTTACAAAGCTGTTTGAAAATAAGGCTGTACCGGCAGACGTTGACGCAACTGCTGTTGAGTTTACTCTGACACATTATGGTGTAGCACAGTGGGTTGCAATTAAGAACGGCGATTCAGGTAAGTATACAGCTTACGGCAAAAATATGTCAGATGAAAAACTAGACACCATTGATGAAAACGAGGGTAAAGAAGTAACAATTAACGGTGAGAAATACACAATTACTAAGGCTCTTCATCCGGACAGCACAGGTAAGCTGGTTGTAAGGGGCCTTAACGATGAAACATATACCCTAGAAGAGACAAAGAGTGTTAATGGCTACAGCAAGCTTGCAAGTAGAGTTGACCTAGTTGTAACAGCCGATGAAGAACAGGGTAATGCCAACAAACTTGACGGTACTGTAACTGCTAAGATGGGCGATACAACTTTGACTAACTTAGTTGACAACGACGGTATTTTTACATTGTCAGTAAACAACGTAAAGAGCCAGTTTGACCTACCTCTAACAGGTGGTGCCGGCATACTGATGTTCACAATCGGCGGCGGCGTTGTAATTGCAGTAGCAATTATCATTTTTGCACAGCTACGCAAGAAGAAGACTTCTGCAAAGTAATTTGAGTAATTTTAATTTATTCAAACTATAACCATTCGGTTACAAATTAAAAAATGGCCTGGCTTAAAGTATGGCTTTTGAAATAGTGTTAAGCCTGTATTTTTACATAGCTTTTCATATTCATCGCAGAATATTACTTGCAGCATAGGCTTGGCTGTTATAGGCTCTTACCTGTAGCAGAATTTTATAAAACGCAGCTTTGGGAGGGCAAGTTAATTGTTCTCCCATACTGTGTTTATGCAGTTACCAAAAACCTTTGATATAGGCATAAACACAGTTTAGGCTTATAGAAAGGGGTATTTTATGAAAAGGCTCATTGCAATTTTGCTGGGCACAGTAGTGCTTTTGGCAGGGGTTGCGCTTGTTTGTTATCCTTTTATAAGCAACTACCTTATGGAACAGAATCAGAGCAGTGAAATTACAAGTCAGCAGGCGGTCGCCAAGAGCACAGGGGCCGATAAAATCGAAAAAGCTCTTAAAGAGGCAGAGCAGTATAACAAAAACCTTCTTGGAGATGTTGTACTTACAGACCCTTTTGACCCGAGCTATCAGAATAAAGAAAATTCCGAGTATAATAATTTGCTTAATCTTAACAATGATTCCATAATGGGCAGTGTAGAAATTCCCAAAATAAATGTGAGCCTTCCTATTTTCCACGGTACTTCTACAGAAACTTTGGAAAAGGGAGTAGGTCACCTACAAAATACCTCCTTGCCTATTGGCGGAAAAAGCACACATTCGGTTTTAACAGGCCATACAGGACTTTCCACTGCAAGGCTGTTTACAGACCTTGAGCAGCTTAAAGAAGGAGATTTATTTTTTATTAGCGTCCTCAACAGAAAGCTTGCATACAAGGTTGACCAAATAAAGGTGGTTTTGCCCAGTGAAACTAAAGATTTGCGTGTGGTTCGTGGTAAGGATTATGTAACCTTGGTTACCTGTACGCCTTATGGATTGAATACGCACAGGCTTTTGGTAAGAGGTGTGCGTACAGACTACAAAGAGGCTGAGAAAGAGGCACAGCAGATTGAGCCGGTTGAAAGCACATGGATGCAGCAATACAAGCAGGGACTTATAATCGGTGCATTGGTGCTGGTAGGCGTAATTGCATTGTTCTTGATACTAAGGGCAATATTGGCAAAAAGGAAGAAAAACAAAGCACAAAAGGAGAGCGCTGCCGTTAATAAAGAACAAATAAAGGATGATTCCAAACAATGAAAAGAATTATAGCCGTTATTGTAGCCTGCGTTATTCTTGTGGCAGGGCTTGGAATTGTAGGCTACCCGTTTATAAGCAATTATTTAATGTCGCAAAATTTAGACAGCGAAGTCCAAACATATCTTAATACTGTTGAAGATACAAACAAAACAGATATTGAAAAAGAGCTGAAAAGGGCAAAGGAGTATAATAAGTCCCTATTGGGAAATGTGTCAATTAATGACCCCTTTGCAGAAAATAAAGCTGCCAATAAAGATTATTATGATATTATAAATCTTGACGGTACTTCCGTTATGGCTTGTGTGGAGATCCCTGCTATCAATGTAAAATATCCTGTTTATCACGGCACCTCCACAAAAGTGCTTGAAAAGGGAGTAGGACACTTGCAAAGCTCCTCTTTGCCTGTAGGCGGCAAAGGCAGTCACGCAGTTTTAACAGGCCATACAGGTGTTTCAAATTTAAGGATATTTACCGACCTTGAAAAGCTGAAAAAAGGGGATATGTTTTACATATATGTGCTTGACCAAACCCTTGCATACAAGGTTGACAATATAGCGGTTGTAGAGCCTACCGACACCTCGCTTTTAAAAATTGACGAAAATAAAGACTATGTAACGCTGGTTACCTGTACGCCATACGGAATTAACTCTCACCGCTTGCTTGTTCGAGGTACGGCTGTTCCGTATTCGGCAGAGCAGGCAAAAGCAGAGGCAGAAAAAACAACAGGCAGTGCCTACAACGACCAGTATTTATTTGCTATTTTAGTAGGTGCCTGCGTTCTTGTTGGAATACTGTTAATATATTTTATAACAAGAGCCGTTACCAAAAAAGTAAGAAAGAGTAAGGATAATGACTAATAAATTTGTTAGAATTTTGTTGTACTCATTAGCCGGTATAATGTTTGTTGTGGGCATATGTATATTTATATATCCTCTTATTTCCGCAGAGGTTTCCGACAACAGCAGTAAGCTGGCAGTGGAGAACTTTATGAACTTTAAGGAAAATCATAAGGAAGCTCTGCAAAGTACAGAACCGTCTGCACAGCCGACTGAACAGCAAACAGACATCAATAGCAGCAGCAATGCCCCTAAAAAGAATACGGGCAACGGATTTGCAGAGCTGTACGCCGAAATGAGCAAGTACAACGCAAAAATATATAAAAATAAACAGTCGGGTTTGTGTGACGCTTGGTCCTACGAGCAAAGCGCAGTTGACCTTTCGGCCTATGGGCTTCCGGACGCCGCTGTAGGCGTGCTGAGAGTTCCGGCTATGAATAATCTTGAAATGCCTATTTACCTTGGTGCGTCATACAACAATATGTCAAGAGGTGCAGTTCAGCTTGGTGAAACCTCAATGCCTATTGGCGGCAATAACACAAATTGCGTTATTGCCGGACACAGAGGCTGGAACGGTGCAAGATATTTTGTAGATATTGAGCAGTTGACAAAGGGGGACCCGGTTTACATTGAAAATTTGTGGGGTACTCTTACCTATAGAGTAAGTGAGATTAAGGTAATCAATCCGGACGACATAGACGCTGTTAAAATTCAAAAGGGCAAGGATATGGTAACCCTTATTACCTGTCACCCATATTTAGACAACAGCCTGCGCTACGCTGTTTTCTGTACAAGGTCGTACGACAAGGATAATAATGGCAGTAAAAGCAATTCTGACGGCACAGAAAGCAACACGCAGTCAGGTACAAAGGCAACAGCCGAAAATGAAACCACAGCGGTGTCCCAAGAGAACAATGATTTTCAAAGCTCCAAGGGCAGAATAATTGCAGAGTATGCAACATATTTTATTGTGCCGCTTTTGCTGGCAGTGCTGATTATTATTTTGGCGGTTTCAAGCCACAGAAGAAAGAAAAGAAATAAAAAATAGCTCTAGTAATGTTTTGACCACTGCCACGATGGTTATATAAATAATATTTTTTCAATACAAGCCGTTCAACACGAACGGCTTGTTGCTTTTAACACAAAATACAAATAATTATTAATATAGACAGATAAATTGTTGACAATTAATAATATTGGTGGTATCATTTTTTTAGTAGTATAAGGGAATGCTATACACCTTGACTGTTGATATAGGTGTTGTTTTAATATAAAAATTTGTTAATTTTAAAAATGTATTCCACTGCGAATATTATATAACCAAAAGTAGTAAGGAGGCAGTATAAATGAAAAGTATGAATTTAAACAAAATTTCACATACCACTATTTCTGTCCTGCTGATACTTGTACTGCTTGTAACATCGCTTCCATTAACAAGTATGAACACCTCGGCAGAGGCCGTGTCACAAACTAAGTATAACAACATCACCGATTTTCAAAATGCACGGTGGACAGAAATTCAAAATAAAGTGTTTGGGCAAAACTATACCTCTGTTCAATCTGCCAATGTTATTAAAGACTTGCCTGTTCAGCAGGGAAATGAATTTTTCAACTGGACAGATACTTCACATATGCAAGGCTATGATAATAACGGCAACGAAATTGACGGCGGTTTACAAAAGTACGGTACTACCACAGTAACCTCAATGACAAGCACATCTGTCACAGAAAAATATGCTGATTCTTATGTGAATTATAAAGATGTAAAAACATCAGTAAAAAGTCAGGCTACATACACAGTATATAATGTATATACGGCAGACCAGTTTGCTTGGGTATTAAACCAGGTGAACAATGTTAATTCGATAAAGCTTAACCTACTTGCCGATATAGATATGGGTGGCTTTGATAATAAACAGTTTGCGACAGGTAGGAGCTTAACAAGTACTATGTACATTGAAGGAAACGGTCATACAGTTTATAACTTAAAAATGTACGGTACAAATCCACACTTTGGAATTTATAATGAAATTTATGGAGAATCTAAATTAATCGTCAATAATTTAGGATTCCAATCTGTTATGCTATTGCATTTTAATGTAACTGATGCTGAACCTGCTGCCGGACTGCTTTTTGGGTATGCTTATCCAAGACCGGCACGAAATACAAATGTTCTCTCTTTAGAAAATGTCCATGTAAGAAATACTTTCTATCAACAATCTGTAAATAATAACTTTAATAACCAGGGAATTGCTTTTTTAGGAGGAAAGGGCTTTTATAAAAAATTGTTTGTAAAGAATTGTTCTACAAGTGACGGCTATATTTACGGTGGAGGTCATGTAGGCGGAATGTTTTCTCTTACTGATGACAATCCAAATAATAATGCACAGGTGAAATATGATTTTGAGTACCCAAAGAATCAAATGGCCTTTGCGTTTTATGATAGTGCCAATGTTTTTCCACTAACATTTTACAATTCATATTCTGTAAACTGTGAAATGTTTTCTACCGGAATGGACTCAGGTGCTTTTGTGTCTTGTGCCAGAGGAATAACAGCTATAAATTGTTTTACAAATAATACCATGTATTCAAATAAAAATACCGGTGGGTTTATTGGCAGGATAATAAGAGATGGTTTAGGAGGAGTTACGCTATATGATTTGAATGGCAATGAGGAAAATATTGGTTGTGTATTTAGAAATTGCTATTCAGACGGTACAGTTGAGGGAAATGTTGCAATGGGCGGATTTACGGGATATGATTCAAATTATAGAACCTATCAGTCACCTGAAAAAAAGGGTAATGAATCCGGCAGTAATAATTCATTTAATTATCATGCAACTACTGTATACCAAAATTGTTATTCAACTACTATGGTAGGTATGGATTATACGGGTAAGTACTGCGGTGGTTTTGTTGGACTTGATGATAACTATGCTAAAGCAACAAAAGGTGTAAAGGTCAAGGCTACCGATGGAACAATAATAGATAATATTTATGGAAATATTTATATGAATTGTTATGCGGCAGGTGAAGTCGGAAATATTCTTACGCAGACCGATACAGAAAAATCTGTTGAATATGATAATACTTTTTACACGCAAAAGTACTATAATTCCACATCTGATATGGATAACTATTATCCGTCCGGAGGGTTTATTGGGGCAATAGTTCCCGACTCGTATTATTTAAGCTCCGGTCGTAACTCAAGATCCGGCAATACCTTTGGCTACTTCTACAACTGTTACTACGATATGCAGACAACAGGAATGCATGAAATGGCAATAGGCTTGGCGTATGCCGAAACCTGCCGAGA
>CADANT010000035.1 GCA_902789345.1 uncultured Ruminococcus sp.
ACGAGGCTGTTTGTTTGACTCTTGGCTAAGTGTCATTCTCTTCATATTAAAATCAGCAATTTGCTGCTGTAGGTCTTTGTCTTCGTCGCAAGCCTGCTCTGCAGCCTTTACACTGATGTACGAAGCGTCCTGCTGAATTTGCTTGCCGATTTCTCTTGCCAGTTCGATCATATCCATTTTAATTTCCTCCAATTAAATAATTTTTCCTTTTAATATCCAGTTGCGTGCACTTGTAATTTCTACATTTTGGAATGTGCCTATAAGTGAGCTGTCGCCCTCAACCTCAACAATAATATTGCCGGATGTTCTGGTTTGCAGAATATTTTCTTTGCCGGTTACACCCTCTACAAGCACCTTACAGCTGTTGCCTACCATTGAAGCACAACGCTCTGCAGAAATGCTCTCCTGTAAAGCAAGCAACTCCTGGAACCACTTGTTTTTTTCCTGGTATGAAACAGGGTCGTCCATTTTAGCGGCCGGTGTACCCTCTCGCGGTGAATATATAAATGTAAAGAGTGAGGTAAAGCCAACCTCTTTTACAAGAGAGAGAGTTTCTTTGAAATCCTCGTAGGTTTCACCCGGGAAGCCCACAATTATATCGCTTGTTAAAGAGAGGTTCGGTATTTTTTCCTTTGCATATCTTACAATTTCAAGGTACTTTGCCCTGTCATAGTGCCTGTTCATCTGCTTTAGAATTCTGTCACTTCCGCTTTGGAACGGCAAATGTAAATGAGTAGATATGTGCTTTGACTGTGCAATGGTGTCAATAAGCTCCTTTGAACAATCCTTTGGGTGAGAGGTCATAAAGCGAAGCCAATAGTCGCCCTCCAGCTTATCTATCTCGCCTATAAGCTGTGCAAAGGTCATTTTGTTTTCCTGTGGCAAGCCCTTGCCGTAGGAATTTACATTCTGACCAAGCAGGGTTATGTCCTTGTAGCCGTTTGCAATAAGCTGTTTGGCCTCTTCAAGAATATTTTCAGGGTTTCGGCTTCTTTCTCTGCCGCGAACATGTGGTACAATACAGTATGTGCAAAAATTATCACAACCATACATAATAGGCAGCCAACCCTTAAATGTACCGTCACGCCTTGTAGGAATGTTTTCATAAATTGTTGTATCTTTATTTCCTCTTACTACCAAACGCTTGCCGTTTACCAAGCAGTTATAAAGCAGCTGCGGCAGTTCATGTATGTAGTTGGTACCGAATACAAGACCAACAAAAGGAAAGCTCTTGTAAATGCGGTTTGCAATATGCTCCTGCTCCATCATACAGCCGCACAAGGCTATAAGTATTGATGGGTGCTTTCTTTTAAGGGCTTTCAGCGCACCTACATTACCGAAAACTCTGTCTTCGGCGTGTTCTCTGACGGCACAGGTGTTAAACAGAATAAAGTCTGCATCGTCCGGCTTGTCGGTAAATTCATAGCCCATTTGTGACAACAGACCCTTTACCTGCTCGCTGTCTGCAACATTTTGCTGACAACCGTAGGTTCTTATGTAAGCCAGAGGAACATCTCCCCTTTTTCTTATTTCCATAACCTGCGCAACCAGCGGTATAAAATCGCAGTCCATATTTTTTATTTCATTGACCTTTTGCAATCAAAACTTCCCCTATCATAAAAACATTTCACTATATAATAACATAAATTTAACCGTTCTTCAAGTAATATGTTGAATAAGTGAGAATAGGCACATAAATATATTTATATTTACTAACTAATACCTAAGAACAGAAAAATCGACACTGCTTGCATATACAGTGCCGATTTTATAATGCTTAAATTTTTATTTGTAACAGAAGTACATTCCCTCTTCATAGGTATATACACCGGAGCCTTGAACAAAGCCTGCCTGATAAATTACACTTGAAGGCAATATTCTGTAGCCCTCCAGTATTTTTTTAGCGTTTGCATAACATCTGTCAATAGCGGCCTTTGTAATAGGGTCGTTTGCCTTTGGAATAGAAACGCCGTCCCAATACATTTTTCCGTAAGCGCCCTTTCTTGTAATAACTCCCCTGATTGTATTAGGGAAATAAGGTGACTCTACATGATTCATAACTACATTTGCAACCAACAGCTGTAGACGGTCACTGCAGTATGAAGCACCTGCCTCTTGCCAAATAACGGCTGCCAAACAGTAAAGGTCGTCCTGTGTGTATGATGCGTTTGAAACCTTTACCGTACACTTGGCTGTTTTGCCGTTGTAGGTTTTTGCTGTAATAACTGCTGTACCTGCTGATTTTGCAGTAACAAAGCCGCCTGCAGATTTAACCTCTGCAACCTTTGGGTTACTTGAGGAATACACTACACTGTGTGAAGCCGTACCGCTTGGCAGTGAAGAATTAAGGTCAAATGTGCCCTGCTTGTTTAGTGACAGGCTTGTTTTATTTAGTGAGATTTTGTTTGGTGCATTTTTAACTGTTATCTTACAGCTTACCTTTTTGCCATTGTAGGTTGTAGCTGTAACAACCACCGTGCCGGCCCTTTTTGCTGTAACAAGGCCGCCTGCCGCTTTTACATCGGCAACGCCTGCATTGTTTGTGCTGTACAAAACCTTGTATGCAGCTGTACCCTTTGGAAGTGAGCTGTTAAGATCGTACTTTTCGCCAACGCCCAATGTAAGGCTTGTTTTGTTCAATGAGATTTTATTTGGTGCATTCTTAACTGTTACATTACAGCTTACAGTTTTGCCGTTGTAGGTTTTTGCTGTAATAACTGCTGTACCTGCCCTTTTAGCTGTAACAAGACCGCCTGCTGCCTTTACAGGAGCAACGCTTGAATTGTTTGAATAGTATTTTATGCTGTATGCACCGCAGCCGCTTGGCAAAGAAGAATTTAGGTCAAACACTTCGCCAACGCCTAGGGTAATTGATTTTTTGTTTAAAGAAATACTTGTAGGCGCTTTCTTTACCGTAACAGTACAGCTTGCGCTGCTGCCGTTTTTAAGCTTTACAGTAACAACTGCTATGCCTTCTTTTACAGTCTTAACATTACCGTTGCCTGTTACGGTAAGAACTGCTTTATTAGAAGAAGACCAACTAAGAGCCTGTGACGGATCGTTGGTGTTTTTAACAGTGGCATTTAGCTTAAAGCCTTCACCCACGCCAAGAGTTAGTTTGTTTCTTGAAATTTGAACTGTGCCGGTAGCTACAGGATTTGTTGCAACCTGTTCAACCATAATTTCCGGTGAAGTGTCAACTGAAACTTCAACACTTTCAGCATAAGCAACAACCTCGTTGTTTGAATTACTTTCTGTACTGTTTTCTTCATCAATTGCCGACGCTGCAAATACACTGCTGCCGGCAGCTAAAGCTGCAATTAATAATATTGATGTAATCTTACTTGAAATTTTCATAACCGGTCAAGGGCACAAAGCCCTTTTCACTCCTTTAAATAGTTTTCTGTTTATTGGAATACGGTTATTTTACAGTATGGTTACAATTTTGTAAAGTTTGTTGTAACTGTTTGTTACCGCCCTAAAGCAGTGTTGAATCCCATTATTTATGCCTTTTCTGCATAAATATCACAACTATCTGTAACAGTTATGTAACCTTTTTGTGAAAAACTACACAAAATTTTAGAGTAAAATTTTGCAGCAAATGTCACAAAATTTTACTCTGTATATACGCCTCTTTTATCTATTCTTTCAACACACTACAAAATTGTTACAAATTTTTTTCGAGCTTTTTCTTGGCTGACTTTACAAGAGAATTGTAGGTGTTGTCAATATTTTCATCGTTTACCGACTTTAGCAATGAATTTAAAATTGCACCGATAATACGACCGTCTTTAACTCCCATATTAATTAAATCATTACCGTTTATTTTCAATTCTTTTACTGAAAATAAAACTTTATTGTGGGCAATAAGGCTGTTTAGAATATCCTCAATTTTGTTAAGTTCCTCTAGGCGTTGTCGGAACAGTTCGGGAGATTGACCGTATGCGTCACATTTTTTTACGGTAATTAAAAGTTTCGTCATTTCTTCCGAGCCTAAATACAGTGCAGTTTTCTTAACTGACTTGTTATTTGCAGAAATAATTCTGTCGTGGTTTTTCACCAGTGTAACTACTGTGTTTGTTGTTTTTGTGTCACAGCGAAGCCTTTTTAGTACATTTTCTGTTATTTCTGCACTTTTTACGCAGTGCCCGTAGAAATGCCCTACTCCCTGTTGGTCAAGAGTAAAGCTGTGTGGCTTGCCAATATCGTGAAACAGCACAGCCAGCCTTACTATTATGTTATTGCCTGCATAGGAAAGTGCGTGCAGGGTATGCTCCCAAACATCATAACAATGGTAGCTGTTGTGCTGACAAAAGCCTACCATTGGGCTGATTTCCGGTATAAATACGGATATTACATCCTGATATTCACGAAGAACATTTACAGCATTCTCCGAAAGTAAAAGCTGCTTAAATTCAGCAAAAATTCTTTCTACAGCAATATTGTTAAGCAAGCTTTTGTTGCGGTGTACAGACGCCGCTGTGCTTTCTTCTATATTAAAGCACAGCTTTGCCGAAAAACGCAGTGCACGAAGTATTCTGAGTGCATCCTCATTAAAGCGAACATCGGCGTTACCCACTGTTCTTATAATGTGCATATCTAAATCGGCAAGTCCGCCAAACAGGTCAATAAGCCCCTGCTTTGGATTATACGCCATTGCGTTTATCGTAAAATCTCGTCTTGACAAGTCCTCTTTAATATCCGCAACAAATTCCACAGTATCGGGGCGGCGGTTATCTGAAAAGCCCGTTTCTGTACGAAAGGTCGTTATTTCATACATACTGTCGTTAAGCATTAATGTAACTGTGCCGTGCTTTATCCCCGTTTTTATAACTCTATAATCGGAAAAAGTATTTATAACCTGCTGTGGCAGTGCACTTGTGCATATATCCCAATCCTGCGGTGCTTTGCCTAAAAGCGCATCACGCACACATCCGCCTACAACATAGGCGGAAAAACCACCATTTTCAAGCTGTTGTAATATATAAATAACATCTTTAGGTAATTTAATGTTCATAGTAACCTCAATAAGAGAAATCCGACAGAAAATCGGAAATGTTTTATAAATTATTAATTCTTAAATTTGGAGAAATCAAGGGATATTTTACTCTATTTTTTCAATCCAAACAAAATTCTTGTTATTTTATTCTTATCTATTATGCAGCAAGCACCGCATGTCAAAATTGTTGACGCCACAAGGGATAAAACAAAATTGTATATACTCCCTACTCCTGTTAAAGAAATAAAATACTGACACAAAACAACTATTGGAAAATGAACTATATAGAATACATATGATAATTTTGAGCAGTATCTGCTAATTGTATTAGCGTAATCCAGGTGAGTTTTTCCAAGACAAATCAACACCGGAATTTCTGTTGCAAATGATGTGTAATTGCAAATATTATTCAGTAATTCATAATCTTTAATATACACAAACAAAATAACATTCACTGTCGAAAACAGAACAAATCCAACTATAAATAACCACCTTAGACTCACAAGACTTTCTATGAAATCTTGTTTGCTAAACAAATAATATCCAAGCAAATATACACATAAATATGTGGGGATTCGCTTTCCAAAAAGTGTTACATCAAATAAAGCAATCGCAAGAATAATAAGTGTACAGTTTATGATAAGCATAGCAAGTCTATTACTTTTGATTGCGGAATCAATAACTTTAATTACTCCACAGCCTATGCAAGAAATAATAATTAATACCGCTATAAACCAAAAGTGTCCAAGTGTAAATCCGCCATCATACCCTGTTAAATCTGTAAACTTAGTAAAATATACGGAATAATGTTCAAAATAACCGCCGTCATATCCGTTATGTGTCTTGTCTGCAATAAAACTTAATATTGGATTGATAATTATAACGCCAAATATTAACGGTATGCCTAATCTTTTAAATCTTTCCTTGATAAAAGCTGAATAACTCCTTTTCTCTAGTGAAAATGATGCAGATACTCCGGCAAGTAAAAACATTAAAGGCATAAACCATGGCGACATAAACACTACTACTGATGCAATAGGATTAACTTCTTCAAAAAATATATAATTTGCCTCTCCCCATGAATTGTAAGCCAAAGCTAAATGATATATTATCAACAGGGAGACATTAACCGTTCTTAAATTGTCTATATAATTAACTCGTGGTTTCATAAAGTTATTTTCTCTACTTTTCTTTTTATATCTAATCAACAAATTTATTCCTAATACAAAGCCACCTGTAATATAAAAACAGTTGGATATTTGGGACTTGTATCAAATTTAATAAACCTATCTACACGGTAATAAAAAAGGTACAGAACAAAGCTGTACCCTTTTTACTTAATCAGAATTTTAAAAATCGCATTAAAGCAAACAAACATTCACTTTAATTACAAAACGCTTACGGAAGCTTGATTTCACCTGTCACATCAGTAAGAAGCTTTTTCATCTTCTCGGCCTCTCTCCTTGCAGCAGCGGCAAAATCCTCCGGCTTGCAACCGTCTTCCTTTTGCCAAGCACACATAATACCTCTTGATGAGTTTACTATTGCGCCTAAGCCGTTGCTGTCAAATGCTCCGGCAATATCCTTAGCTGTACCGCCCTGAGCACCGTAGCCGGGTACCAAGAAGAATGTATGTGTAAGTTCTTTTCTAAGCTCTGTAAGCTGCTGTGGGTATGTAGCACCAACAACAGCACCTACGCCTGAGTAACCGTACTTACCCATAAGCTCTTTGCCCCACTCTTCACAAAGGTTGCCCATATGAAGATATATTGTTTCAGAGCCTTCAAGCTCCAGGTTTTGCAGTTCGCCAGAACTTGGGTTTGAAGTCTTAACAAGCACAAACATACCTGTATCCATTTTCTTTGAAACATTAATTACCGGCACAATGCCGTCTGCACCCAAGTAACCGTTTACTGTAAGTGCGTCAGCACCAAATGCTGTAGCCTCTGTACCGTCAACATCTGTTACACCCAGGTGAGCGGTAGCATAAGCCTCCATTGTAGTGCCAATGTCGTTTCTTTTGCCGTCTGTAATAACAAACATACCCTTTGATTTAGCGTAGGCAATAGTTTCTGTAAGAACTCTTACGCCCTGCCAACCATACATTTCATAGTATGCAGCCTGCGGTTTTACAGCCGGCACAATGTCACACAATGCGTCAATAAGCGCTTTGTTATACACTAATATTGCCTCTGCCGCACCCTCAAGTGTTTTACCGTACTTTGCAAAGGCCTCCTCCTTAATAAAATCAGGAATGTAGCTAAGCTTTGGGTCTAATCCTGCTACTGTAGGGTTTTGCTTTTCTACAATTTTTTCAATCAATCTATCAAGTGCCATAATGTCCTCCGTTAATCTTTATAAACTATATTACCGTTCAGTACGGTATATTTAACTTTACCATTAAGCTTCATACCCTTAAATGGGGTGTTTTTTGACTTGCCGTGAAGCTTATTAACATCAACTGTAAACTCTTCGTTTGGGTCAAAAATTACAATATCCGCATTTTCGCCTACAGACAAGCTTCCCGCCGGGATATTAAGGATTTTTGCAGGTGCCAAAGACATCTTGTTTATGAGCTGCGGCAGTGAAAGCAAGCCCTTATTAACAAGGTAGGTTATACCCACAGCAAGTGAGGTTTCCATACCTATAGAGCCGTTAGGGGCTTTTTCAAAATATGCTTTTTCCTGTGGTGTATGGGGCGCATGGTCTGTTGCAATAGCGTCAAGAGTACCGTCCTGCAAGCCGCAGATAATTGCCTTTACATCGTCTTCACACCGCAGTGGTGGGTTCATTCTAAAGTCAGCGTCTTTTGCAAGAAGCGACTGCTGTGTCAGTGAAAAATAGTGAGGTGCTGTTTCAGCTGTAACCTTAACCCCTCTTGCCTTTGCATCTCTTACAAGTGCAACAGAAGTTTTTGTGCTAACATGGCAAATGTGTATAGGAACATTGTATGCGGCGGCAAGCGCAATTTCTCTGGCTGTGCCTGTATCCTCTGCAGCAGCAGGAATACCCTTAACACCAAGCTTTTGGCTTACCTCGCCCTCGTTTATTTTTCCGCCGTCGGCCAAATATAAATCCTCACAATGGGCTAAAACGCACATATTATTTTGGGGCGCTTTTAGCATTGCCTGTGCCATAAATTTTGTGTTTTCAACCGGTCTTCCGTCATCAGACAGAGCTATAACCCCTGCCTTTGAGAGAGCCTCAATGTCAGTCGGTTCTATACTTTTAAGTCCTTTGGTAACTGCTGCGGCAATATACACTCTTGCCTTTGCATTTGTGGCCTTATTTTTAATATACTCTACAACCTCTGTATTATCTACAACAGGGTTTGTATTAGGCATAGCAAGCAGACTGGTTACACCGCCTGCTGCGGCCGCATTACAGCCTGTAATAATGTCCTCTTTTTGTGTAAAGCCCGGGTCACGCAAATGCACATGCATATCTACAAGCCCCGGTGCGGCAACCATACCGTTTGCGTCAATTTCAACATCTGCACTGTGAACATTCTTGCTTACCTCGGCAATTTTGCCGTTATCTACAAAAATATTCAGGTTTTCATCTATATTGTTTTTAGGGTCAATAACCCTTGCGTTTTTTATAAATAATGTACTCAATTTGTACCTCCTTACCTGTATTTATCCCAATAGCTGTCAAGCTCAAAATCATCGACAACATTGTCACGCATTCTTCTGCGTGTACTACCGCTGTGTGCTCTGGCGGACTTATTCTTACCGGAAGTTCGCCTTTTCCTTGATGAATCCCTGCTTGAACTTCTTCTTTTTTCGCTGTCGGTTTTGTGCTCAACATCAGAGCCTATGTAAAGCTTAGCATAGCGCTTTGCAGATTCGGCACGGTCGGTTTCGTATACCTCCTGTGCCCGATTTTGCGCTGCTGCATTTCTTTGCGCCGATATTCGTTTGTTTTCAATTTTATTTAGGTTATCTTCAAAGGAATTGGTTTCTTCAGTCTGAATCTGCGGAACATTAAACAGAGCGTCTAAGTCCATTTCTTCCCAGTCGTCATCAATAATACTAGGCTGTTTATTGCTTTCTTTAATAGCGGCAGATATAACATCGGCACTGTTGCTTGCTGTCTTTGCCTTTTTGTGTTTAGGTACATCTGCAGCTGTACTTTGCGCCTTATCGTCGCCCATAATTCCCTCGCTGATAAGCTCATCGTAATATTTGTCGGCACACTGGTTTTTTGGGTTACTTTTGACATTTTTGTTTTTAATGTAATATGACACCACAAAAATTATTATGACAATACCTAAAATCAGCATAGTGGAAAGCACTGTGCCAAATGTACCTGCTATATCAATGCTTTCGGGCTTAGCCAGCAGAGTTTTTACCTTGATACTGTCTACTATACTGTTAAACTCGCCCTTTTGAGCAACTGTAAGACTGCCGGCGTTTGATGAATATGTAACGGTAACCAGTTCTCCGTTTACTACGGTATATGCTGTAGCTGTACTTATCGTTTTATTGCCGTCAATAGCGGAGCTATACAGCATAAAAATTATACAGCTACTGTCCTCTTTATACGAGGCCCCGGTAACGCTTTTGTAGCTTTTGCCTGTAAGAGTGCTTGTCCCCTTTTTTACACTGTTTAACTCATTGTCAATTTCATCTTTTGAGAGATATTTAAAGTTAAAAAGCTCTTGAGATTTGTCTGTTTTCTCTGAAGTTATGTGTAAGGTTTGCTTTGCATCAGCTGTTTGTGCAGAGGCATTGTACCGCAAAACGCCCTCTGAATTAATTTCAGCATTTGTAACAGAAAAATTTTCCGGTATGTCTACACTAACCTTTGCACTGTCAATATTAGCATACACATCTTCTGCAAATACACACAAAGTATAACAAGATATTACGGTTATTACTGCAATAGCAACGGCAGTAAGCTTAGCTAATCTATTCATTTATTTCCGTCCTTTGTTGCCCTATTATGGTTTTTATTATAACTCAAAGTGTAAATTAATACAAGGTTTTGCCACTATTAAATAAATTTCCTGCATAAGCGTATAAATTTGCTTACGCAGGAAACCAAAACAACTTAAAATTCGTAATATATTTTCTTATATGCGCTTTCTTATTATCTTTCTAAGCAGCTTTTTACCGTTAAACGGAATTAGCGGATATAAATAGCTTTTGCCTGAGATAGTTTTATTTGTCAACAGCAAAATCACAACTACGGCTACGCCTATAATAAAACCTACAAAATTAAACAGGACAGTTAATATTAAAATAAATATTCTAAAAAATTTCAGCGCATAGCCCAATTCGTAGCTTGGCTGTGTATAATTTGCTATAGCAACAAACGCCATATACAGCATTGATTCGGTTGAAAACCACCCTACCTTTACTGCAAATTCGCTAAGGGCTATAGCTCCTATAATACTCAACGATGCACTTAGGGAATTAGGCGTTTTTATAGAGGCAAGCCTTAGTCCGTCTATAGCAATCTCTAACAGTATAAGCTGCCAAAACACCGGAATATTTACAGGCTCTGTTAATAAAACAAATTTAAAAGCATTCGGCACGAAGTCGGGGTTTTGCAGGCAAAGCAGCCAAACCGGGGTAATAAACAGCGTGGCAATAGTAACCAAATACCTTGTAAATCTAATATATGTTCCTGTAATAGGCGGAAAATAATAATCATCTGCTTCTTCAATAACATCAAATATTGATGTTGGTAAAATCAGTGCAGAGGGTGAATTGTCTACAAAAATAACAATATTGCCGTCAAGAAGTGCCGAAGCAGTGGTGTCGGGACGCTCTGTATATTTTACCTTTGGCAACGGATTGTACCATTTGTGCTTGTAGAGCGCCTCCAAAAAGCTTTGCTGATTCATTGTAAGTGAATCAACCTTTAGATTTTTGATTCCGTCGGTAATCTTTTTTAAAAGCTTTTTATCCACCATGTCGTCCATATATAAAACAGCAACATCGGTGCGGGACTTTTCACCTACTAAAAACGGTTTTACAGTAAGCTTTGGGTCCCTTATTCTTCGTCTGACCAAGGCAAGGTTACTTACCAGGGTTTCTACAAAGCCGTCCTTTGAGCCACGCATAACCTTGTCCTTTTCCGGCTCGTCGGTCTGCCGTTGAGGGTATGTTCGGCTGTCTATCAGTATTGCCGCTGAAAAGCCGTCTACGATAAGGGCGCACATTCCTGAAAGCACACCGGTAACTATTTTGTCTACATTATTTACTACATCAACCTCTACATACGGTACGCAATTTTCTGTAAATACATAAGGGCTTTCCATAAAGCTTTCATCATCTACCGAAAAGAAAAACTCCATTATTTTTTCCATAATTTCGTCTTTTACAAGTCCGTCAATAAAATAGAGGCATGACTTTCTTTTTTGAATTGTTACCTGTCTGCAAACCAAATCAAAGCTATGTGACGCACGCAGTGCTTCATTTAATATTTGGTAATTGGTTTTGTAATCGGTATACAGGTTCAAATTATAACCACCTCACAAATTCTCTTAATTATTTTGCGAGGATAATATAAATTTATACCGGTACAGTATATATTATGTAAAATATTTGCATAATGGTATATTCAAAACAACCGCTAAAACCGTATGTTTTTTAAATCCGCCTTTATATGCATATATAAATAATTGCTTGCGTTTGATGAGCCTTGTATTTAATTTTTAAAAATCCCTCTAAACGGTTTTTTCCTTTTATTTTGAAAATTAAAGTTAACCAATATTGTGTCTTCACCTATCAGCTCTATACAGTTCCAGCTTATAATTATGTCGTCTTCCCTGCCCAGCAAACCAAAACAGCGAAGTCTCCCATATATAACTAAAGATACAACTGTGGCGTCCTTAATATTAATTTCAACATCATCTACAAAGCCAAGCCTGCAACCGTCCTTTGCATTTATTACCTCTTTATGACGTAAATCGCACACCTTGCACACCATATGCCCTACCTCGTTTCTCTATTAGACAAGTATAAACAAATATTATTTATGTAACCGTCTATCATAAATCCCTATTGTCTGGTTTTATGGGTTGTTCACCGTTTTCTAAGAGCGCTTCTGTCCAAACTATGCCACAGCTCTTAATTATTTCATCAATTTCCGACTGTGCTTTAACAATATAGCTGTCATCTATCTGAACAACCACTTCACCTATTTGGTACTCTCTGACTATTGCCATAAATGCCACCTCTACAATAATATTTATGTTGCTTATTAGCTTATATTCATACAAAAGCAACAAATTATATATATTTTAATACATTAAACTCTAAAAAGGGTGGATACAAATGGGCTATGCAATATATCTGCGTAAATCAAGGGCTGACGCTGAACTGGAAGCACAGGGGGAGCTTGAAACTCTTAGCAGACACAACGCTGTGCTTACGGCATACGCAAAGCACAACGGCTTAGAGATTACTGAAATATACAAAGAGGTTGTGTCCGGTGAAACAATCTCCGCAAGACCGGTAATGCAACAGCTGCTTTACGCTGTTGAGCACAACAGGTACAAAGGCGTATTGGTTATGGAAATTGAAAGACTTGCCAGAGGCGACACCATTGATCAAGGCATAGTAGCACAAACCTTTAAATATTCCAATACACTTATAATTACTCCTCAAAAAACATATGATCCAAACAACGAGTTTGACGAAGAATATTTTGAATTTGGATTATTTATGTCAAGGCGTGAATATAAAACCATTAACCGTCGCCTACAAGCAGGACGACTGCAATCTGTAAAAGAAGGTAAGTTCGTAGGCAACAAGCCACCATACGGATATAAGAAAATAAAGCTAAAATCTGAAAAGGGCTACACACTTGAGCCGGACCCACAGCAGGCCGAAACAGTAAAGCTGATATTTAAGTGGTATGCATATGGCATTGACGGTATAAGTGTGGGGTACAATGAAATTGCAAAGCGTTTACATAATATTGGTATAAAAACTGCAACCGGCAAATCTGAATGGTCAGCCTCCAGCATAAGGGATATTCTGTATAATCCCGTTTACACAGGTAAAATTTGTTGGGGACAACGCCCACAGAACAAAAGGGTTAAAAACGGTAAATTTGTTGTAACAAGGGCAAGGAACAAATGTGCATCAGTGTATGCAGGAATACACCCTGCTATTATTGATAACGCCACCTTTGAGCTTGTACAACAGAGAAAAAGCAAAAATATGTCAAGCACCTGTCCAAAATCAAAGGAGATAAAAAATCCACTGGCAGGCTTAGTAATTTGCAAAGAGTGCGGCAAGTTAATGCAGAGAAGACCGCATAAAGGCAAGGAACACCCTTCGCTGATATGCACCAACAGCAAATGCACCAATGTAAGCAGTGACCTTTTTATTATAGAAGATGCTATAGTAGGCGCACTAAACAAGTGGCTTACCGGCTATAAAATCAAACAAAATAACGAGCATATAGAAAGCACTAACTATGAACGCTGTAAAAACAACAGAGAAATCTTAAACCAATGCAATACAAACCTAAAGAAGATAAACAATAAAATTGCAATAATATATGATGCATATGAAAACGGATTATACACAACAGATATTTTTAAAGAAAGATTATGTTCTGCAAACACAGAAAAAGAGATTATTTTAAACACCATAGAACAGCTAAAAAATAAATCTACTCCACCCAGCCAAAGCAGCAGTAATATAGAAATTTGTGTAGAGCCAAGTACCATAACAAGCGCTTATTATAAAATTAAAAGTCCCGCCAAACGAAATGGAATGCTAAAACTTTTGGTAGAAAAAATTGAATATTCTAAATACAAATTCAAGTTTCCAAAAGAATACAACCGCTTAATTATTACCATATATCCAAAGCTGCCACAATTAGAATAATTGACTTAAATTTGTTACAACTTATGCAGCCAAACGAATTGGCACATTTAGAAATGGTGGGTTCTATTGTGCACCAATTAACAAGAAATATGACACCGGAGGAAATTGAGAAAGCAGGACTACAAACCTACTTTGTTGACCACACCAGTGCCGTATACCCGGCGGCCGCCAATGGAACACCTTTTACCGCAGCGTATTTGCAATGTAAAGGCGACCCAATAACAGACCTTCACGAGGACCTTGCTGCGGAACAAAAGGCCCGCACAACCTATGATAATATTTTAAGATTTTGTGACGATCCAGATGTTATTAACCCTATTAGATTTTTAAGAGAACGAGAAGTTGTACATTATCAGAGATTTGGTGAAGCTCTGCGTATGCTGACTGACAAACTTGACAGCAAGAATTTCTACGCATTTAATCCAAGCTTTGATAAGTGCGGTAAAAAATGTAACAAAAACAAAAAGTAAATACAATACAAAATCATAATATAAATAATCTTTATCATAAGAACACTATAACAACAAACAGGGTTGGCATTTACAAAAAATATCGACCTATGAATTTTGCACACTAAAAATTTTAGTTTAACCGAAAAAATTAAATAATTTAAACGCCAACAGTCCAAAGGTTCACACAAATAAACAGAACATTTGGACTGTTGGCATATAAATTAAATTATTTTATATTTGTACGGTGCATCATTTTAATTTGACAATGATTAAAGAGATTTTACCCTATTCAATCTCTTAATCAAATTATATTACAAACTAGTGGTGTTACCACTGCAAATGGACATTATTATAAGTCTAATATTTAGTAAATAATAAGATATTTTTGGAAACAAGTGGACAATTCCGCCTAACTTAAATAGAGATATCAGTAATTAGTTAGCGCAACCCCCAATATCCGTTACCTTTTCCATAGACAGAATAAAATATATCGTTACCTTGAAATACATTAGAATCAGAGGAATTGCGTTCAATGCAGGCTCTAATTCCAGCCTGTTGATTTTTAGTAATACTGTGACCTACAACCCTTTCATATTCCTTATATATATATCTGAATAAGATGCTTTCCCACCGAGATTTTTTAACGTTTGTATAGTTGCTTCCAAAATAGTCATATAAACATCTCCTTAGTCTAATTTCGCAAACATATTAAAATTTAAAACAAACAAATACACCTACTAATTGTCCTATAACGTAAACTAATATAGATTTTTCAATGTGTTGAAAAATCTCCCACTCTAAAAAGTTTAAGTTTGGAAATGCCGGAAGCCCATATAAATACAGGCTTTCGGCTTTTTTGTACGTTATTCCCACTCGATAGCACTTAAACAATTTCGTGTAGGTATTATTATCTGTACTATCTGTGGTTCTTTTGATTATTTGATATATCCATATTCTCCTGCCTAT
>CADANT010000036.1 GCA_902789345.1 uncultured Ruminococcus sp.
TCCTGTGTGTATTTTGTGTGGTAACTTAATTCTAACACAGTGGTCCGCTATGGACCTCATTTTTTTTTTTAAATGTTCAACTTCATTTTACAACGCGCGCCTAAAATTATTTTATAAAATGGTTGTGCTTGGTTTATTCTGAATCAAGCTTAAGCACAGCCATAAATGCGTCCTGCGGCACTTCTACGCTGCCCAACTGGCGCATTCTCTTTTTACCCTCTTTCTGCTTTTCAAGCAGCTTTTTCTTACGGGTAATGTCGCCGCCGTAGCACTTTGCAAGTACATCTTTACGCATAGCCTTTACGGTTTCACGGGCTATAATTTTTCCGCCTATGCATGCCTGAATAGGTACTTCAAAAAGCTGTCTCGGAATTTTCTCCTTTAGCTTTTCAGTCATTTTTCTTGCACGGGTGTATGCCTTGTCAGCGTGAATAATAAAGGAAAGTGCGTCTACAATTTCGCCGTTCAGCATAATATCCAGCTTAACAAGCTTGCTTTCGGCATAGCCTGCAAGCTCATAGTCAAAGGAGGCATAGCCACGGGTGCGTGACTTTAAAGTGTCGAAAAAGTCATACACAATTTCTGCCAACGGCAAAAGGTAGTGAATATCTACTCTGTCATTGTCAATATAGGTCATATCCTTAAACACGCCGCGCCTGTCCTGGCACAGCTCCATAATGTTTCCTACATATTCGGCAGGGGCATAAATGTGAGCGTTTGTCATAGGCTCCTCTGCCTTTGCAATAAGTGCAGGGTCAGGGTAGTTTGTAGGGTTGTCTATCATTTCTACAGTGCCGTCTGTTTTGGTTATTCTGAAAATAACGCTTGGCGCTGTAGTAACAAGGTCAAGGTTGTACTCACGCTCAAGCCTTTCCTGTATAATTTCCATATGCAACAAGCCCAAAAAGCCGCACCTAAAGCCAAAGCCCAGTGCAACCGAGGTTTCAGGCTCAAAGGAAAGTGAAGCGTCATTAAGCTTTAGCTTTTCAAGAGCGTCACGCAGGTCTGTGTACTTAGCACCGTCGGCAGGGTAAACACCGCAGAATACCATTGACTGTACCTCACGGTAACCCGGAAGTGGCTCTGATGCAGGGTTGTTTGCCAATGTAACGGTGTCGCCAACCTTTGCGTCCTGTACGCTTTTAATTGCGGCGGCAATGTAGCCAACCTCGCCGGCACAAAGCTCCTTTGCAGGCTCCAGTGAAGTAGCGCGCATATAACCCAACTCTACCACCGTAAACACCGCACCTGTAGCCATAAGCTTTATTTCGTCGCCAACCTTTACCGTACCGTCTTTTATCCTTATATAAATAATTACGCCCTTGTAAGCGTCATAGTAGGAGTCGAAAATAAGCGCCTGCAACGGCTTGCTGTCGTCACCCTGTGGTGCAGGAATGTCAGACACTATTTTTTCCATAACCTGGTGAATGTTAATGCCGGCCTTTGCGGAAACCTCCGGAGCGTCCTCGGCAGGTATGCCTATAACATCTTCAATTTCTGCCTTTACACGCTTTGGGTCAGCACTTGGCAGGTCAATTTTATTTACAACAGGTACAATCTCAAGTCCGCTGTCAACTGCCAAATATGTGTTGGCAAGTGTTTGAGCCTCTATACCCTGCGAAGCGTCAACAACAAGCACAGCACCCTCGCAGGCCGCCAACGAACGGGAAACCTCGTAGTTAAAGTCAACATGTCCCGGTGTATCTATAAGGTTAAACACATAACTTTTGCCGTCGTCTGCCTTATACACCAATGTTACGGCGTGTGCCTTAATGGTTATACCACGCTCACGCTCCAGGTCCATATTGTCAAGCAGCTGGTCTTCCATTTCTCTTAGGGCAACCGACTCTGTCTGCTCCAGTATTCTGTCTGCCAGGGTACTTTTGCCATGGTCAATATGAGCAATAATACTGAAATTTCTTATTAATTCCTTTGGATAAGACATTATTTATATCTCACCTTTCGTTTTATTTTTATTTTTGGTATTTGTTTTATTTTCAACCTTAAATGCCGACGGGCAAAAGCTTTGCATACAGCAAATGCTGCACTTGGGGCTTCTTGCCGTACAGACCGCCCTGCCGTGCAGAACTATTCTGTGGCAAAAATCGTTTGATTCATCAGGGGGTAAAAGCTCCCTTAAAATTTTTTCTATTTTTGTTGCGTCCTTTATGCTGTGGAAGCCCAGCCGTGAGGTTATTCTTATACAGTGGGTGTCCACTACAACAGCAGGCTTGTTAAAAATATCGCCTACTACAAGGTTGGCGGTTTTTCGGCCTACCCCCGGCAGTGTTACAAGCTGTTCTACAGTGTCCGGTACATTACCGCCGAACTTGTCACGCAGGGCGGCGCACATAGCCACAATGTCTTTTGCTTTGGTTTTGTAAAGTCCGCAGCTTTTTATAAGTTGCTGTACATCTTCTACATTTGCCTGTGCAAAGTCGTCAACCGTTTTGTAGGTGTCAAAAAGCTTTGGCGTAACCATATTTACCCTTGCGTCTGTACACTGTGCCGCCAGTCTGGTAGCTATAAGCAGCTGTAATGGCTGGGTATAAACAAGTGAACATACGGCGTCGGGATATTCTTTTTTTAGGGCGTCTACCGCCGCCAAGGCACGCTCTTTGTCTGTCATTGGGGCACTACCTCCGTTATAAATGCCGCTTAGCTTTGTAGTTTAAACAGCGGCAATGTATACTCTAAACTATATTACCATAAATAATAATTTTTGTCAGCACCAAATTATTTATAAATTTTCCTGTAGGTATAAGACAATTTACCATATGATTACATAAAAAGCTACAAAATATACCATAAAGTGTAAAGTTTATTAAAAAACTGTAGTTGTTTTACAAATTTTTTATGTTATAATTAGACTTGTATTTTAGATTTATAATCGGGAGAGTAAACCTATGTATAAAAATTATTTGTTCGACCTGTACGGAACACTTGTTGATATTAACACAAACGAGTGGAAAACATACCTGTGGAGTAAAATGGCAGAGCTGTATGCCTTTGAGGGTGCAGACTACACGCCAATGCAGCTAAAAAAAGCATACGGTGTTCAAGTGGAAAAGGAAAAGCAGGCTGTTGTAAAAAATCACCCGAATTTTACGGATATTGACATACGCATTGAAAAGGTGTTTGAGGATTTGCTGAAAAACAAGGGTGTAGAGCCTCCCGCTGACTTTGGCAAATACACGGCAAAGGCGTTCAGGGTAATATCTACAAAATATATAAAGCTGTACGACGGCGTGCTTGACCTGCTTGATTCGCTGAAAAAGGCGGGCAAAAATGTATATTTGCTTACCAATGCCCAAAGATGGTTTACAGCGCCGGAGCTGAAAATGCTGGGTATTGAGGATAAGTTTGACGGTATTGTAATATCCTCAGACGAATACACATGCAAGCCTGACAAGGCGTTTTACAATATTATTCTTGACAGATACAATCTTGACCCGAAAGAAACCATAATGATAGGCAACGACTGTAAAACAGATATTTTAGGTTCGTACAATGCAGGGCTTGATTCGCTGTATATTCATTCCAATATTTCACCTGAGGTAAGCATAGAGCTTAAAAGCAGGTTTGCGGTTATGGACGGCGATGTTAAGAAAATTAAAGATTTAATTTTGAAGTAGTTTATTAAAGTAATCTCTTAGTTGATTAAAGATAGAGTATTATCCAATAATAACCACAGAAAGGTGTTGATTTGATTTGAAAAAGGGCAAGGTGCCTACAGGAGTAATTATAGCATTGGTTATTGTTTTGGTTTTAGGTTTAGGCGGTACAGGTGCCTTTTATGCACTAAGCGGCGGTACCTTTGACACTGCCGTACTGGCAAATATTCTTACAAAGGCTACCGAAGCTCCTACGCAGGAGGCTACCAAGGTATCTACAGAGCCACCTACAGAGAGTATGCCGGAGCTTACCGCTAAAATTTCAGAGCAGGAGCTTAGCGTTACAGAGGGTAAAACAGCCCAAATTTCTGCTGAAATAACAAACAGTAAAAAAACAGGAAATATACGCTACACCACCTCTGACGAAAATATTGCCGCTGTAAATTCACAGGGAGTAGTTACCCCTATGAGCAAGGGCGAATGTCAGGTAGGAGCGTATATAGAGGGCTACGACACTACCATAAAGAACTTTACCGTAAAGGTAAGCGATGACAGAGTAGACGACATTACCGCTCTTAACAGCTACCTTTACGATCTAAAGCCTACAGAAGAATATACCTACGCAAAAACAAAAAAGGGCAAGGCAAAAATTTCCGGCTGTAAAATCGGTGACTTTAACGAAGACGGCAACTATGAGCTTTTTATAATTTATAAATTGTCCGACAATTTCCAAAAGGCAAGAGTTGTTACCGTTTCCAACGGTACTGCCTATGTAAGTGAAACAGAAAAAAGCTACAGCGAAATTGTAAATTCCGGCTACAGCTCGTATGTTGAGGAAATTTATACGGATTCACAGGGTAACTTTGACATTATTGCAGAATACAGCAAGGCAACGGCAGACTATACAGAGAAAACAACACTGCTTTATAATACAGCAGGCACCACTGCAAGCAAAAAAGCAGAGTACTACTCCAAAGAGCCGGCAAAGCTGGGGGATATGGCGAAAAAGGCCGTTTACAAAATAGACGGAAAAAAGAAAACCCGTGACGACTACACCTCCCAGTATACCTCGCTGAAAACCTCCCGAACTCTGTTTAACGATTATGTTTCCATTACCGAAAGGCTTTCAGAGGGCAACTACACCAAAGCGGTGCTTCCGTCCGATTTAGGTGCGGCATATTATAACCGTATAAAGTGGACAAGCAGTGACTCTGCCGTAGCTACCGTAAGCAACAGCGGTGTAATAACAGGTGCAGGCAAGGCAGGCAGCTGTAAAATTACAGGCGTTATTTCGGGCATTGAGGGTACCTTCTGCCAGATGAATATAGAGGTTTCTGATGTTTCGGACGAGTTTGCAAGCTATATTGAAAGCATTAAAGACGAGTATATTATCGGCGAAGCAGGCAACAAAATGAAGCTGTACGGCTACTATGTAGGGGACATTGACAATGACGGTGTAACGGATTTGCTGTTGTACTACACAGGCGGCAACGGCTGTCAGCTTAATATGATGCATTTTGTAGGTACAAACCCAAGCGTGCAAACCATAAAAAGCGCCACCACCGAAAACGGTGTAAATTGTATGCTGGAGCTGTATACAGACAGTATGAGCAACAACGAAACTGTGCTGTATGTAGCAAATGTGTCAAAAAGCGGCACTAAGTTTGAAACAAACTTTAGCTACGAAAGCTACCAAAACGGTGAATTTGTGGAAAACAGCAGTGAATACACCTTTATAAACGATACTGCTTCAGGCAAAAAGGAGTTTAAGGTAGGTGGCGAAAAGGTAGAGGAGTCAAGCTTTAACGATATGCTTAACAGATACCGCAAGCTGGGCGACTGGACCTTGATAAAGTAAAAAATAATATATAACTTCGGCTGTAGATATGCTATAATATTTACAGCCGATTTTTTATACATTCAAAAGCAGACAACAGGCAAAAGTCTTGCTTAAATAAGGCAGATAACGGCAGGCAAACTGCCTGAACATATAAGGAGAATTATTATGCAAAAAATAAAAGGCGTTCTGTTTGATATGGACGGACTGATGATAGATACCGAAAAATGGCTGCAAAAATACTATGTACAGGCGGCGCAAAAGCTGGGCTTTCCTATGAAGCCGGAGCATGTGCTTGAAATACGCAGTCTGCCGGCAGAGTACGCCGTACCAAAGCTGCAAAAGCTGGTGTGCCCCGACTTTGACTATTATGCAGTTAAAAATTTGCGAAAAATATATATGAAAGAGCATATTGAAAAGTATGGTATAGAAAAGAAAAAAGGTCTTGACCAACTGTTAAAATACATAAAGGAATCCGGGCTGAAATGCTCTGTAGCTACCGCCACGCCACCCGACAGAACAAGGGAATATTTGGCTAAGCTGAATATTTTGGAATATTTTGACCAAATAGTTTGTGCCTCTATGGTTAAGCACGGCAAGCCACAGCCGGATATTTATATTGAGGCGGCACACAGGATTTCCCTTGAGCCTGAACAGTGTGTTGCGCTTGAGGATTCTCCAAACGGTGTGCTTGCCGCAGTAAGAGCCGGCTGTGTAACCGTTATGGTGCCCGACCTAACACAGCCCGACGAAGAAACTGCCAGGATAATCTACAAAAAAGCAGACGATTTGTCACAGGTAATAGATATTATAAAAGCCATAAACAATAAAGCTGACTAAAAGAGGAAATGCAATGATAAAGCTTTTGCACCTGTCAGACTTGCATATCGGTAAAATTGTAAACGAAATAAATATGCTGTCTGACCAAAAATATATACTTAACGAAATACTGGATATTATTAAAAAGGAAAAGCCAAACGGCGTGCTGATAGCCGGCGATGTTTACGACAAAAGCGTACCCTCTGCCGAGGCTGTAGAGCTTTACGACAATTTTATAACACAGCTGGCAGAGCTTGACACTGCCGTTTATATAATAAGCGGCAACCACGACTCCCCTGAAAGGCTGGGCTTTTGCAGCAGGCTTATACGCTCCGGTAATATTTTTGTTGACGCTGTATTTAACGGCAAGGCAAACAAGCATACCCTTTGTGTAAATAGCGAAAGTGTAAATATTTATACACTGCCTTTTATAAAGCCTGCCAATGTAAAAGCCTTTTACAGCGGCGAAATAAACGATTATACCCAGGCGGTAAAAACCGTGCTTGAAAATACGGAAATTGACAAAAATGCCGTGAACATACTTGTTGCACACCAATTTGTAACAGGCACAGGCACGGCTATAAGGGCCGACTCGGAAAATGTTTCGGTAGGTGGCGTAGACAATGTTGACGCCGCTGTTTTTGCCGACCTTGACTATGTAGCGTTGGGGCATTTACATACAAGGCAGAGTGTTGCCCATAATGTTGTTTACTGCGGTACTCCGCTGAAATACTCCTCCTCTGAATGTAGCGGTAAAAAGTGTGCGGTTATGGTGGAAATAGACGGTAAGGACATATTCACAAGGGAGATCCCTCTTGTGCCTATGCGTGATATGCGAATAATAAAGGGAACATTACAGGAACTTACAGACGCACCTCAAGGCAACACAGACGATTATATATTTGCAGTGCTTACCGATGAGGCAGAGCCTATAGACCCTATGGGCAGTTTGCGCAGTGTGTACCCAAATATTATGTCACTTCGTTTTGACAACAAGCGTTCTAAAAGCAATGCAGACATACAGCTTGCTAAAATAACAAATAAAACGCCCGGTCAGCTGTTTGCAGAATTTTATGAAATGCAAAACAACAGCGAGCTGACAAAGGGGCAGGCAGACCTTGTAAACAGCATATTTGCCTGTATAGAGGAGGAGCAATGAAACCGGTAAATTTAACTATAAGCGCCTTTGGCCCTTATGCCGACGAAGTTAATGTGGATTTTGAAAAATTCGGTGGTAAGGGCTTGTTTTTAATAACAGGAAATACCGGCGCAGGCAAAACCACTATATTTGACGCAATATGCTTTGCACTGTACGGCAGGGCAAGCGGTACAAACAGAACAGGGGATATGTTTAGAAGTGACTTTGCTAAGCCGCAGACTAAAACCTTTGTTAAGCTTGTTTTTCAGCACAACGGCAGTTTGTATACAGTTGAGCGCAGTCCCGAATATATTCGACCCTCAAAAAGGGGCACAGGAGAAACCAAACAGGCGGCAGAGGCGGTGCTTACTATGCCTACAGGTCAGGTTATAACCAAAACTACCGCCGTTACAAAGTACATAGAAAATATTCTTAGGGTTGACTACGACAAGTTTACACAGCTTGCCATGATAGCACAGGGGGATTTTCTAAAGCTTTTACTTGCCGACAGCAAAGACAGGGGAGAAATATTCAGAAATATTTTTAACACTTCTCTGTACCAAAGCTTTCAGGCAAAATTACAGGCTATGACAAAAGAGGCAGAGGACAAAACATTACAGACAAAAACTACATTAAAAGAAAATATAGCCTCTGTAAAGGCAGAGCCGCAGGTGGTTTCAAAACTGCAGGAGCTGGACCCACAGCACAACTCTAAAGAAATAGCGGAGCTTATAAGCGCAGTTATAAACCAACAGGGGGAAAGCCTTGGGCAGACAGAAAAAGAACTTGCAAAGCAAAAGGAAGAAAGGCAAAGTCTTACAGCTGTTATAACCACTGCCGAAAGGTCTAATAAACAGCTGCAGGATTTAGAAAAATCGCAGAAAAGACTGGCAGATTTAACAAAGCAACAGCAAAGCATAACTAACCTGAAATCAGCTACAGATACAGCCAATATGCTTTTAAAGAACATTGTTCCTGTTGACAATAACTACTCTGCCGCAAAGAAAGAACACAACGAGCAGAAGAAGAAAATTGACGGGCTTAATGAACAGTTGAAAATTGCACAGCAACAGCTTAAAATTGCCGCCCAACAGCTTCAAAACGCCCAACAGCAACAGCCCAAGGTTGAAGAAACACGCACTCTTTTGGCAAAGCTTCAACAGCAGGAGGGCAGTTATGACCGCCTTGACAGGCTTAACGGCGAAATAAATGATATTAAAAGTAAAACGAATAGTCTTTTGGCTGACATAAAAGAAGCAGAAAGCCGTATTCAGCAAACCCAAAAGGAAAAAACCACCCTTGAACAAAATATAAACTCATTGGGTGACAGCCCTGCACAGCTTGAAAGCACAAAGGCAGAACAGGCATCTCTTGAGCAAAGGTTAAATACGCTGAATCAGCTTTTGAGCCATATGCAGGAAATTAATAAAAATACAAAGCTGTACGCAAATGCGAAAAAGGAATATATAGAAACAGAGCACATATACCAGCAAAGCCGCAGTAACCTAAACCAAATGGAGGACCTGTACTACCGTGGTCAGGCCGGAATATTGGCACAAAAGCTTACCGAGGGCAGCAGATGCCCTGTGTGCGGCTCTATAGTTCACCCTTTTCCGGCACAGTGCGAGGACAATGTGCCTACAAAGGAACAGCTTGACAGTCTAAAAGCAGAAAACGACCAACTAAAGGAAAAGCTAAGCAAGTCCAGCCAGGACGCAAATGTTTTCAACACCCAAATAAAGGGCTTAAAGGAAAACGCATTGCGCTGTAAAAATGCACTGGGCTTTGAAGATAAACAGCTGGATATTAAAGACATACAGGCGCTTATAGCCAATACAGAAGAACGCAGTAAAATTCTTGCTAAAAGTAAGGTTGTAATCGAGAAAAATATTAAAGCTCTTGAGCAAAGCAAAAAACAGCTGGCTGATGTTACAAAAAGGCTTGACGCCATACAGACAAGCCTAAATGACCTTACACAGAAAAAAGCCGCATATTCCTCATCTTTTACAGAAAAGAATAAGCAGGTACAACAGCTAAGTAAGGAGCTTGAGTACAGCAGTAAGTCACAGCTGACAGAGAAAATTAAGCAGTGCCGGGAATTTATTAATTCCTCGCAAAAGGCCTTACAGCAGGCGCAGGAGGAACATAAGGCTATACAAAACAAAGCTACAGGCATAAACAGCAGTATTGAAACTGCGACGGCAGAAAGGAAAAAGTGGCACAAAAAGGCACTTGATATTGCCGAAAAATTGCAACAGCTTTTTGAAGAATACGGCTTTGAAAGCTACCGGGAATACCGCAGTAAAATATTAAGTGAAGAAGAAATAAAGGCGAATCAACAAGAAATCGACATATACAAAGCCCGGCTTTCCTCCGAAAAGGCTACAGTAGAGCTTTTAACCAAGGAAACCGCCTCTGTACAGTATGTTGACACCACAGCACTGAACCGGAAGCTTGAAGAGCTGAAAGCAAGCATAGAAGCTGCAGAAAAGCAAAGGCTTGCCTTGTACTCTTACTTTACACATAACCAAGGGGTTTTGGAAAAAATTAAGAAGAGTATTAGTGTTTTAAACAGTCAGCTTGAAAACCTTGTAATGCTTAAAAACCTAAGCGACACCGCCAACGGCAGACTTACCGGAAAAGAAAAAATTCCTTTTGAGCAGTACATACAGGGGGCATATTTTCAGCAAATTATTTCACAGGCTAACCTAAGGCTGTCAAAAATGACAAATCAGCGTTATATGCTTGTGCACAGGCAGGGCGGCAGTAAGCAGGGAAAGTCCGGACTGGAGCTTGATGTACTGGATAACTACACCAACCGTATCAGAAGCGTAAAATCTCTGTCCGGTGGAGAATCCTTTAAGGCTTCGCTGTCAATGGCACTGGGACTTTCGGATGTTATACAACAGCAGTCCGGCGGTGTGCAGATTGACGCAATGTTTGTTGACGAGGGCTTTGGCTCACTTGATGATGAGTCTTTAAATTCCGCAATTAATATTTTAAACGGCTTAACGGACGGCAACAGGCTTGTAGGCATAATATCCCATGTAAGCGAGCTAAAGTCTGCCATAGACAACAAGATTATTGTTACATCTTCGCCTACAGGCAGTAGGGTAACAATACAGACATAAGCCGACCTTGCAAAGCAGTGGCCGACGGGTTTACAGCAGTATTTTACGGTACAATTATATTGACAAAATTTTAACGCAGTAATAAGATATAAGTATATAATGGTGTGGTACTTTGCCGCCGCAAATTTTCTGAAAGGAAGTTGAATAATGGATATAAGAGAAGAATCCCTACAAAAGCACTACCAATGGAAAGGTAAAATAGAGGTTACAGCTGTGCCGGAGCTAAACACAGCCCACGACCTTTCACTGGCATATACACCGGGTGTTGCCGAGCCGTGTATGGTTATTCACAACGACTATGAAAAGTCCTTTGAATTAACAAGAAGAAGTAACCTTGTAGCAGTTGTTACAGACGGTACAGCTGTACTGGGCTTGGGCGACATTGGCCCTGAGGCCGGTATGCCTGTTATGGAGGGCAAATGTGCCTTGTTTAAGGCATTTGCCGATGTTGACGCTTTCCCTATATGTGTTCGCTCAAAGGATGTAGACGAAATTGTAAGAACAGTTTACTTAATTTCCGGCAGCTTTGGCGGTATTAACCTTGAGGATATTGCGGCACCAAGGTGCTTTGAAATAGAGCGCAAGCTGAAGGAGATTTGCGACATACCTGTATTCCACGACGACCAGCACGGCACAGCAGTAGTGGTAGCCGCCGCTACAATTAACGCTATGAAGGTAGTAAACAAACAGCTAAAGGACATAAAGGTAGTTATTAACGGTGCAGGTTCTGCCGGCATTGCTATAGCTAAGCATATGCTAAGACTTGGTGTAGGCGACCTTATTATGGTAGATGCAAAGGGAATTTTGGACGAAAACGATTCTGACTTTAACCCGGCTCAAATAGAAATGGCAAAGCTTACCAACAAAGAAAATGTTAAGGGCGGCTTAGCAGAGGCTATAAAGGGTGCAGACCTGTTTGTAGGTGTTTCTGCCCCTAATGTACTAAAGGAAGAGATGGTTAAGTCTATGAACAAGGACGCCGTAGTATTTGCTATGGCAAACCCTACACCGGAAATTATGCCTGATGTTGCCAAAAAAGCAGGCGCAAGGGTTGTAGGAACAGGCCGTTCCGACTTTCCTAACCAAATTAACAATGTACTTGCTTTCCCTGGCATATTCCGCGGTGCTTTGGACTGCCGTGCAAAGGAAATTAATGACGATATGAATGTTGCGGCATCATATGCTATTGCAGGCTTGGTTACAGAAGATAAGCTAAGTGAGGACTACATTTTGCCTGACGCACTTGACAAGCGTATAGGCAAAGCTGTAGCCGCCGCTGTAACAGAGGCAGCCAGAAAGTCAGGCGTGGCACAGCTGTAATTTGGTGCTTTAAGGTCTTTTTAAGGCGATTTAAAAGCTGAATTTATATTAAGTAAGCAAACAGTCCGACTTTTTCAGTTGGGCTGTTTTGATTTATATTCACAATTTATTTTAATAATAGCTTGTAACCTATTGACAAATAATTATAATTATGTGATAATTAACACAGATTTTGTAAAGTAATTTTTTATATGACACAATATTTTGTATATAAAATGCAATTACAAGGCGTTTGAAAGTAAAGCCTGTAATTGCTTTCTGATAAGAAGTTCGAGAGAAACAAAAGGGGAGAAATCCAATGGCAAAGGAGCTTGCTAAGTCTTACAATCCCGGTGAGGTTGAGGATAAAATTTATGACTTTTGGGTAAGCAACAACTACTTTCATTCTGAAATAGACAAGGATAAGAAGCCTTATACAATAGTTATGCCGCCGCCAAACATTACAGGTCAGCTGCATATGGGCCACGCACTTGACAACACCTTGCAGGATGTTCTTATTCGTTACCGCAGAATGCAGGGCTACTGCGCACTGTGGCTGCCGGGTACCGACCACGCCTCTATTGCAACCGAGGCAAAAATTGTAGAGGCTATGCGTAAAGAGGGACTTACAAAAGAGGACCTTGGCAGAGAGAAATTCTTGGAGCGTGCTTGGAAATGGAAAAAGGAGTACGGCGGAAGAATTTGCGACCAGCTTAAAAAAATGGGCAGCAGCTGCGACTGGCAGAGAGAGCGCTTTACAATGGACGAAGGCTGCAACAAGGCTGTTAAAGAAGTTTTCGTAAACCTTTATAACAAAGGTCTTATTTACCGTGGCGAAAGAATAATAAACTGGTGTCCACATTGTATGACATCTATTTCTGACGCTGAGGTAAATTATGAGGATCAAGCCGGACATTTTTGGCATTTAAGATACCAACTTGCAGACGGCAGCGGCCATATAGACTTGGCTACAACCCGTCCTGAAACACTGCTTGGCGATACTGCCGTAGCAGTAAACCCTAATGACGAACGCTATAAGGATATGGTGGGCAAAATGCTTATTCTGCCTATTGTACACCGTGAAATCCCTATAGTTGCCGATGATTATGTTGAGATGGATTTTGGAACAGGCGTTGTTAAAATTACTCCTGCTCACGACCCTAACGACTTTGAGGTTGGTTTAAGACACAACCTGCCTGTTATTAATGTAATGACAGACGACGCTAAAATAGTAGACGACTACCCTAAGTATGCCGGTATGGACCGCTATGAGGCAAGAAAAGCTATTGTAGCCGACCTTGAGGCTGAGGGTGCTTTAATAAAAATAGAAGATTACAACCACAATGTTGGCACCTGCTACCGCTGCGGTACAACTGTAGAGCCTAGAGTTTCTAAGCAGTGGTTTGTAAAAATGAAGCCGCTGGCACAGCCGGCTATTGACGCTGTTAAAAACGGCGAAACTAAGTTTGTACCAAGCCACTTCGAGAAAACATATTTCCACTGGCTTGAAAATATTCGTGACTGGTGTATTTCCCGTCAGCTGTGGTGGGGCCACCAAATACCGGCTTTCTACTGCGACTGCTGCGGCGAAACAGTGGTAACAAAAGAGAATACGGCTACCTGCCCTAAGTGCGGCAAGGAGATGCGTCAGGACCCTGACACACTGGACACTTGGTTCAGCTCTGCGCTGTGGCCTTTCTCTACACTGGGCTGGCCTGACCAAACGGAAGAGCTGAAGTATTTCTACCCGACTAACACACTTGTTACAGGCTACGACATTATTCCTTTCTGGGTAATGAGAATGATGTTCTCCGGCATTGAGCATACAGGCAAGGTGCCGTTTGATACTGTTCTTATTCACGGCTTGGTTCGTGACAGTCAGGGCAGAAAAATGAGTAAGTCACTTGGCAACGGTATTGACCCTCTTGAGGTTATTGACAAATACGGTGCCGACGCCTTAAGACTTACACTGGCTACAGGCAACGCCCCTGGCAACGATATGCGTTTTTATGACGAAAGAGTTGAGTTTAGCAGTAACTTTGCAAACAAGCTGTGGAATGCGGCTCGTTTTGTGCATATGAATATAGACGACCACAATGTTGAAAACAAGCTGCCAAGCACATTGGCTACAGAGGACAAGTGGATTATAAGCACACTTAACAATGTAGCAAAAGAGGTAACAGAAAACCTTGACAAGTTTGAGCTGGGCATAGCTGTACAAAAGGTGTTTGACTTTATTTGGGACTGTTACTGTGACTGGTACATTGAGTTGGCTAAGTCACGCCTGCAAAGTACAGACGATTCTGCACAAAACGCAAGACAGGTGCTTGTATGGGTGCTTGACAGAGCACTAAGGCTGTTGCATCCGTTTATGCCGTTTATCACAGAAGAAATATGGCAAACTCTGCCTCATACCGGCGACACAATTATGCTGGCTGAGTTCCCTAAGTTTACACAGGAGCTTGATTTCCCTGAGGCAAGAGAGGAAATGGAAGTAGTAATGAACGGTATTCGTGCCATCAGAACACGCCGTTCAGAAATGAATGTACCTCCGTCAAGAAAAGCCAAGGTTTACATTGCAACCGACAAAAAGACAATTTTTGAAAACGGCGCACCGTTTATCTGCAAGCTTGCCTCTGCAAGTGAGGTTGAAGTTGCAGACAGCTTTGAAATTGAGGGTGCTGTTACGGTTGTAACTGCCGAAGCTAAAATATATATCCCAATGAGCGAGCTTGTAGACAAGGAAGAGGAGCTGGCAAGACTAAACAAAGAGCTTGCCAAAACCGAAAAAATGCTTGCTCAGTCTGAAGGTAAGCTGAATAATCAGGGCTTTGTTTCCAAGGCACCTGCCGCTGTAATCGAAAAGGTTAAGGGACAGGCAGCAAAGGAAAGGGAAAAAATTGCCATGATAAAGGCTGCCATAGACGCTTTAATTTGATTATAAGTTATTAATATTTTTCTGAAATTCAAAGCAAAACCGCCTGTAGCGTAACAGCTACAGGCGGTTTTGTTGTACGGAAGTATTGCAATCGGAACAGAGGCAATAACTAAAAATATTTAGGTTTTGAAATAAAAGTAGACACTAAAAATGTTTGTGTATTGGAATAAAAGTGGGTACTAATAATATTTGTACATTGGGACACAGGCAAGTGCAAGCAATATTTGCTCATCAAAGTAAAAGCAAATACAAGAAACATCACATATTGGAATAACCGCAAATACTAAAAATATTTGCGTGTTGGAACAAGGACAGGTGGGGGAGTTTTATACCAAAATTCAATAAAGCACTGTAATAAAATCAACTACCGTAGTTATCCAAAACATTTCTGGCTCTGTGTCAATAGTTGGGGTAAAACCGTAAAAAGAAAATTGATTTAAACAAGTGGCAATGGACTAGGTTGCCACTTGTTTTTGGTTTTGGTGTGA
>CADANT010000037.1 GCA_902789345.1 uncultured Ruminococcus sp.
GAAGGCAGAAACAGACAAATTAGAAAAATGTGCGAGCAGCTTGGTTTAGAGGTGCCTAGACTTAAGCGTATTGCTGTAGGTCAGGTTAAGTTGGGAGGACTAAAGTCAGGTGCATGGAGAGAGCTTACAAAGGACGAGGTTCACCGCTTGCAGGCAAACTCCAACACAACAGAGGTTGACTATTATTAAAACATATATTTACGGTTAAACCGTAAAAAAGCAGCGGCAGCAAGGTTTTTACCTGCTGCCGCCACTTTTAATTAAGGGGTTATATGGGTTTAGTGTGTAGATATTAGCTAATTAATAATTTTTACGGGGTTATAAATTTCTTTTGTTGATTTGTGTTTAAAAAATATTTCTCTTTTATACAGCGGTAGGCTGTTGCTCTAAAAGGTAGTCCTCAATAATAACAGGCAAATGAACAAGCTCCACATTGAAGCTGTTGCATTTGTTTACAAATGCGGTGGCATCGTCCTGTTTTAAAAATATGTCCGATATATGTGCAAGCTCTTCGCCTGTTTTATTGCTGTAGGCGCATACCCCGTAGGCTGTGTATTTGCCCAAAACATCGTTTATAATTTTTTCACAAATAACCCTGTATGTAACCATCTATTCCTCCGTAAAAAACAAACTGTCATTTCTTCGATGTGGTTTTTTACTATGTGTTTATTATAATTGAATATTTAAAATTTTGTTAAATGTTTTGAAATTGACAGCTTTTTAAATGAAAATGACACGCAAAATTTGTATAATGTCATAAAATTATATTTGACTACATTTTTTGTCAAAAATCGATTTAAGGTTTGCGAAATTTATGGTATAATGTACCCGTAGAGGATTTTGTTATTTATCTACGGTTATTATTTATAATTTTGTTGTTAGTGTAATGTAAGGAGAAATAGGAGTTATGTTGATAGGCGTTTGTGACGACAGCTCACTCGACAGGGACATTATAGCTGACTTTCTGGGTAATTATCTTAGTGAAAAGGGTATTGAACACAGCATTAACATATATGAAAACGGCTCAAACCTAATATACGATGTTCAGGACGGCACGCTGCTGGATATTATATTTTTGGATATTTATTTAGAAAACGGTGAAATGGGTATAGAGGTTGCAAGAAAGCTGAGGCAGAATAACTACTGCGGAAAGATAGTCTTTTTAACGGCAAGTGCAGACTTTGCCATAGACAGCTACGAGGTAGAGGCCAGCGGCTATTTGCTGAAGCCACACAGTTACGAGAAGCTTTGCAGCGTTATGGACAGAATAGTTAAAAATATTACATCTGATGTTAAAACTTACAATATAAGTGTCCGTGGCGGCATTGTTCGTATTCCCCACAAAAATATTACATATATTGAAAGCAATAATTCAAAGTGTATTTTACATACAAGCAAAAACGAGGAATATACTGTGTACAAGCGCCTTAGCAAAATAGAGCAGGAGCTTAACGACAGCTGTTTTTTAAGGTGTCACCAAAGCTTTTTGGTTAATATGAACTATATACAAAGGGCAGATAAGGAGTTTACCCTTATTAACGGCGATACTGTGTCTATACGGCAAAGGAATTTAAAAGCAATTAAACAGGTGTATTTGAATTATTTAAAAGAAAAAGAAAGTTAGTCTTTGAATAGGGCTACCGTATTTACATATAATACTCAAGAGGTGATTATATGGCAAATATTAATGGTCTTGACAGAGAGGCTAAGGAGTATTTTTACTCTCTGCCACTTGCGGTTCAGGAAAAGGTTATAGAAAGTAATCTTCAAATTACCTGCCGTGAGGATATTCAAAGGTATTTTACCAATGTAATAAATGTTAAAAATGACCGGTTTAGTAACTAACCGGCCAAATCTGCATAATCTGTAAATAATGATAATAAGAATAATGGATTATTTCACAGATTGGTGATGATTAAAGGTGAATAAAGAAACAAGCACTTTAAATCAAGTTCCTATTGGAAAAAAATGCGTGGTTGATTGCCTAATGTCCGCAGGAAAACAGCGACGGCGACTGCTGGATTTGGGTTTAACACAGGGTACTGTTGTAGAACCTGTTCAAAAAAGCCCTTTTGGCAGTCTGCGTGCATACGAAATTCGTGGAGGGGTTATTGCACTGCGGTATGAAGACGCAGTGTGTGTAAGAGTGTTATATAGCAGCTGAATTCGGCAGGCGCTTTGCCTGCCTTTTTTATATGCTTAAATATTCTTGTGTTTAACAGACTGTGTTAAATTGCTATGCTTTGTCAAAGGCTGTACCGGTATGATATAATTGCTTAAAATTAATATTCAATTAACAATAGCCGTCAATAAAGGCGGTAAAATATCATATATGGTAGTTTTAACTTAATATATTCGCAACAATACTGTGATAATTTTACAAAACCAAAATATATGTTGCAGTTTGGGGGCTTTTCTGTTAAAATTGCAGTAACTGAAATGAATTGAAAATAAAAAAATTGATTAAGCATAATTAGATGCTTGAAAGGAAATTATGAATTATTACAATCAAAAATGTCCCGGTTGTCACAAGGTTTTTACCAAGGATGACGATATTGTTGTATGTCCCGTTTGTGGTACACCACAGCATAGGGAATGTTACGAAAAAGAAAACAGGTGCGTCAATTACGATAAGCACTCAAGAGATTATGTGTGGAGCCCAAAGGAAGAGGCAAACACAGATAATGCCGATAACGGACAAGATTATGTAGTGTGCAGCAACTGCGGTGCCAAAAACAGCAGCGAGGCTTTTTTCTGTGGACACTGTGCCGCTCCGTTAAACGGCCCTGTTGATGAAAAGACAGACAACAGAAAAAATGAAAATACAGGCGGACAAATGCCTTTTACCGGTATTCCGTTTGCCCAGGGCTTTGATACAGCCTATGACGAAGATGAGATTGCCGACAATGTTAAGCTGAAAGAGGCAAAGGCGTATGTAAAAACCAACACATTGCTGTATAGCTTTGTGTTTAAAAATATTCATGACCGTAACAGAAGCCGTTTTAATTTTGCTGCGTTTCTGTTTTCGGGCGGTTGGTTTTTGTATAGAAAGCAATATGGTATAGGTATTCTATTAACCTTGATTTTAGCTGTGTGTATGGTAGGGTATGACATTGGCTATATGGCCCTTGTACAGTTTACACAGACAAACAGCATTGTAGACCAAACAGACCTGTATAACCATATTAGTTCACTGCCACTTGACCAGGCGCTGCTGTATGTATCTCCGCTGTTTTTTAGGGCTTTGCAGTACATTGTAATGATTATAAGCGGCTTTATCGGCAACAGGTGCTATTACAAAAATGTTGTGAAAAAAGTGCGTAAAACAAAGGCTCAGTGTACCAACAGCTTTGAGGTTAACAAAGAGCTTGACAGAAAGGGCGGAGTTGACCGTGTGCTTGGCTATGTGCTTCTTGCCGGTGCCTTTGTGCTGACGCTGCTGCCAAATTTTATGCTGGGTATGCTTTAATGTAATTTAATTTATAGGAAAATGAATGTTAAACTGATAATTAAGTGAGGTAAATTTATGAAAAAAATTCGCAAAGCGGTTATTCCTGCTGCCGGTATGGGTACAAGAGTTTTGCCTGCTACCAAGTCAATGCCAAAGGAAATGTTCCCTATAGTTGACAAGCCGGCTATACAGTATATAGTTGAAGAAGCTGTAAACTCAGGTATAGAGGAAATTTTAATTATTACCAACAGAGGTAAGGGCATTATAGAAGACCATTTTGACTATTCGCCGGAGCTTGAGCAAGCGCTGCTTAAGGGCGGTAAAAATGAATTTTACGACACTGTAACGGCTATTCCTAAGCTTGCAAATATTACATATGTCCGTCAAAAGGAAACAAAGGGCTTGGGACACGCTATTAGCTGTGCAAAGAACTTTGTAGGCGACGAGCCGTTTGCCGTTTTGTTTGGCGATGATGTTATAGTAGGCGAAGACCCTGCTACTGCTCAGCTTATAAGAGCATACGAAAAGTACGGCAAGGGCGTGCTTGGTGTAAAAGAAGTGCCAAAGTCAGAAATTCACAAGTACGGTTCACTAAAGGTGGACAAGCTTGAGGGCAATGTGTTCAGCTGTACGGATATGGTTGAAAAGCCGGCAACAGAGGCAGAGGTTTTGTCATACTACTCAATTCTAGGCCGATGTGTTTTGCCGCCTGAAATATTTGCCATTTTGGAAACGGTTAAGCCGGGCGTAGGCGGTGAAATTCAGCTTACAGACGCTATGAAGGTTTTGGCAAGAACCGTAGGTATGACAGCTGTTGACTTTACAGGTGTGCGCTATGATATGGGCAACAAGCTGGGCATTTTAAAGGCTCAGGTTGAGGTTGGCGTACAAAATAAAGAGCTTGGAGAAGATTTTAAAGCTTACCTTAAGGAATTTGTTAAAACATTATAATATTTTACAGCTGTATAATGACTGTTTAAAAGGTTTAAAATAGGTGTTTATTTTTATATATTTATTAAATTGTGACTAAATGGCATATTTTGTGCATATGCACATTGACAATTTGGGCAATTTAGGTAATAATATATATGTTATATTTTCTAACATTCTGGGGCATTATGTATTTGCACCTCTAAATGCTGCGGTAGATAATGTTATTTACGAATAAAACAAAGGAGGACGATTGTCATGGGTTATACAATAGCACAAAAGATAATCAAAAATCACCTGCTAAGCGGTGAAATGACCGTAGGCAGCGATATTGGACTAAAAATTGACCAAACACTTACACAGGACGCTACAGGTACAATGGCTTACTTGGAGTTTGAGGCTATAGGCGTACCTAGAGTAAAAACTGAAAAAAGTGTTGCTTATATAGACCACAATACATTGCAGACAGGCTTTGAGAATGCGGACGACCACCGTTTTATTCAGACTGTATGCAGAAAGCACGGTATTTATTTCTCTCGTCCGGGTAACGGTATTTGCCACCAGGTACACCTTGAGAGATTTGGTATTCCTGGCAAAACATTAATCGGTTCTGACAGCCACACACCTACAGGCGGCGGTATCGGTATGCTTGCTATAGGTGCAGGCGGACTTGATGTTGCTGTTGCTATGGGCGGCGGTGCATACTACATAACAATGCCTAAAATGGTTAGAATTAATCTTTCAGGCAAACTACAGCCTTGGGTATCTGCAAAGGATGTTATTCTTGAGGTGCTAAAGATTATGTCTGTTAAGGGCGGCGTAGGCAAAATAGTAGAGTACGGCGGCGAGGGTGTAAAGACTCTTACCGTACCTGAGCGTGCTACGATTACAAATATGGGTGCAGAGCTTGGCGCTACTACATCAATATTCCCTTCAGACGAGGTTACAAGAGAATTCCTAAAGGCACAGGGCAGAGAGGAAGACTGGAGCGAGCTTTCAGCAGATGCCGACGCTGTTTACGATGAGGTTATAGACATTAACCTTTCAACACTTGTTCCTATGGCAGCATGCCCACACAGCCCTGATAATATTAAAACTATTGAAGAGATCGGTCCACAGGTTGTTGACCAGGTATGTATCGGTTCATGTACAAACTCATCATATCTTGACCTTATGAGAGTTGCGGCTATACTAAAGGGCAAAACCGTTGCAGAGAATGTTTCTCTTGCTATAGCACCGGGTTCAAAGCAGGTTTATAATATGCTTGCTCTTAACGGTGCGCTTGGCGACCTAATTGCAGCCGGCGCAAGAATTCTTGAGTGTGCCTGCGGTCCTTGTATCGGTATGGGACAGTCGCCTAACTCTAAGGGTATCTCTCTAAGAACCTTTAACAGAAACTTTAAGGGTCGTTCCGGTACAGCTGACGGTCAGATATACCTTGTATCACCGGAAACTGCAGCAGCTTCTGCTTTGGCAGGTGTATTCTGCGACCCTAGAACATTGGGTGACGAGGTAAAGATTGAGTTGCCTGAGAAATTCTTGGTAAATGACAATATGGTTGCAGCACCTGTTCCTGAGGCTGAAATGGACAGCGTAGAGGTGCTTAGAGGACCAAACATTAAACCATATCCGGCTACATATCCTTTGGAGGACACTATCGAGGCACAGTGCTCACTAAAGGTTGAAGATAATATTACTACCGACCACATTATGCCTGCCGGTGCAAAGATTTTGCCGCTGCGTTCAAATATTCCGGCTATTTCCGAGCACTGCTTTACAGTATGCGACAAGGAATTCCCGGCAAGAGCTAAGCAAATGGGCAAGAGCATTATTGTTGGCGGCGAAAACTACGGTCAGGGTTCTTCAAGAGAGCACGCCGCACTTGCACCTTTGTATTTGGGCGTAAAGGCAGTGCTTGTTAAGAGCTTTGCAAGAATTCACCGTGCAAACCTGATTAACGCAGGTATTATTCCTCTTACTTTTGTAAACGAGGCAGATTATGACAGCATCAGCCTAAACGACCAGCTTGTACTTCCTGATGTTAAGAAGTGCATTGTTGAGGGCAAGGATGTAGTTATTGAAAATAAAACAAACGGCAAAACTATCGTGGCAAAGTGCGAGCTTTCACAGCGTACAAAGGATATTATTCTTGCAGGTGGTTTGCTGAACTACACAAGAGAACACTCTTGATAAAATGCAATTACCCGTTTATTTATTTAAACGGGTAATATTATGTAATAAAGAATATACTTGAGCAAAGGGGCAATTAAAATGGCTAAAATTGAAATGACCACTCCGCTTGTTGAGATGGACGGCGACGAGATGACAAGAATTATATGGAAGATGATTAAAGATATTCTTATCTATCCATATGTAAACCTAAAGGTTGACTACTATGACCTAGGTCTTGAGCACAGAAACGAAACTAACGACCAGGTAACTATTGACAGTGCTATAGCTACAAAGAAATACGGTGTTGCTGTAAAGTGCGCAACTATTACACCTAACGCTGCCCGTATGACAGAGTACAACCTAAAAGAAATGTGGAAGTCACCAAACGGTACTATCAGAGCTATGCTGGACGGTACAGTATTCAGAAGCCCTATTATCGTAAAGGGTATTACACCGTTTATTCCTACATGGAAAAAGCCAATTTGCATTGCCCGTCACGCTTACGGCGATGTATACAAGAACACAGAAATGTCTGTTAGTGCCGGTTCAAAGGCAGAGCTTTGTGTAACAAAGCCTGACGGCACAGAGGAAAGATCACTAATTCATAATTTTGATACAGACGGCGTTATTCAGGGTATGCACAACCTAGACAAGAGCATTGGCAGCTTTGCCCGTTCTTGCTTCAACTATGCACTTGACCTAAAGCAGGACATTTGGTTTGCTACAAAGGATACTATCAGCAAAACTTACGACCACCGCTTTAAGGATATTTTCAATGAGATTTTTGAAAACGAGTACAAGCAAAAGTTTGCTGACGCAGGTATTGAGTATTTCTATACACTAATTGACGATGCAGTAGCAAGAGTTATCCGCAGTGAGGGCGGCTACATCTGGGCTTGCAAGAACTATGACGGCGATGTTATGTCAGATATGATTGCAACTGCATTTGGCAGCTTGGCAATGATGACCTCTGTTCTTGTATCACCAGACGGTGTATACGAGTACGAGGCTGCACACGGTACAGTACAGCGCCACTACTACAAGCACCTAAAGGGCGAAAAGACATCTACAAACAGTGTTGCTACATTGTTTGCTTGGAGCGGTGCTTTAAGAAAAAGAGGAGAGCTTGACAATAACCCTGAGCTTTGCAAATTTGCCGATAACCTTGAAAAGGCTACTATTTCAACTATTGAAGACGGCGTTATGACAGGCGACCTAGAGCTGCTTTCTACACTGCCAAACAAGCAGAAGGTAGACACAGAAACTTTCCTTGTTGAAATTAATAAAAGACTTGAAAAGCTAATGGCTTAAAAGCTATTGCGATTTTCAGACTGTTGAAGTATAATAGGGTTGCTGTTTACGGTAGTAGACCGGCAGCCCTTTTATAGGACAATGTTTGTTAAAAAATTCACATACCAATACAAGCTACGGGATAATATGCAGCTTGTATACATTGTTATAATATGTACTTTCAGAAATGGTGATTTATAGATGGCAAGGAAAGAAAATATATCCTCCTCGGTAATAAAGCGACTGCCTCGTTATTATCGATTTTTAGGAGAGCTTAAGGCTCAGGGGATAGACAGAATATCCTCTAAAGAGCTGGCGCAAAAAATGCGTACCACAGCATCTCAGGTAAGGCAGGACTTTAACTGCTTTGGCGGCTTTGGTCAGCAGGGCTTTGGCTACAATGTTGAGCAGCTTTACAACGAAATAAAGCAGATTCTTGGTTTAAACAACAAATACAAGGCTGTGCTGGTGGGTGTAGGTAACTTAGGCAGAGCCGTTGCCGCACATATGTCTTTTGAAGAGCGTGGCTTTGACTTAATAGGAATATTCGACAAGAACCCGTCTATAATCGGTGAGGAGATTCGTGGAATAAAGGTGCAAAGCACTGACAATATTGAGGAGTTTTGCGGTGAACATTCCCCAAAGGTGGCTATACTGTGCATACCAAAGGCGGCGGTAGGAGAGGTGTCAAAGCGGCTGTACAGCTGTGGCATAAAATGCTACTGGAACTTTTCTCACTACGACTTGTCTGTTGCATATGACGATGTTGTTGTGCAGAATGTACATATGAGTGACAGCCTTATGATTTTGTGCTACAAAATATCCGACAACGACCTTTCGAACCATTCTACCGAAACACAGTGAAAATTAACTTAGTATAATTAGGCTCTGTATCAAGAGTTTGGATAAAACCGCAAAAAGGAAAGGTTTTTTACCCAAACTTTTATTATAGAGCCTTTAAATTTACCTGTGTGATGTTGTGCAAACGAATAACACCATATCAATAATTCACAAGATACTTTATGTTAATAACCGCAGGAAAATATGCGAAAAGGGCAAGCTACAGATTAAACTCCGTGCTTGCCCTTTTGATGTTGTTAAAATTATTTTATTATTAAATATTTACCCAATATTACTCAACGCCATAGTAAACGCCTGTGTTGTCGTCGTAGCCGTCGTGGTCCTCGTCAACAAAATTGGCATTGTCTGAAGAACCATCGTCTACTATTACTACATCTGTGCTTTCTTCAGTAGGTGCTTCTGTAGGAGCTTCGGTTGGAGCAGCTGTAGGTGCCTCTGTAGGAGCTTCAGTTGGAGCAACCGTAGGAGCGACTGTAGGTGCCTCGGTAGGTGCCTCTGTTTGCGGCTGTGTGGATGAAGGGGTTTGTGTTGCACTGTCGGTTGAATTTACTGCCACAGTAGCAGTTGTCTGTGTGGCAGGCTCAGTAGCGTTTGTTTTCATAAACGGATTAGCACCGTATGCGGCAGTAACAAACCACGCAATAGCACCAATAACCAAAATAAGTATAATAACAAGGGTAATAATTAGAGGCTTCTTGGATTTTGAATGAATTTCCTCCTCATCGTCTCCATTATCCTCTCCGTATTCGTCACCGTATGTAGCTAAATTTTCGTTGCTGTTAGATGAAATTTCCTCAGGATACTCCGTAGTGTTATCATCTTCATCCGGAGTACTGTTTGAAGATATATCCTCATAGTTGCTGTAGCTACTTGGGTTAAACTGTGAATCATACATTTGTGCCTGTGTAGCTCTGTCAATAATTCTGTCGGTTTCTTCGTCTGTGTTCACATCAAAGTTGTCGCCAAATTGTGAGGAATATTTTTCTTTTTGACCGTCTGCACTGGCAGGGTAGCCACATACAGGACAAAACTTCTCGTTTTCAAATTCATTTCCACATTTATTACATTTCATAATGTAACCTCCTTAATTAAAAACACACTATAAAGCTATTTCTTAGCTGTAATTTTTTTCTCTGTACCATTAAGCAAGCGTTGAATATTGCTTCTATGTTTAATTATAACACACAAACCTATTAACAATGTAAACAAAGTTGAAACAATTACATACAACAGCGAATGTGCAGTCGCTGTGTTTACATTTGGAAGGTAGTCAACAAAAAATGTAAAGCAGAAGGTTGCTATTGGATAGCAAACCGCACATATTACAGAACCAAGTGAAATAATTTTGCTGATTGCAAAGATTATTAAAAACAGGGCAATTATAACCAAGAACACTCTCCACTCGGCTACAGCCATTAGCGCGGCTGTAGTAACAACGCCCTTGCCGCCTTTAAAGCCAAAATAAACCGGGAACATATGTCCTGCTATACAGCAAAGTCCTGCCAGGTACTTTCCGTAGCAGGCAAATTCGCCGGACTGAACAGGGTTTTGCGAAGCAATGGCAGAAAACAAAAATCCGCCTATTACCACAGCAATAACAGCCTTTAAAAAATCAAATACAATAGTAAAAATTGCCGGACCTTTACCTACGGAACGCAATACATTGGTAAAGCCTGCGTTACCGCTGCCCATACTGCGTATGTCCTTGTCCTTGTCTACTATTCGGGTAATAATTATTGCAAAATTAATACTTCCTAACAAATAGCCTACAACAGCTGTAACAATTATTTGCCACCAGCCGCTGCATAAAAACTCAATAAAACCGTTCATAAATCCTCCTGAAGCCAGACATAATTATTTGTCGCCACGCTCACGAATTACAAATCGTATTGGCGTACCCTCAAGTCCAAAGGTATCTCTTATTCTGTTTTCTAAATATCTTTGATACGAAAAATGGAAAAGCTGCGCCGAATTAACAAAGCAGACAAATGTAGGCGGCTTTGTACTTGCCTGAGTCATATAGAATATTTTCAATCTTCTGCCCTTGTCTGTAGGTGGCTGTACTCTTGCTGTTGCTTGCGCTAGTACATCGTTTAATGTACCGGTTTTAATTCTCATGGAGTTGGCGTTGGCAACTGCCTTTATCATTTCAAACAGCTTATCAAGCCTTTGACCTGTTTTTGCAGAAATAAAAATCATAGGTGCATACGACATAAAGGCAAAGTCTTTTTCCAAATCCTTTTTATACGAATTCATAGTAGTGCCGTCTTTTTCTATGGCATCCCATTTATTTACCGCTATAATACATGCCTTGCCTGCCTCGTGTGCCAAACCGGCTACCTTAGAGTCCTGCTCGGTAAAGCCCTCTGTGGCGTCAATCATAATTACGCACACATCACTGCGCTCTATAGCCATTTTAGCCCTTATAATACTGTATTTTTCTATAGCGTCATCAACCTTGTTTTTCCTGCGCATACCGGCAGTATCGGTAAAGTTGAAAATACCGTATTCATTTTCAACGGTAGTGTCAATAGAATCTCGTGTTGTTCCTGCAATGTTAGAAACTATACAGCGTTCTTCACCTGTAATTCTGTTAATAAGTGAGCTTTTGCCCACATTTGGTTTACCTATAACGGCTACATTAATTACCTCGCCGTCATTGTCCTCCCATGCGCTGTCCGGAATATGGCTGAATACAGCCTCAAGCAGGTCGCCTGTTCCGTGACCGTGTACAGAAGACACCTGTATAGGGTCACCCAAGCCCAAATTATAAAATTCATAAAAGCCCGGGTCAGGCTCGCCTATTCTGTCACACTTATTTACACACAAAACTACAGGTCTGCCGCTTTTTTGCAGCATTGTAGCAACCTCTATATCGGTGGTAACCAAACCGCTTTTTAAGTCAGTTACAAGTATAATTACATCTGCCGCATCTATGGCAAGCTCTGCCTGCCTGCGCATCTGCTTTAAAATAATATCGTCAGAATATGGCTCTATACCGCCGGTGTCTATAATATCGGCGGTCTTGTCAAGCCACTCCACCTTGCCGTAAATTCTGTCACGGGTTACTCCGGGAGTGTCGTCTACTATTGATATTCTCTCTCCCACCAGCTTGTTAAACAAAGTAGACTTACCTACATTTGGTCTGCCTACAATAGCTATTACAGGTCTTGCCATATTATTACCTCCTTAATAAATAAGCTTAACTTAATATTTCAGCCAACATTTTTTCTCCGCTGTTTGGAACAGGCACAACATCTGTGCTAAGTTTTTCTTTTACTTCCTCAAGGGATATATCGTCAAGAAAAATATCGCCCTCACGCCTAAGCATAACAGACGGAATAAGCAGTTTATCCCCTAAGCTTACACCTGTAAGCTGGGCTATTAGGTCCTGGCCTGTTATCAGCCCCGACACATTTATGCCGCCGCCGAAAAATTTATTTTGTATACCTATTACATTAATTTTTACATTGTTAAACTTCTTTGTAACATTGCCCAGCAAATCATTTAAAAAGTCACGCACACCTGTTCCGCAGGCTATTGTCAGATTAATATTCTTGTCTATACTTTCGTATTCCTCAAGCGCCCACATAACCTCATCTCTAAGCAACGAAAGCATACCCACACCGTTGTCAAGCTGGTCAAAGTCCTCGTAAAAGTCGGCCTCGGGAATTTCTCTGCCGGATTTCAGGTAAAACTCGTCCGACGCAAAAACAATTCTGCTGCCGTATTTTTCTTTGAATTTATCACCGTAGCTCTCAATAAGCTCCAGGGTTTCAAGTGCGGTTTCCTTTGTATATTCCACCAAAGGGAACAGGCCCTTTCTGTACGCCGTAAGTCCCACAGGAACTACGGCAATACATTCCACAGACGGATACAGTGCCTCAAGGTCGGTTAATGTACGTTCCAGCTCTTTGCCGTCGTTAATACCCGGGCAGGAAACAATCTGACAATTTATTTTTATACCGGCCTCTGCAAACTTAGGCAGTACGCTTAGTACCTCTCCGGCAAAGCGGTTTTTCATCATCTTTACCCTTAACTCCGGGTTCGTGGTATGCACAGAAACATTTATGGGACTTATGTGCATTTTAATAATTCTGTTTATTTCGTGCTGTGACAGGTTGGTAAGAGTTATATAGTTGCCAAACAAAAACGAAAGTCTGGAATCATCATCTTTAAAATAAAGACTTTCTCTCATTCCCTTTGGCATTTGGTCAATAAAACAAAATATGCACTTGTTTCGGCAGGAATGCTGCTTGTCCATAAGATAGGTTTCAAACTCCAAACCGATTTCCTCGTATTCTCCCTTGTGAATTTTCACATTTCGTACAATACCCTGGGCGTTTTCAACCTCAAGCAAAACATCACGAGAGGTTTGGTAAAATCTATAATCAAGTACATCTACAATCTCATTGCCGTTAATTGACAGAAGCTTTTCCTTTGGCAGTATTCCTGCTCGGTCTGCTCTGCTGTTTTTGCTTACAGTCGAAATTACTACTGCCATTTCTTCACCGCCATTTAATATAATATACCACAAGCACACACTGTTTATTTTACCACAAAGGTTAAAAATCTTCCACACAAATAATCACGGCGTCGGAAATGAATTGTTGGTAAATTTACACTAAATAACAGCTGTAAAAAACAAGGGTATTTTACAGTGCCTGTTTAATGTTCTTTACCCTACATAAAATGCACCTTACCGAAAAGCTGTTTACGACAGCCGCCGATTATGCTATATTTTAATTGTAAGGGGGAACAATATGAAGCTGACTGTAGAACAAGACAATAAATATGACGAACCGGAGATTATAATTCGCTGTTCCGGTATAAACGCTGAATTGCAAAAAGTAATTGACGCAGTAAAAGTATGCTCCTTCACCATAAAAGGCTATAAGGACGGTTATGTGCGGAAAATCGACCACGACAGCATTTGCTACATAGAAAGCGTAGACGAAAAAACCTTTATATATTGTGCGGACAGTATATATGAATGTAAAATGAAGCTCTATGAGCTTGAAGAGGTACTTGTTAATTCATCATTTGTAAGAATAAGCAAGGGGTGTATCTTAAATATACACTTTATTGAAAAGGTAAAACCGCTTTTAAACGGGAAATATGAGGTGCTTTTGTTAAACGGTGAAAAGCTGATAATCAACCGACATTATGTACCTATATTTAAAAAGAAATTTGGGCTTTAAGGAGGGCTTAGCAATGCAAAAGTTAAAATATTATATAAATGTTTTTTTATCCTCATACGCTATAGCGTCTGTAGTGATAGCAGCTGTAAACTACTTTTCAGGCGCAACATCTATAAGTACCCTTTGGATATTCCAGATGGCTTTTTTGTGCCTTGCCATAACAATATTAATGCTGCTGACTGACATTCTGACAGAAAAGCTTTACAAATCCGCACCGCCTGTTTGGCTGTTTATATTACTGGGCATAATTGAAGTTTCCGCCTGTGTACTGTTTATTGGTGGGCTTTGGTATAACTGGTTTGATTTTAATGTTTTCTGGATTTTGGCAGTGCTGGTAATAGATGTAATAATATACTTTGCCGTATTTGGCATAATGCTGCTTCAGGAAAAACAATCTGCCGACAGCATAAATAAAATTATAGAAAGTGAGCGGAAAAAGAATGGACAAAATTATTGAAGTTAAGAACTTAAAAAAATCCTACGGAGATGTTCACGCTGTAAAGGACATAAGCTTTTATGTTGAAACAGGAAAGCTGTTCGCCTTTTTGGGACCAAACGGTGCAGGCAAGTCCACAACTATAGATATGATTACCACTTTTTTAAAGCCGGACAGTGGCGAGGTTACTATATGTGGCAACAAGCTTGGCGAAAACGACAACGAAATACGCCAAAATATAGGTGCGGTATTTCAAGACGGCGTGCTTGACAAACTGCTTACCATAAAAGAGAACATAACCTTGCGTGGAAGCTTTTACGGACTAAGCCGTGAACAACTGCGCAAAAATACAGAAAGGGCTATGGAGGTATCCGGCGTAACGGACATTCAAAACAGAAAATACGGTAAGCTTTCCGGCG
>CADANT010000038.1 GCA_902789345.1 uncultured Ruminococcus sp.
CAGACGGCGAATACAGCTACTACCGCAATATAACCTTTACAGTAAAGAACGCAAAGGATATTAACGGAGATTTACCGCTGACAGGCTCAGACAGCTTTATATGGGCAGTAATAACCGGCGCAGCACTGATAATACTGGGTGCCGCCGCTGTTTCCTACGGCGTGTACAGGAAGAAGAGGGAAGCCTCAAAACAATTATAATTGTAAGGCATGGTTTTAAGTTTTGTGAGTGTCGTAGCCAGTCCAAAACGCAAGCATGAAGCCTCAAAACAACTGTAGTTTTAAGGCATGGTTTTAAGGTGAAGTTTTAAGGATTATCATCCAAGGAATTATTCCTAAATGATTATCTCTCAAGGATTATGCCCCGAGGACTTTATCCCTCAAGGACCTTATCCCTCAAGGATTACTTCTTGTTGGAACATTAAGTGAAACATTTGTAGCACCAAAAAGCAACCATAGCGTTAAAGGTGCTACAAATGCCCCGAAATTCGTAAATAAAATTAACCAGGAGCAAGTTACCTGTAAAGGGTGGCTTGCTCCTTGTCTATTGTAAAATGTGTATTTTTATCAATATCTTGTTTGATTCTAGGTTTGTGTTATAGAGAAACAGATTTTATTATAATAAAATGTGCTATTATAAAAATTGCAATAATGAAATAAAAACGGCTTTACAGCTTTTATATATTTTAGAAATATACATTTATAATAAATAGAATTAATTAGAAAAGTGCGTTACACCTACTGCACCATTTCACTATTTTTAAAAATAGTGAAATGGTGCAGTGCCAAAACCTTGATTTTTGGCTTATTTATCGCAAAAATTAAGCATAAAAACGGCCTAAAAACCCCCGACCTATGGGAGAGTAGGGGGGAACGGCCATTGCAACCCAACGAAAGAAAAATATTTTATGAATAATACCGGCACAGGCAAAAACAGACAAAAATAAATAATTACTTACTATATTAAAAATTGGTTGGTCTTGCCATAGTTACAGATTAAACCGACGGAAAGCAATGGCGACAATGCCGATGGTACTGTTTGGATAAGTGTCGTAGCTAACCAAACAGTGGGCAATTCCATAGTAATTAATAATCTTTTTTATTCATTGTCTTTACTTATCATTTTCATTGCCCAACCTATGTATCATAATATATTCCTGTTCATTTTCGTCAACAATTTCAAATCCAACTTTTCTATACATTTTAATGGCATAGTTTTCCTTTTGAACGGCGAGTGAAGCCCTTGGATAATTCAGTCTTTTCAGATGTTTAAGCATTTTTGTCATTAGTGCAGTGCCAATACCCATTTTTTGATATTCATCAAAAACCGAAATTGCAAACTCAACTGTGACATCATCAATACTACCGTATCCTTTGATATTACGAACCCATACTGCTCCAATGACCTTGTTTTCGACTTCTGCGCAAAAACAATGATCATCTTTCTGTTTGCCAAAGTCTTTTATATAGACCTGCAGTTCAGGCTTATTTATAATTGATTTGGGTGCTAAATCTGCCGTTTTTGGCTGATATATTGCTTGATACAAGAAATCGTTTAGTAAAACATATTCGTCTGTTCTCATTTTTCTTATTATTAAGTTCATAATTACCTCAACATTAATAGCGAAACTGATAAATACAGCCTCAATCAGTTATCTGTTAAACATTTCTCCATTAAATAAAATCTCCCCATACGCCAATCGGCATAGCCTACAGTTTTATAGCCAAGTTTTTTATATAGCTTTATTGCATAAGGATTTTTGGTGAATGAATCCAATCTTATAGATTTAATATTTTCATTGCTTAGTTTGTTTTCTATATATTCCATTGTAATTTTGCCTACACCTTTATTTTGAAAATCAGGGTGTACACAAAGCCTATGAATTACTCTGTAATTTCTGTCAGGATATAGCCAATCTCCATTGTGGTACTCCTCATCACAGTAACTGTTTACTACAAAAATGACAGCAATTCTTCTGTCTATAAGTCCTATATACAAGTCATCCATTTCTATATCCTGTTTTATAGTATTTTCATCAGGATATATCTCATCCCATTGGTATATTCCCGCATTATTCATATCAATTATTGCAGAATTTATAAGAGACATAATTTCGTGTAGATTTTCTAAAGTGGCTTTTCTATACTCTATGTTCACTGTATCACTTCCTATAGTATTAAATCTCATACTTTTAGATAATATCGGTATATTACTTTGCAGACTTAGCTGATTTTAGTGCTGTCACTCTTTCTTTAAATTATTGTCAATAAATTCTAAATACGGTTTGCGGTTGTAAATGCTGTGGGGGTGGTTTTTGTACCAAGCAAATTCCTCCTTTAAGCCTTGCTCAAGAGGGACAGTTTCAGGCATTAGCTCACTTTGCTTTGATACATCCAGTATATATTCGTAATCATAGAAACAAAAATAATCCCTTTGCGGTATACTTTTTTGAACATTAACAAACTGAACATTTTTGCCTGCCGCCTTGTAGCAAAGCTCAACCCATTCTTTTACGGTAACAATTTCTTTGTTGCCCACATTAAAAACATGATTTTTGGGGTGGTTATGGAGTATTATTTCAATAAATCTGCATAAGTCCGAAACATTAAAAAACTGGAGCTTCATTTCACCGTTTTGCGGAAGGTAGAATGGTCTGTTCTGTATGGCGCAATCAAAAGGAAATGCCTCACGGTATAAATTTTCATAAATGCCGTAAAAGTAGGGCGGGCGAAGTATGTATGCAGTGGGAATGTTCTTTAACAGATATTGTTCTGCATTTAACTTGTTTGTTCCATAGTCGCCCCACACCGAGTTGCGGCCGCAGACCTGTTCCTCGGTAAAGGGTTGAGAATTTGTTTCCGGATAGACAGCGCTTGAGCTGATGAAAATATAATCGTCAAAGGTAATACCGGATTCAAGAAGTGTCTTGATATGTTCCTCTGTATAGGCGGTAATATCAAGAACTACATCATAGTGTTTATTTTTTAGCCGGTGGTTTAGCTGAGTCCTGTCGCAGTTAATAAGCTTTACCCCGTCAACCTGTTTTCGGCTTCCACGGTTGAGTACAGTTACTTCGTCACCCTTGCTGACAAAGTATTCTGCCGTAAACCTGCTAACAAAGGTTGTACCGCCTGTAATAAGAATTTTCATAGCTTGTGTCCTCCCTAAATTTTTATACCCAAATTCTACCACAAAGAACAGTAATGCTGCAATCAAAATTTAGGCATAAATTTTATTATACCCACAGCAACACTGTTTAAAGAGCAAAGCAGTGTTGCTTAACAGCACTTATTTCGGCGCAAGGTGTATGTGTATAGCATTTTGCAAATAGGAGCTAAAATTAATATAGGCAACACAGCAATGTAACCACAATGCCGTGTTGCCTAAAGTTTATTATAATTTTATGTAATATCTAAAATAGATGTATATGGACGGTAATAAGCTTACCACAAACCCATTTGAGCGTATATGTTAATTCACTGATTTCAGGGCTTCAACCATATCTATTTTATTTACCTTTCTTGATACTACACATATTGTAATATATGCACAAATTAAAACCAGTACAATACTTAAAATAAAGCTTACCGGACTTAAATATACAACATATTCAAAGCTGCTTGTTGAAACTGACGATACATAAAGATTTGCAAACCAATATCCTATAGGAATACCTATAATCATTCCTACAAGTATTTGAATAATGTTCTCACGCAAAAGCATTTTTCTTATTTCTTTATTGTGATAGCCAAGAACCTTTTGCGTTGCAAATTCTCTGCTGTTTTCCGTAAGATTAAGCATACCCAGGTTGTAAATCATAATAACGCACAACGCAATAGCACCCATAAGCAATGCCATAACATTTGACATCATACTAGATACAACCTCATCGGCATTTGATAATTGCTGTTTAAGGGTAACAGATTCGCTGACATATTCAAGGTCTTCGGTGTCCTTTGCCGCTTTCTCACTTTTTGTAAGCAGAGTGTTAGGTTCAAAATCCTTATCAAGGCTTTCCCAACTTTCTTGACTAATAAAGATTCCCTGAGGGGTGTAGTTTGATGTAATTTCTTTAATTTCCAGCTTTACATAATCCTTACTTCCGTAAGGGCGAACCTGAATTGTATCACCTATATTGATGTTATTATTTTTTGCAAACAGCTTTGAAACAACTGCACCGCTGTTTGGCAGGCTTATTTTTTCTGAGTTTTCATTTAAAAATCTTACATAATCTCCGTCAGACAAAATTTCCATTGTGGTGTTTTTGGTTGCGTCGGAGGATTTTACACGAATCTCCACAGAGGATTCCCACATCCATTGATGACCGCCGTCGGCATAGGACAAAACCTCGGATTTTTGTTTATCGTCAAGCGATTGTGAGAATACGATTTTTGAGCCGTATGTATATTGGCTGCCGTACACTTCAACATTGGCGTGGGATAATGAGTCGCTCATACCAAATCCTGCCATAAGAAGCATCATACTGCCTGCAACAGATATAATACCGATAATTGTTCTCTTGCGGTTTTTGGCATTCTCTCTAAACGCCCACTGCCAGTCGTAGGAAAGAATTTTCCATAAAAACGGTATTCTTTTAACTATCGGCTTGCGGTTTGGCTTTGGTGCTTTTTCTCTCATTGTTTCGGCCGGCATATATCTTATACCGCTGCTTGTTGATAGGGCAGAGGTTAAGGTACAGCACAGCACAATTGCAATGGCGATTATTATTGCCGAGGTGCATATTTCAATAGGCCATTCATAAAGTGAATAATATGATTTTTCAACATCAATCAGCATTTTCATAAGTGTAAAAGGTGCCGCCACAAGGCCTATAACTGCACCGATAAGGCTTATTACAAGGCCATAAAGTGAGTAGTGAACCCTTATCAGTCGGTCTGAACAGCCCATAGCTTTAAGTATGCCTATTTGTGTTCTTTGTGTTTCTATCATTCGCTGCATGGTACTGTTTATAGTAAGAAGCGAAAGCAGCATAAATAATGCCGAGAACATTATAGCCATACTCTTTATTGAATTGGTCATTTCATAGTAGACGGATATTCCCACAAAGTCGCTTCTGTCCCTAAAGCCGGAAAATCTGCTGCCCAGAATATCCTCTGTATCTTCCCGCAGCTTTGAAATATCCTCCTGGGACATATTCTCATTATCAAGCTTAATTTCAATTTGGTTTCTGATACTGCTTACCGGAAGATGCTTTTCAAGGCATTTTTCTGAAACAATACCATAGCCGTATCTCATTCTGTCAGGTAAAAGTGATGTGGAGGAGCCTGTGTAGTGCAGGTACATAGGGCTTAAAATCAAACCGTTTACTTTAAGCTTAATTTCCTTTCCCAAGCAGGTTAGGGTAATGGTATCTCCAACCTTTATGTTATGTTCCTCTGCAAAATATTCATACAGCCATATGCCGTCTTTGTTTGAATCATACTTATCGCCGGATATTATTTTAGGCTGTGAAAGATTAATTTTATCATTTACTACAAGAGTAACCTGTCCGTCTTTGTCACTGTTTTTTAGTGAGGCCGATAAAACCGTTTCTGCTTGTGTGTCTTTAACGCAGTCAAGCTTTTTTACCGAAGCAAGGTCGTCATCGGTAATAGCCGTACCGTTTATCCAAATATTAGCTGTGTTACTGTCAACAAGCCATTGGTCCGCACTGTTTTTCATTGTATCGTACAAGCCCATTATACCACTGTATATGAAAACACTTAAAAATGCGGTAAGCAGTATTGCGGCAAACTGCATTTTGTATTTCCACATATCACGCAACATTTTTTTGTTAAGATACATATTACCACGCCACCTTTTCAAGAGCAACAGGATTTTCGTTATCCTGAACGCTTATTATTTTGCCGTCTTTTATTTGTATTACACGGTCGGCGGCAGGTGCAACAAGAGCGTTATGTGTAACCGCTATAACTGTTTTTTTGTATTGGGTAGCCATTTTATGTAGGAGTATCCAGATTTTTTCTCCGGTTACACTGTCCAATGCGCCTGTTGGCTCGTCACACAGCAGAATTTTAGGATTTTTACAGATAGCTCGTGCAATAGAAACTCTTTGCATTTCTCCGCCGGACATTTCTGACGGAAAGTGCTTCATTCTATCCTTTAAGCCCACCGCAGTAATAGCTTCTTCTGCACTAATTGGACTTTTTGACAGCCTTGCCGCAAGACGGACATTTTCAAGGACATTAAGGCTTGGTATAAGATTATAAAACTGAAAAACATAGCCTACATCTGTGCGTCGGTAGTCTGTAAGCTGGTTTTTGTTTTTCTTTGATATATTATCTCCGTCAACGATAATTTCACCGCTAGTTACGCAATCCATACCTCCTATCAAATTAAGCAGTGTACTTTTGCCCGAACCGCTTTGACCAAGAATAATTGTAAAGTCCCCTTGCTTTATATCAACGCTTACACCGTTAAGGGAGTGTATAACTTCGCTCCCTTTTTTGTAATCCTTGCTGACATTTTTGACGCTTATAAATTCCATATAAAATTTCTCCTTTTTATAATAAGTATTTATTTTGTCTGCGCTGCACAGGCTTTAATCTTTATGTTGCTGTATGTTTTTTGAAAGAACCAGTGCGGAATTATGACCTCCGAATCCCAGTGAATTTGAAACTGCATAGTCAATGTTTGCACTTCTGCCTACGCAAGGCACATAGTCAAGGTCACATTCCTCATCCGGAACACTGTAGCCTATGGTAGGCGGAATATACGAATCCTCCATAGCCTTGCAGATAATTACAGCCTCTACGGCTCCGGAGGCGCCAAGCAAATGTCCTGTCATTGATTTTGTAGAGCTTATAGGAAGCTTTCCGCTGTATTCTCCAAAAACCTCTTTAATAATTTTTGTTTCGTAACTGTCGTTCATTTTTGTGCCTGTTCCGTGGGCATTGAAGTAGTCTATCTTGTCAGGAGATAGATTTGAATTTTCTAATGCCGTTTTTATTGCTCTTGCACCCTGCTTCATAGATATATCGGGAGCTACAAGGCTGTATGCGTCACAGCTGGTGGCATACCCTAAAATTTCGCCGTATATTTTTGCGTTTCGCTTTTTGGCGTGCTCAAGCTCCTCAAGAATAATTGCTCCGGCTCCTTCGCCCATTACAAAGCCGTTTCGTTCCTTGTCAAAAGGAATAGAAAGTCTGTCAGGGTTACTGCCGTTGGCGATAGCGCCTATAACATTAAATCCGCTTAACCCTACAGGGGTTATATATGCCTCTGCACCTCCGGCAACAACAACATCGGAATAACCCTGTAAAATGTCCCTGTAGCCCATACCGATACAATCAGTTCCTGTGGAGCAAGCAGTGACTATAGGAATGCAGGTGCCGTATGCTTTTAGCTTTATTGCTATATTTGCAGGCACCATATTTATAAGCCCCTTTGGTATCATCATTTTTGAAACCGCTTTATATTCACCGCCGCAAATATTTGTATAATCGTTTACCTCAACGCCGCCTCCGGCGCCTGAACCGAAGAATACAGAAAATCGTTCTCTGTCAATATTGGCATTTTCAAGATTTGCGTCATTGTATGCCTGCTGTGCTGAAATTACGGCAAACTGGGTTACCCGTGCCATTTTTTTAATTTCAAGCTTTTTGAAATAATCACCGGCTAGGTAGTTTTTAACCTCTGCCGCATACTTAACCGGAAAGTTACTTGTGTCAAACAGCGTGATTTTATCAATGCCCGAAACACCGTTGCGTATGTTTTGCCACATTTCATTTACAGAATTTCCCACCGGAGTTATAGCACCAAGACCGGTTATAACCACTCTTTTCATTATGCGCTCCTTTTTTGCAGACGCTCAATTAAATCAGCAACATCCTGTACGGTGCTGATGTCAATTTCGTCATAAGGAATTGATATATTAAATTCTTCTTCAATAAGGTCAATAAAATTATACATATCAAGAGAGTCAAGACCTAAATCCGCATAAAGCTCGCTTTCCGGCTTTATAAGTGCCTTGTCAATATCAAGCTCCTCTGACATTTTTTCTTTTAATTCTTCAAATAGCATTAGCTGAAACTTCCTTTCTTTTATTTTATAGCCTTGTAGAAGCCTACACTTCCTGCGTACAACGCAGCTTTTGCAAATGAGAGCTTTGTTGGCTTTGACCACCTAAAGCCCAGCCTTTCCAAACACTCTGTAGTTTTTTTCTGCTCAATGTTGTAGTGGTTTTTGAGTATAGGTTCAAGAATTTCGCAATTAAAAACAAGCTGTTTAAATATGTCGCATATTGCCTGGTTGTCTTTGTTTTCGCTATAATAACTGCATATTTCCTCGGCGCTCATTTTTTTGAATTTATCCCCGTTTATTCCTACCCATTTCATAATATCGGTCATATCAATTATGTATGGGTTAATAACATGGTAAACCTGATTTTGCAGCGAAGAAAACATCATAAGCTTTACAACGGCTTCACCTATTTTGTCAACATTTGAAATATCAACCATCATATGAAAATCCTTTGGCCAGATTCTAAGCTCATAGAACGACTTCATAAAGACATAGGCACTGCTTTCGGATATATTTTTCTGGAATTTGCCTTTTTTGCTGTCAAACATTACTCCGCTTAAACGGTATATGTTTGTTTCAACGCCCTCTTTTCGTGCTTCGTAAAGAAGTTCTTCGGCGTGGTATTTTGACAAAAGGTAATTGTTTTTAAGCTGTTGTCCAACATTAAAATCATATTCCGTAAAAACAGTGCGATTATTATCCGGCTGTTCACCATAAACAATTCCTATTGATGAAATATGATGAATTGCTTTTCTTTTGCCGCCTTTTGAGAAGAGAATTATTTCACGGACAATGCCTGCGTTGGTTTTATCGAACAATTCGCTTTTGCCAATATGCTTTACAGTGGCGGCGCTGTTAAGAACTGCGTCAACAGTTTTTAGCAGTGTGTTATAAACCTCCTGTGCTAGTCCAAAGTTTTCTACCGTTAAATCTCCTGCAAGGCACACAAGTCTGTCGGTATTCTTTTTTATTGCTCTGCTTCCAAAATAATATTGCTGTGCTTTAACAACTCTTTCAAAGGCAGAGTCGTTGTCCTTTGCACGAACAATTACAAAAACTTTAGAGCTTGTATTCTTTAAAAGCGTATGCAGAAGATATGAGCCTAAAAATCCTGTTGCACCCAGCAGCAAGATGTTCTCGTACTTTTGGCTTACTGCTATATCTGAATTGGTTAGTTCGCTGTTAATTTTTTGGTTATACAGCACCATTTCTTCAGGGCTTTTTTGTGGCTTTTCACAATATGTAACAATACCTTTTATTTTGTTGTGCATACTGTTTGCATTAGGCTTTAAATGCTTTGCCACAAATTCAATAGTGTTGTTCTCGAAGAATTGCTCAACATCAATTTCGTATTCCTTGCTAAGCTCGGCTAGAATATCAATAGCCACAAGAGATGTTCCTCCAACATCAAAAAAATCATCGGTAACACCAAAATTAGTATGTCCCAGCCTTTTTGCCCACATAGAATACAGCATATTTTCTGTTTCTGTTCTTGGCATTATATGCATATACCTACACACCGCCTTTCAAAATGTTTTGGGCAAGCTCCCCGATAATGTCTGCCACCTGTATATATGATTTATTAAGGAAAAAGTGGTCGCCCTCAAGGAATTTTCTGTCAATATTATTAAGGTATGAATACTGACTGTTTAAACAGTCTTCGTCAATAAAGATGTCGTCCTTTCCAAAAAGCATATAGCACTTTTCGTCAAGCTCTACTGTTGTATTCATCATATATTTTTTTGTTATACTGCTTTCTTGGTCAATAGCAGGCTTCATATAGCTATAAAGCTGTTTTATAATTGACTGCGGCAGGGTAGGGAAGTTCTTTTGAAGATTTGACTCAATAAGATTTTGTATCATAGAGTCAAAATCCTGTATCAGTTCTTTTCTGACAAGGGTTGACGCCAAAATAACCTTTTTAATTTTACAGTCTGTATCTTCGGATTTTTTTAGCGACCTATAGGTTTCATATGCAATAGCGCCGCCACAGCACTGCCCATATAATATGGACAGTGCTGTGCTTTCTGAATTTTTTTGTATATAGGAAATTACATCTTTGGCAGCATCCTCTATGCTGTTGTACAAAGGCTCCTTACGCCGCTTGCCGTGACCGCTAAGCTCAATCGGCACAGGTTCGGCAATGTTACCGTACTTATTGATAATCTCATTTTTAAGATTGTCATAGCAGGAAAAATCGGCACCTGCGTATGGAATTAAAAATACTTTTACTTTCACTTTTTACCCCTTTTAGGCAATATCAATATTCTCACTGTCAAGATACGCCGCAATATCCCTTATGTTTGAACCGTCAAAGAAATGGCGTATATCAATTTCCTTGTCTGCATTAAGCTCAGACAAAAGCTGAACTGCTTTTAAGGAATCTCCGCCTACGCTGTAAAAATCATCAGTTACACCAAAATCCTCTGTATTTAAAATGTTTTTCCACTTCTCATACAGCTTTTGCTCTGTTTCGGTTGATGGTTTTACTATGGCTGTTTCTTTGCTTGTATTAACTATCGGCTTTGGGAAAAGCTTCTGCGTAATTTTGCCGTTTGCGCTTAGTGGGAATTTATCCATTTGGATAATCTGTGACGGCATCATATACTTAGGCAGCATTTCACCGGACTGCTTTTTAATTTCATCAATATTTTCATCTGAAAGGAAATTCTTTAGGGACGCCTTTTGCGCTACAATTACGCTTTGTCCGTAAAGTGCAGCCTCTGAATTTTCATCAGGGAAGGCCGTAGCGGTTTTGTAGCCCTCTTCTATAAGAAGCTGTTTCCACTTCTCGGCACTGAGCATAGGTGCATTTTGTTCCAGACGGAAATCATTATAATTTGAAAATCCGTCAATCAGTGATGATGTAACCATTTGCAGCTTTGTATTTGATGTCGTTTCAAGAATAATAAGAATACCGTTAGGGGTAAGCATATTATTTAGATTGTGCAATGTGAATTTTGCATTTTTTGCGTCGTGCATGGCGTTTGCAATAAGTATAATGTCGTAGCCCTCAAGGGGATAACCCTGCTCCTGTGGGTAAACATCTATATCAAACAGGTTGTAATCAATAAATGAATACTCTTTATATACCTCTTTTGCCTTGTCTGTAAAGAAGGTTGAAAGGTCTGTAAAGGTATATGCTACATTTTTATCCTTTAGGCTTTTTAGAACGGCCGCTGTTGTACCGCCTACGCCGGCGCCGGCTTCAAGTATATTTACCTTTCTGTCAGAATTAACATCGGTAAATTTGTTTATAACAGATGAAACTATGCTGTTGTAATATTTTGCAATAGGGTTGGTTTTATACAGATTGTCTGCAACATTCCACTCACCCTTAGGGAAAAGAAGATTAAGTATTGTTTCCTCACCACGAAGAATTGATACTATATTTTTTCTGCAAAGGTCCATATAATCAAGGGATTCTCTGAAAAACTCAATCTCCGGCACCTTTGTAAATTCTTCTCTTATACCTGCGGAATAATTTTTTTGTGTTTCGTTTATAATTTCGTAGGTATCTGTACCTGTTTTTTCAGCACAGCCGCACTTAACCAATTCATTGAACCATTGCCTCATAAGCTTTGTGTAGTGCTCTCGAATCTTATTTTTCTTTACAAAATCGTTTATTTCATAAACGCCCAAGGCACTGTTTGATGAATTAAAGGTTCTTATAACATCAAGCATTGTTCCCAAGCTTTCCTTTTCAAGAAGCTCGGATAGCTCTGCGTAGCGTTTCGGAGAAAGCTCCGCAGGCAGAATTTCAGCGGATTCAGCACCTGAGTTTATAATGCTTTCCTGATTATCATTGCTCCGGATTTTCTCCGTGGCAGGAATTATGTAAGAAACAATAGAGCTTGATTTGCCATCTTTTTGTACAAAGGAAATTGCGTCCTTTACACAAGGCGACTGCTTTAGGGTATTTGAAATTTCATCAAGCTCAATACGGTAGCCGTTTACTTTAACCTGACTGTCAATTCTACCAAGGAATTCTATATAGCCCTCTTTGGTGTAAACAGCGTTGTCGCCTGTTCTGTACAGTGCCCCAAGCTCCGGATGTACTATGAAATGCTGGGCAGTTTCCTTTTCTCTGCCGCAATATCCGTTTGCAAGGCCAATACCGCCTATATAAAGCTCTCCGGGTACAGAGAACGGACACATCTCCAAATTTTTGTCAAGTACATAGCATGTTTGATTTGCAAGAGGATAGCCATAAGGAATACTCTTCCAATGCTCCTCGACCTTATTTATCGGATAATAAATTGACCATATACTTGCTTCTGTTGCACCGCCAAGACTGGTAACATCAGAATTCGGGAATTTTTTCTTCGCTTTATCAAACAAATCCAACGGAATCCAGTCGCCGCTTAACAAAATATGTCTCATATCCTCATAAGTTTCATTATCATCCATTGAGGATACGGTCATATCAAGAATTGCTGGAACGCTGTTCCAAAATGTAATGTGGTTTGTTCTTAGAATATGTTTTATTTCGTTTACATTTCGTTGATCCTTTACAAGCACTAATGACGCCCCTGTGCTTAATGCACCGAAAATGTCATATACCGAAAGGTCAAAATACAATGATGATATTCCTATAATATTGTCATTTTCGTTAACATTAAATTTCTCATTAATATCAAGAATTGTGTTGCAGGCGGCGCTGTGCTTTATAACAACGCCCTTTGGTGTGCCTGTGCTTCCCGAAGTGTAAATAATATATGCTATATCGTCAATGTGGTGTGTCTTTTCACAAAACTCATTGCTATAACTGCCAAATATATTATTATTCAAAAATTTTCTGTCAATTAACAAACTGCTGTTGCTGTTTTCCAGAATATATTTTTGTCTTGCAGGGGGAACATCAACCGCAACAGGTACATAATAACAGCCGGCCTTTAATATACCCATAATTGCCGCAATTATTTCAATGCACTTTTCTCCCGAAACCGCAACGCCGCATTTGTTGTAATTGTTTTCAAAGAGGTAGTTTGCTACCTGGTTTGCCATAGAATTAAGTTGGGAATAGGTAACGGAGCTGTTTTCGCACACTACGGCTGTTTTATCCCCGCTTTCTAATACTCTTTCTTCAAAAAGTGAATCAAGGGTTGAAAGTGGAATATCCTTTTTGGTGTTGTTGTATGCTGTTACACTGCTTACAAGCTCATCGGATGTAATGGTTGGGTTTTCTGCTTCATTACAAAGCTGTTCCAGGATTCCTGTATACCCGTCAAAAAGTGCCTGTATCATTTCCGGCTCAAAAAGCTGATCTACAAAATCCCATGTAATGTGCAGTTCACCGTCCATTGCCGTTGTTTGGTTGTCAAGTGCTACCTGCGGGGTTTGGCTTATAATATACTGTATTTTTCCTAAATCGTTCCAGCCGTGCAGTTTATCGTCAAATATTGCACATGTAAATACAACCGGCATAACAGCCGATAGGGGATTGCCGCCCTTTTTTGAAAGCTGTTTTATAAAGTCAACACCGTCATAGCTTCTGTGTTCGATGCCCTCAAACATATTCTTTTGAATTGCCTTTGTTTGCTCCCAAAAGTCCTTTTCGGTTTTAATATCCAGTATAACTGTTGAGGTAAAATCTCCTATGATATTTTCAATATCTTTATAAAACGGGTAGCGGTTAAACATAGTAAGGTTTATGCCAAAGTTGTTACTGCCGCTGAATTTTGACAGGGCACGGCTGTATGCACTGCAAAGCATTGACGCAGTGGTTACTCCCTTTGCCTTTGATATATCTTTTAATTTATTCCACTGGTCGCTGTTTAATGTTTTACTTAGTCTTCTAAATGCAGGCTTTTGCACATCAGACGGTAAAATTCTGTATGGCAGTTGAACACACTCTGGGAAAGTGTCAACCTTTGATGTCCAGTAGCGTTCATCTTCTTTATATCTGTCTGATTTTTTAAGGTTTTCATATGACTGCATATAATCGTAAAAATCAAACTCAGGTTTTTCTACAGTTTTTCCTTTATAACAGTCGGCGATTCTTTCACCCAAAAGAAGAATACTTGCACCGTCGGCAATCATAACATCTATGCTCAGGAAGAAATAATATTTATCTTCACCCAAGTGAATTGCCTTAAAGTCAAACATAGGCCACTTGCCTAGAGGGTACATTTTATGGGATAATTCAGAGCGCATATTTTCAATTTCGTTTTTAACCTGTGCTTCACTGCAATTTGAACCTATGTCAATACCTTGGACACAAAAAGTTGAACTTTTTCTCCCTGCATAGTGTATGCAGAGAGAATGATTTCTTAAGCTGCTAGAGCCTCATC
>CADANT010000039.1 GCA_902789345.1 uncultured Ruminococcus sp.
CGCCATCGGCCAAGCATGCTTCGTCCGAAACGCCGGAAGAAGTGGGGATGTCCTCTGTTTTGCTTGAAAAACGGGGAAAAACCTATCTCAACAGCTTTTGTTTCGGCTTTCGTCCGTTAGAAAAAATAGATAGCTACTATCTTGCGTATATGCTACGCTCTGAGTCTGCGAGAGAAAAAATCATTCTGTTGGCACAAGGTATCTCACGGTACAACATTTCAAAAAACAAGGTTATGGATATAGCTGTTTCACTTCCAGCACTTGATGAGCAAAAGCTGATTGGACAATATTTTCACCACCTCGACCACCTTATCACCCTTCATCAACGTAAACTGGAAAAGCTGAAAAATATTAAAAAAGCATGCCTTGAAAAAATGTTTATTTAGGAGGAATAATAAAATGAAAAAAATTATTTTATATCACGGCTCTCCTAATAAAATTGTTGTGCCAAAATACGGCTTTGGTGAGAAAAGGCACGACTACGGCAAGGGCTTTTACCTTACCGAAAGCATAGAGCTTGCCAAAGAATGGGCTGTGTGCAGACCAAACGAAGCAAACGGCTGGGTTCACAGCTATGAACTGGATACTACAGACTTGAAGGTGTTGGATTTTCAGCAGTACAATGTTCTTTCGTGGCTTGCCGAGCTGATGAAGCACAGAGATGCCTCAGACACAAAGCGTTATAAAGTATTATCTAAAAGATTTATTGAAAAATATGGGCTGGATACAAGCAAATATGATATTATAAAAGGCTGGAGAGCTAATGCATCATATTTCTACATTGCAAAAGAGTTTGTGCGTGATAACATTGATATTGAAATTCTTGAGGAGCTGTTGTCATTAGGCGGACTGGGTATTCAGTATTGCATAAAATCGGAATTGGCGTATTCAAAACTGGCTGAAATAGAAACCGGATTAATTTGCGTAAATTATAACGAGTTTAACCATAAGTATAATCAAAGAGATGTAAATGCACGAAATAATATGCGTAGGCTTATTAATTCTGACGCCAACAAAGTAACAAATGTGTTCAGCACATTATTTGAGAGGTGACAAAAATGCGGGCATATTCAGAAGCATATTTGAATGATGTGGTAGAAAACCAAGGAAAGTTGTTTGATTTAGTGTCGCAAAATTACCCCCAAAAGGATACTTTTGACTTTATTAACGCCTATATGTCAAGCAAAACCAGAAAAAGCATTGACGAAGCAAAGGCTTATGTAAACACTATGAGTGCCACAGAATTGTGGGACTATTTCTGCAAAACAGACGGCTTTAAGCTAAAAAACGGCAAAGCACTTGAGGGCTTTATGCCCGACTGGATAGGCGAATTTTATGCTTATTACCAATGGTACTACAATATTCCCAGCAGTGAGGTTATTAAAAAAATACCTGTAGATTTTTTGGTAAAGGCATACGGAGGGCTACACGACCTTGAGCTTAATTTAGCTGTAAAAAAAGTTGGTGAAGCATAATGAAGATTATTTGTTTTCACAACCCGGACGAAGAAAACGGATACTTAAGTAACTGGTATCCTGTTAAATTTACAGTTGATTCTGTAGCCTTTTCGTCAATGGAACAATTTATGATGTACAAAAAAGCCCTTTATTTTGGGGATTATAACATAGCAAAAAGAATTCTTGCGTCAAATGATGTTGCTTACATCAAGGAACTGGGACGGCTTGTTTCAAATTATAACGAGAGCTATTGGAATGGAATTCGCCAAATTGTTGTATTTGAGGGGTTGCTGGCAAAGTTTTCTCAAAATGAAAGCTTAAAAGAGCAGTTAAAGGCAACTAACGGCTCTGTTTTGGCAGAATGTGCAGTAAAAGACAGAATTTGGGGTATCGGTTTGTCAATGAATGACCCAAACAGACTGGATATAAATCGTTGGAAAGGGCAAAATCTGCTTGGTTACACCCTAATGATGGTGCGTGAACGCCTGTAAGTGCCTTTTACTTGGGAACAGCGTAAGCTGGGAGAGATCTTCGAAGAATACTCTGAGAAGGGGCATCCGGAGCTTCCTGCGCTTACTATAATTCAGGGAGGCGGAACAATTCGCCGCGACGAATCAGACAGAAGCTTACAGTACGACAAGGCAAGTCTTGCGAATTATAAAATGGTAAATGATGGCGACTTCATCGTACATCTTCGTTCATTTGAAGGAGGACTTGAAAAGGCTACAACCCTTGGAATTATTAGTCCTGCGTACCATACGTTTCATGGAGAAGGCACAGATTCCAGATTTTATTATTCATATTTCAGATCTCCAAAATTCATTGATCAAGATCTAAAACCGCATGTTTATGGAATACGAGATGGTCGTAGCATTGATATCGAGGGTATGAAAACCATCGAAATACCGTGGACAAGTTTTGATGAACAGAAAGCTATTGGCGATTATATTGATGCTCTCGACCACCTTATCACCCTTCATCAGCGTAAGTATAATAATAAAAATTTAAAAAGTAAGGAGGAAATTGCTATGATTTTTAATAAAGAATCAGATTTTGAAGAGGCTTTAATTAAAATTTTATCTGAAAAAGGATGGGAAAAGAATGTCCTTAAAAACTACACCGAACAAGATTTACTGCGAAACTGGGCAGAAATACTTTTTGAGAACAATAGAGATGTTGACAGGCTGAACGATTCTCCTCTGACTGACAGTGAAATGCAACAAATTTTAGAGCAAATAAAAACACTTAGTACACCATTAAAACTTAACGGCTTTATTAACGGTAAAAGCGTTTCTATTAAAAGAGATAATCCCAAGGACAAACAACACTTTGGCAAAGAGGTTAGCCTTAAAATTTATGACCGACATGAAATTGCGGCAGGTCAAAGCAGATACCAAATTGTACAACAGCCAAGATTTTCCACAAAGTCTAAGCTGTTAAATGACCGCCGTGGTGACTTAATGCTGCTTATTAACGGTATGCCTGTAATTCATATTGAGCTTAAAAAAAGCGGAATACCCGTTAGTCAGGCGTATAATCAAATTGAAAAATATTCGCATGAGGGCGTGTTTACGGGACTGTTTTCATTAATTCAAATTTTTGTTGCAATGGAGCCTAACGAAACAGTATATTTTGCCAATCCTGGGCAGGACGGTAAGTTTAATCCGGATTACTACTTTCATTGGGCAGACTTCAACAATGAACCTATTAACGAATGGGACAAAATAGCCTCTACCCTGCTTTCTATACCTATGGCGCACCAGCTTATTGGCTTTTATACCGTTGCAGACGGCTCTGACGGTATATTAAAGGTAATGCGAAGCTATCAATATTTTGCGGCAAGTGCAATTTCTGACAAAGTAGCAAAGGCTAAGTGGGAGGGCAACAACCAGCTTGGCGGTTATGTATGGCACACAACGGGTTCAGGTAAAACAATGACCAGCTTTAAATCGGCACAGCTTATAGCAAGCTCAAAGGACGCCGACAAGGTTATATTCCTTATGGATAGAATAGAACTGGGTACACAGTCCCTAAAGGAATACCGTGGGTTTGCCGATGAAAATGAAGCTGTACAGGCAACGGAAAATACCGGCGTGCTTATAACCAAACTAAAAAGCGATAACACTGCCGACACGCTTATTGTTACCTCAATTCAAAAAATGAGCAACATAAAAGATGAAAGCGGACTTAATGCCCGTGACATTGAAAAAATAAACAGTAAGCGTATTGTTTTTATTGTAGATGAGGCACACCGCTCTACCTTTGGAGATATGCTAATTACTATTAAAAATACATTTCCAAGAGCAATGTTCTTTGGCTTTACCGGAACTCCTATTCAAGACGAAAACCAAAAGAAAAAGAATACAACCACCTCTGTATTTGGCAACGAATTACACAGGTACAGCATTGCAGACGGCATTAGAGATAAAAATGTTCTTGGCTTTGACCCGCACAAAGTAATGACCTTTAAGGATAAGGATGTTCGCAAGGTTGTTGCTTTAGAAAAGGCAAAGGCACAAAACGAAAAGGAAGCCGTATCGGACCCGAAAAAAAGTAAGATTTATTACAAGTATATGGACCCAAGCCAAGTTGAAATGGTGGGATATACAGATAGTAAGGGCAACTACATAAAAGGCATTGAGGACTATATTCCAAACTCCCAATATGAGACCGAAGAACATACAACAGCCGTTGTAAATGACATTTTGGAAAATTGGCTGACACTTAGCCGTAACAGTAAATTCCATGCTATTTTTGCTACAAGCAGTATACCTGAAGCTATAAACTATTACCGCTTAATGAAAAAAATGAAGCCCGAATTTAAATTTACAGCGCTGTTCGACCCAAGCATAGATAATAACGGCGGCGTACAGTTTAAAGAAGATGGACTTCTTGAAATAATTAATGATTATAACGAAAATTACGGTCAAGACTTTGCTATTCCTACATTTCAAAAAATGAAAAAGGACATTGCATCTCGTTTGGCACATAAAAAGCCTTATGAGAGAATAGCAACCCGGCCGGATAAACAAATTAATTTGCTTATTGTTGTTGATCAAATGCTTACAGGCTTTGACTCTAAGTGGATTAATACATTATATTTGGATAAGGTGCTTCTTTATGAGAATATAATTCAGGCTTTTTCCCGTACTAACCGTCTGTTTGGCCCTGATAAACCGTTTGGCACTATTCGTTACTATCGCAGACCACATATAATGGAACGAAATATAAATGATGCAGTTAAGCTGTATTCCGGTGACAAGCCGTTAGGACTGTTTGTTCAACATCTTACAGACAATTTAAAGCAGATGAATAAATTCTTTTATGAAATATCAGAGCTGTTTAAAAATGCAAATATTGAAAATTTTGAAAAGCTGCCCGCGGATATAGCGGTGTGCAGGAAATTTGCTAAAGATTTCAAAGAATTCAACGGCTGTTTGGAAGCCGCCAAAATTCAAGGATTTAAATGGGGAGTCGATTCGTATACAGACGAAACCACCGGCGAAAAGGTAAGTGTTTCTATAAATGAAAATACTTACTTGGTTTTGGTACTTCGTTATAAGGAGCTAAGCGGTGAAGGCAGCGGCACAAGCGGTGATGATGCACCGTATGACCTTGTTAGCTATATTACAGAAATAGATACCGGCTTAATTGACTCAGATTATATGAACTCCAGATTTTATAAATACATTAAGCTGCTTAGTGCCGAAGGGGCAACACAAAAGGCCATTGAACAGGCTGAGGCTGAACTGCATAAGACGTTTGCAACACTTTCACAGGAAGAGCAGAAGTATGCCAATATTTTTCTGCATGACATTCAAAGAGGGGATGTTCAGGTTGTCAACGGTAAAACCTTGATGGATTATATCAACGAGTACCTATTAAAGGCACAGGACGACCAAATTCACCGTGTTTCACTTGCACTGGGTGTTGACGAAACTAAACTTAGAAATATTATGAGTTTAAAGCTGAACAGCACAAATATTAACGAATTTGGCAGGTACGATGAGCTGAAAAAGACAGTAAATAAAGTAAAAGCAAAAGACTACTTTGAAAAGATAGAGAAAGCTAAAATAACACCACCTAAAGTTAATATTAAGTCTGACAATTTGCTTCGTAAATTCATTCTTAGCGGCGGTTGTGAAATTCCAATGCTAACAGATGATAAATAATCGAATTACTTTAGGAGGCAAGGGTGCTCCCCTGCCTCCATTTGTTTTTGTTTGTGAATAGAAAAAACAAATTTTTCTCCTAACTTGACAACCTTATCACCCTCCATCAGAATAAAAGGTTGTTGTTAATTTAAACTGGATAGTGAACGCATAACCAAGTCCACATCTTTATTTTCAAGCTCTTGAATTATATGCAGATATGTTTTTTGCGTTGTTGTCATACTTGAATGCCCCAATCTTCTGGCAACACTTGCTATTGATACTCCTGCAAACAAAAGTAATGAAGCGTGTGTATGTCTTAGCCCGTGTATAGAAATAACAGGAATTTCCATCTTTTTGCAGTGCCTGGTAAGAATATCATTGACAGTTGAATTGTATACCTTACCCGATATAAATATAGGTTTGTCTTCCGGTAGTTCCTTAACTAATGTTGAAAACTGAATTATAAGCTGCCAATCAATTTGAATTTTTCTAACCGATGACAGGTTTTTTGTTGGCATAAAGCCACCGTTACCTTTATAGTCCCAAGTTTTACTAATTGACAAACATTGCTTTGAAAAGTCAAAGTCTTTTGGCGTAACAGCTAATGCTTCGGAAAATCTCATTCCTGTTTTCGCTACTAAAAGAATAAACCAATCCCAGTTAATTTGCGGTCCAAGGTCTAGGCTTGATAAAAGCTTATGCAGTTCAAATTGGTTAAGATATTTAATTTTCTTATGTCTTGGATTTTTACCCTTTATTATAGCCTTGCGTGTGGGGTCTCTCTCTATCAATCCTTCATCTACTGCATCCAGAATAGCACCTTTAAGCTGATGGTGAAAGTCCATTGTAGTTTGTCTTTCGTGCAGCTTTGCGTAATCGTTCAGCAACTTTTGATATGTCATTCGTGACAGTTCACATACTTTTAAATCGGGTGCTAATTTCTTTATCCAAGATTGTGTAAGTAAATACTTGTCCATTGTTACTTTTCTTATTGCACCCTCCTTATATACTGTAATCCATTGAGCGTAATAATCGTAAAATAAGTCTGTTTTATTTATGTTATTCAGCATAATTTCCTCCAAATAATAAAAATTACCTCATGCTGATGAAGGGTGATAAGGCGGTCAAGGCGGGTACAAAGCTCGGTTATTTTATATAGCTTTGTGTATAATTATATACGGCAATTATCTGAATTTTGTGGCTTAGTCAAAAAAGAACTCGGCAAATTGCCGTGTTCTAACTCTTTTATAGTTTTATTATTATAGTGCTTTAAGAATCTCTTTGATTTCTAGTTAAGTGTAATTTATAGGGATAGCACTCTTTTATTCTGACGGTGCTTCTGCTGCCTGTGTTATTTAAATAATATCCGTCATATACAATACAAGAGCCTCTAAGACCTATAACATTTCCTACAACAAAGTGCATACTTCCGCCGACACGATTTGTAAATCTAAGCTCTGTATTCAACTTTAGTGGGCTTCGCTCTTTCATAATTTCACCATTCCTCTGCTTGTTGATGATTTGCTGTGCCTAGATTTTATCATTTATAATTGCATTATCGGATTTGTCAATGCATATTCATTCTCGCCACAGGGTATTACTTATAAATTTAACCTAATTCTGCATATGAATCTGCTCACCTTTGGTTGGTGCATAGGTAATCAGTTTATCTCCGTTTAGGTCTTCCTTATGCATATCCACTCCACTGATTTGGTGATTGCCGTAGGTATTATAATAATAAATTCCCTTGTCTGTATTACAACAGGAGGTGTACAAAGTAATCTCATACTTGTCTTTTCCAAGCTTGCAGCATCCTCTTTGTTGGTCTACGCTGCCAAGAATATGGAAAAATTGGCTTACACTTTCTTCCTCGGAATCTCCGGAAATAGAATTCATTTTTACAAAAGCTGCACGCACAAACCTGGATTGAGAAGACAGATCTCCCGGAAGCCCAATAGCACCCATTCCACGGCTGTACTGCTTTAACACTAGGTCTTTTGAGAAAGTATTGCTCTTGTTTTCTACCGCAAGCTGCATATAATTGTTTAGATTAAACATTTGGTAGTTAAAAGGTGGATTATTGGTAAGAATTCCTACAGGGTTCTCATAGATTTTTAATCCCTCTTCCACCGCCTCTAAAGTAATGCACTCGTTTTTATCTGCAACAATCCAGTGTAGCTGAGCTACCGGTAGATTTTCCATAAACGGGGTGTCAATCAAATTCATATGTTCTAAAATCTGTTGTGCCTCTTTTACTGTGGCGCATTTTCCCAAAATTAATGGAATTAGCTCAAACTGGGCAATGTTGTCCTTTCCCTCCATCGGCTTTTTATAATGGGCATTCCCCACAAAATTAAGACCTGCTATTCCAAGTCCTTTTTCATTAACTGCATCATAATATAAAGGATAGTCCTGCATAACACACGCCATTCCAATCATTGCATAATGGCTTTTTATCTGACCACCGTTTCGCAAGTTAAACACATAGTTTCTTGGCGTAATTACTATCTGATCTCCATAAGAAATCTCATAATCCAGGGTTCTTCCAAAATAAAAATCTTTTGTTTTATAGGTTGCGGCCGTGCACATAATCGCTTCCTCCGATAATCCACTTTTATTGCTTAATGGCAGGTTTGAACAACTGCTGTTTTAAATAGCTTGCCACATATTTATATTTACCATACATATGTCACTCTATCTAATAGGAAAACCACAGATATTCCTATTAATACCAGCCGGCCTCTCGTACAAGTACCTTTTCTGTCCATGCGTTTTTAACTACCTGTACCTCGAAGTGACCTTTTTCTTCAACCTTTATAGTTTTTGTGCCTGTCTGCACCTTTTCTACCTCTATGGTGAATTTACCTGTATGGCCGCTGGAAATTTCTATATTGCTGTGGTCGTGGTCAAAAGTAATGTCTTTACCGCAGTCACTGCATATTGTAACCTTTTTAATACTGTATATAGGCTTTTCGTATGTAAATTCGGCTTGGTCTACCACCCATACCTTTTTTGTTTCTGCATCGTGTTTAACATACTTATACTCTGCACTATGCCATGTTTTGCCTGCATGGTTATTTGCAGGGGCTGCGCCTGAATTTGATGAGCTTTGTGAACTGCTTTGGCTGCTGCTTCTGCTTGTTGAGGTACTATATGAATAACTGTAGGTGGTTTGCGGGCCGGAGTTTTTGTTGTCATTTGCATTGTCGCTTTTATCGGCTTTAGATGAACTGCTGGACTGGCTCTTATCTTTACTCTCTTCTCGGGAGCTGTCTTTACTGTCATCTTTATCATTCAGCTTTTCTTTCAGTATTTCAAGAATATCATCTTCGGTGCTTTCCTCGGTAGGCTGTTCCTTGGTGCTTGTTTGCTGTACCTGACTTGAGCTTGAAGATGAACTGCTTGAAGAAGATGAATTATTGTCAGAGCTTCCGCAGGCAGTAGCAGTTGCTGCCAATGCAACTATACTTATAGCTATTAATACTTTCTTTAATGTTTTCATAATATTTCTCCTTTCAACTAAATGAAACATACTAATATTTTACAATATAATTAACTATGCCCTACACAAAAAATAGTGCCTTTCGGTGTAAATTAGATAGTTTTCACCATTGTTACACACATCATAGAAAACATTGCACAATAAAGGATGACATAATGAAAAATATATGGTATAATGTGTGCAAGTACTGATAGTTCTAAAATAATAACCGTTGGTTTATTGTGTATAAACAGTGCAAAATAATTTATGGAGGCATAATATAATGGACGAAAAGAAAATCCCTTACAAAATCTATCTTGACGAAAGCGAGATTCCTACACAGTGGTACAATGTGCGTGCTGATATGAAAAACAAGCCGGCACCACTGCTGAACCCAGCTACGCTAAAGCCAATGACTGCACAGGACCTAAGTCCTGTATTCTGCGACGAGCTTGTACAGCAGGAGCTTAACGACACTGACCCGTACATTGACATTCCTGAAGAAATTCAGAATTTCTACAAAATGTACAGACCGTCACCGCTAATAAGAGCTTACTTCTTGGAGAAGGCTCTTGGCACACCTGCAAAAATTTACTACAAGTTTGAAGGTAACAACACCAGCGGAAGCCACAAGCTAAACAGTGCCATTGCACAGGCTTACTACGCTAAAAAGCAGGGCTTAAAGGGTGTTACAACCGAAACAGGTGCCGGTCAGTGGGGTACTGCACTGTCTATGGCGTGCTCTTACTTCGGACTGGACTGCAAGGTTTATATGGTAAAGGTTTCTTACGAACAAAAGCCTTTTAGGCGTGAGGTTATGCGCACCTACGGCGCAAGCGTAACTCCGTCACCGTCAACCGAAACAGCTGTGGGAAGAAAAATTCTTAAGGAGCACCCGGGCACAACAGGCAGCCTTGGCTGTGCAATTTCTGAAGCAGTAGAAGTAGCAACCTCTACACCGGGTTACCGTTATGTATTGGGCAGTGTGCTTAACCAAGTACTTCTTCACCAGTCTGTTATTGGTATAGAAGCAAAGGCCGCACTTGAAAAATACGGTGTTAAGCCTGATATTATTATAGGCTGTGCCGGCGGCGGTTCTAACCTGGGCGGTTTGATTTCTCCGTTTATGGGTGAAAAGCTAAGAGGTGAAAAGGACTACAGATTTATAGCTGTTGAGCCTGCCTCTTGCCCGAGCCTTACAAGAGGTAAATTTGCTTACGATTTCTGCGACACAGGTATGGTGTGCCCTCTTGCAAAGATGTACACACTAGGCAGTGGCTTTATTCCGTCTGCTAACCATGCCGGCGGCTTGCGTTACCACGGTATGAGCTCTACCCTTTCACAGCTTTACCATGACGGACTAATGGAAGCAACCTCGGTTGAACAAACCTCAGTATTTGCCGCAGCAGAGCAGTTTGCAAGAGTTGAGGGAATTTTACCTGCACCTGAAAGCAGCCACGCAATAAGAGTTGCTATTGACGAAGCACTAAAGTGCAAAGAAACAGGAGAAGAAAAAACTATTCTGTTTGGCCTAACCGGTACAGGCTACTTTGATATGTTGGCTTACGAAAAGTTTAACGACGGCGTTATGACCGACTATATACCAACTGATGATGACCTTAAGCCTGGCTTTGAGGGTATCCCAAAATTCCCGGGCAATGAATTTTAATTTAAACTAAAAAGTTAAAAATTAAATATTACAGCACATTATGTGCATTACTCTCTAAAACAGGTGTTGGCGTACAGCCTCACCTGTTTTTAATTTATTGATTTTTTAGGGGCAGACATAAGTGTTGCCGGCAACGACGAACGAATCATAATTATAAAGTAATTAATAAATGTTTCTCTCGGGCGCTTATCCCTTTCGGCAAACCAGTCTACAATAGCCCCTGCTATTGCTTCGGCATACAGGTTAGCTAAAAAGTCCTTAAAATCGTCTGTTACGCTTAGTCCGTACTCCTGTTCCACACCGTCTATAAGACTGCGTGTTATTTCAAGAAAATCGTCGTCCAAAAATCGCTTCATTTGAACCATTCCCAGACTGTCAAAGGCGCAATTAAGAATATGTGTATTCTTGTCAATATAATCTATAACAAAGTTAATTGCGTCTTCATAATCCACCAACAGGTCAAATTGCTTTACAACCTCTATAGCCTCTTGCTCAAACATCCACTTAAGCAGTGCATATATATCTTCAAAATGATAGTAAAAGGTTTTTCGGTTTAGTTTACAATCCGCTATAATCTCACTGACTGTTATTTTTCCAAAAGGCTTTTTCATCATAAATTTTTTTAACGATGCCGCCAAAGCCTTTTTTGTTTTTAATGTCGCCTCCTGGTGCTTCATAAACCATCCCCCTTTGTTTAGTAATTATACACTTACACCCTGCTTTTGGCAACGGACATAAACGGACATTTGTCCGTAAAACCTAATTTTATGCCGTAAAAAACACATTAATTCACACAAATTACAGCAATTTGTTGGTTTTATAATTAATATTTTTGCTGTATACTATATTTAAACAAGAGATATACGCAGATATATCCGGGAAGGAGTCGCTTATGATTACTAAACAGTACAAGATTATTATGACAGTACCCTTAGGCAAAAGGTACGGTACTCTTGCATTTACTGAAAGCGACGGGGCAATTAAGGGTACCATGTCACTTTTTGGCAAAACAGAGCCTATCGAGGGTACGCTAAGCAATGACGGCGAAGTGGAATTCAGCGGCATTTTTTGTACGCTTATCAGAAATATCCCCTTTAAGGCTGTAGGAACAGTTGCTGAAAACGAAATTTCACTTAATGTACAGGGACAACGCAGCAGATTTAAAATAAACGGTACAGAAGTGTAAATACACCGTTTTAGATTTTTAAACTTTTTTCTACTTTTATATTGAGTAAATATCCATAATTAATACATTCTCTACAACCAATAAGGCGGCCAATGGCCGCCTTATTGGTTGTTTACCGAAATTAGTGTCACACCTACTTTTATAGATTACCTGCATTATTTGAAACATATTCCAAAATTGTGTTTGCTGTCTTTTCGATACCGCATGAGGAGTCTATTATAAGCTCATAATTCTCTTTATTTCCCCATTCCTTGCCTGAAATATGTTTATAATATGCGCCTCTTGCTTTGTCAGAACGATAAATATTATGCTTTGCTTCCTCCCTGCTGTCACCGTACACTTCCATTAATCGGCGGATTTTGTATTCCTCAGGTGCATAAATAAAAATTCTTACAACATTTTTATAGTCCTTTAGCACATAATCAGCAGATCTTCCCACTATTACACAACTGCCCTCGTCTGCTATTTTGCGAATAATTTTATTTTGTGCCGTAATAGCATGCTGCACAACCTGTGTACTTAGGTATAAATCACGCATTACATCAGGGGAATTCTTGTGTATGTCAGAAATAAACTCTTTATCCAGTCCGCTTTCATGGGCTGCCAATGCAATCATTTCCTTGTAATAGAACGGTATTCCCAATCTCTGTGCTACAAGTTTTCCTATCTGCTTACCCGAAGATCCGTGTTCCCTTGCAATGGTGATAATCACACCCGGCTTAGACTTATGTAGTACCGCTTCATTTCCCTGCGGCACAGCTCCACGGTTTTCTTTTTTAACATACTCACTGGCAAGAAATTGGCGATAATATATTAAGCCAACTGCGCTGGTAATTACCTCCGTAATCGGAAAGGTCATCCAAAACCAATTTAATCCGAATCTTGAAAACAAAAAACCTAGCGGAACAAACAACACAACTGTGCGAATTACTGTTAAAAACGAACTTTTTAAACTATAGCCCACTGCTTGGAAAAATACCGGAAATATCAGTGATGTTACCATTGGAATAAAACTGATACCAACAAAATGAAAGCCGATACTGCCAATCTCTATTACCGTTGCATCTGATGTAAACACCTTTAACATCTGCGTAGGAATAAGATTGAAACAGAGTGTTCCTACAGCCATAAGCACCATTCCAAAATATATTGCAGAGGTTAATGTCTTTTTGCAGCGCTCCATATTTCCGGCGGCATAATTAAAGCTTATTACGGGAACAATGCAGGTTTGCATTGCACCAAGGGGAATAAAGAAGAATGTCTGCCACTTATAATATAATCCCAGTGCAGTAACAGCCTGGTCAGAGAATGTTGCCAATATCAAGTTAAGTCCTAAAATGTAAACTGTATAGGCCGACTGCATTAAGATATTTGGAATGCCTAAACGAAAAATTCGTGCCACGTGGTGTGGGTATACCCCTATTTTAGGAGATTTTCTAAAGCCTCTTTTAAACACAATCAGAGCTGCTGCTATTTGACCTGCTACTGTTGCAACGGCAGCTCCGGCAATCCCCATTTTAGGAAGTCCAAACATACCGAAAATCAGTAATGGGTCAAGAATAATATTAGTAATCGCCCCCAAAACCTGTGCTATCATTGGCGTTTTCATATCTCCGTTTGCCTGAAGCACCTTTGTCCAAATGCTTTCAAGAAACAAACCGAAGCTAAATACACATACAATTCTTCCATATACAACAACATCATTTATTACATCTACAGAATCTGTAGACATTTTTGCATACGCAGGCATAATAAACCAACAGATTACCGCAAACAAAAGCCACATTACAATCGCCAAAGGTGTACCCACCCCGGCATACTCGTCTGCTTCTTCTTTTTTACCAACACCAAGCTTTGCCGCCATTACCGTATTGATACCTACACCGGTTCCAACCGCAAGTGCTATCATTAAAAGCTGTAACGGATAAATAATAGACAATGCCGTTAATCCCGAATCCGAATATCTGCCTACAAACAAACTGTCGATAATATTGTAAAGAGCCTGAATAAGCTGTGCCAACATTACAGGAGGTGCCAGTTTAAGTAAAATCTTACTGATTTTTGGGTCAATTGCAATAATAAGTTGAGCATTTTTCGTGTTAGAACCAGCTAGATGGTGAGAACCTTTCGGATTTTCTTCTGGAGGGAGCCGCAGGCGACC
>CADANT010000040.1 GCA_902789345.1 uncultured Ruminococcus sp.
TTATCAGCATCGGAAAGTTTTGTAGTTATTATTGTCATTGCGGTACGCATTTTATAGTCTATATACTCCGGCATACCAATAACTATTGTTATTCTGTTTTGGTAATTCAGCTGTATATTAGCCATATCCGAAAGGTCAATTTCCTTTATGCCTGTTACACCGTTTGACTCCATAGTAGTTGCAATGTCATTAAGAACAGTAAGTATTTTTTCGTTTTCAACATTCAGAGTTTGTCCCGGTTTTGGGTTCTTTAGCTTACAGCCGGAGATTGTAGGTATATCCAACTCTCTCTTCACAACCTCCTCCAGAATTTTGCTGTCTTTACTTATTATGTAGTACCTGCTGCCGCTTTGTATGTAATACTCAGGCGTAGCCTCTTCTATATTAATAATAATCTTATTTGGAATTCCTACTGAAATTTCTGCATTTTCAATGTAGGGATATTTCGCTTCAATATTCTTGCTTGCAGTATCCTTGTCGGACATAAAGATGTTTTCTCCGTAGCTAAGCTTGCTTGCGGAAATGATGTCGCTTTCCTCATATCTGCTGGAGCCGGAAACCTCAATTTTTTCGCACTTAAACAAAACAGTAAGTGATAAAACAACGCCAATAGCAAGCACGCCAACTATTGTAACACCTGAAATAAGAATATTTTTCATCTTTCTTTGCTTTTTAGAAAGCGGCTTTTTCTTACTGTTTAGCTCATCAAGAAGCTTTTTGTTTTTTCTTGTACTTTTTATATTATCGGCAAGTCCGTCCCTTTCGTAACCGTCACTCTCGTCAACGCCTGAAGAAAAGATATTTTTGCAGGCGCTTCCAAATCCTCTCTTAAACTTGTCCCATTTCGACTTTGAAACATTTTTAGGTTTTACTCTCTTAGAACTGCTAACCCTTGCTCGTCTTGTACGCCTGTTAAAATCGTCATTTTCGTCCCAAGGCTTATAATCTTTATTTTCAAAATAATCCTCAGCATTGTTGGTGCGCGTTTTTACATTTAGCTTTAACTTGCTGTTGGTAAAAAATGGGTTATTAATATTGTCAAATTCGTATTCACCTTGGTAACCCGTGCCCTTGCCGGAGCCGCTGTTACCAAGGTCGAAATAATCCTGTTCTTTATTCTGTCTGTTTTTGCTATGGACATTTTTATGTGTCCGATAGCTTTGTTTTTTCTTTCCATTTTTATCCATATCAATTTACCTCACTATATGAGCTTAAATTCTCTTAATATCAGCGCCTACATCACTAAGAAGCACTTCCAAATTTTCATAACCTCTGTCAATATGATTTATTCCCTTAATATAGGTAGTGCCCTCGGCACCCAGTGCTGCAACTACAAGGGCTGCTCCGCCACGCAGGTCTTGGGCGCTTACAGTAGTACCATACAGCTTTCTACTGCCCTCTACAACTGCCACCTTGTCATGCACATATATAGCCGCACCCATTCTGCAAAGCTCATCAACATGCTTATAGCGGCTTTCAAACATATTTTCCACAAAAACCGATGTTCCGTCAGCAAAACAACACATTGCCATAACAGGTGCTTGTGCGTCTGTAGGAAAGCCGGGATACGGCATTGTACGGACTAGCCTTGCCTTTTTCAAATTTTTATTTGACGATATGTAAATTCCCTCCGGCATATAGTCTACCAAACAACCACATTGCTCGAAAACGGAATTAACACTGCCTGAATGGGACTGCAACGCCCCTTTTAAAAACAGCTTACCTCCACAAACAGCGGTACAAGCCATATAGGTAGATGTAACAATTCTGTCGGGTATAATTATATGCTGTGTGCCACCAAGGGTTCTTACGCCCTCAATGTAAATTGTAGTTTCACCTGCACCGGTTATTTTAGCGCCGCAGCTGTTTAAAAAATCAGCAAGGTCGCTTATTTCAGGTTCTCTTGCGGCGTTGGTAATAGTTGTAACGCCCCTTGAGCATACTGCCGCAAGCATTATATTTTCTGTTGCTCCCACACTTGGGAAAGAAAGGGTAATATCGGCTGACTGCAATGCTCCCGGGATTTTACAGTCCAACAAGCCATGATTTTCGTCAATTTCAACACCCATCTGTCTTAGTGATGACAGGTGTAAGTCTATAGGTCTGGGGCCTATCTCACAGCCACCGGGCAGTGACATTTGAGCTTGCCTAAATCTGCCTAATATTGCACCTAAAAACACAATGGAAGAACGCATTTCACGCATTAACTCTGTTGGAATGTCACACCTGTACATTCCTTTACTGTCAATAACAACTGTTGAACCCTCGCAGCATACTGTACACCCCAAATACCTAAGTATTTTTACGGAGGTAGTTACATCTGAAAGGTTTGGGCAGTTGTGCAGTACAACCTGGTCTTTACACAATATTGCAGCTGCCAATATTGGCAAGGCGCTGTTTTTAGCCCCCTGAATATCAATACAGCCATTTAACCTATGACCGCCGTTAACAACATACTCTGCCAAGCTCTACACCCCTTCTGCATAAGCTTAAGCCAATGGCAGCAAGATACACAGCTTGTAAGCGTATTGAGGCAGTATTGCAGGCTTAACTACAACACTGCCTTAATTTAATATCTGCACCTAAAGGCTTTATGTAATATTCTATGTACAAAAGCCTGTACAGGTGTTTATAATTTAACAAATTTTTTAATTATGGATAAAATTCTTTCGTTAGAATCCAAAATAGCCGTCTTTTTAGCATTTTCGGCATATTCATTTAGCTTTTGAGGATCTTTTACCATTTCGTCTACAGTTTCTGTAAGTTTTTCCGGTGTAAGGTCTTTTTCCTCAATTATGCTGGCTGCATTTGCATTTACAAGTGACATTGCATTGTGGTACTGGTGGTTTTCTGCAACATTTGGTGAAGGTATAAGCACTGCCGGCTTACCCTGCGCCTGTAGTTCGCTTATTGTCATAGCACCGGCACGGCAAATAACAAGGTCTGCCGCCGCCAGGCAAACAGGCATATCATTTATAAATTCCCTTATATCCAAATTGTCACATTCCTCAATATTGCAGCCCTTTTCCTTTAGCAGGTCAGGAAACCACTTACCATACTTGCCGTATGCGTGGATAATTTGATATTTCTTATCCTTACCGCTTCTTGCAATATAGTCGGCAACTGCCTCGTTAATCTTTCTTGCTCCCAGGCTGCCGCCAAACGACAGTATAACAGGACGGTCGTCAAGGTTCATTTGCGCCCTGCACTTTGCCTTGTCGGCGGTGATAATTTCTTTTCTTACAGGATTACCCGTAACCACAAAGTTACACTTAGCGTCCATTCTGTCTTTTGCATCAGGATTAGCAAGCATAACAACTTTTGCACTTTTAGCAAGCATTTTATTGGTAACACCCGGAAAAGCGTTTTGCTCATGTATAAGGGTAGGTATGCCCATTTTGGCCGCCGTTCTCAAAACAGGGCCGCTTACATAACCGCCGGTACCTACGCATATATCAGGCTTAAAATCCTTAATTATTTTTTTTGCCTCCATACTTGAGGTAACGGCACGCTTGGCTGTAGCAATATTATGAGCTATTGCGGACGGAGAAAAGCTTCTTTTAAATCCGCTTATTTTTATGCTTTTAAATTCATAGCCGGCCTGTGGTACAAACTTCTCTTCCATACCTCCTTTTGCGCCTACATATAAAATTTCAGAGCTTGGAATTCTGTCCCTAACTGTTCCTGCAATAGCCAAAGCCGGATTTATATGTCCTGCTGTGCCACCGCCTGCAAGCAAAATTTTCATAATGTATCCCCCGTTTTATATTTATGTTTTATTAATATTAGAATTTCTCGATATTGACAGAACTATACCCATCTGAGCCAACAACATTATAAGCGAGCTGCCTCCGTAGCTAAAGAACGGCAAGCTGATACCTGTATTAGGCAGTGTGTCAGTAATAACAAGGATATTCAGAACAACCTGCAAGCCTATCTGTGACACCAAACCTACTCCCAACAACATACCAAAACGGTCTTTTGCACGCAGAGAAATCATTATTCCACGCCATACCAGCAAAGCAAATATAGCAAGTATTATAATGCCGCCGATTAAACCAAGCTCCTCAATAACTATAGAAAATACAAAGTCGTTTTGAGGCTCAGGAAGATACAAATACTTTTCCCTTGACTGTCCCAAGCCCAGTCCGGTAAGTCCGCCTGAACCTATAGCGTACAGGGAGTTCATTGTTTGCCAAACGGTCGTCTGCATATCTGAGGACAAGTTTTCCTCCAGTGCCATACCCCAACCGTCCAAACGCTCCATAGCGTACTTTAACATACCGGTTACCTGCATTATAAAGAAAGCCGCAACTACCACACCGGCACCCATAACAAACCAGCGTACCTTTACACCTGAAATCCACATCATTATTGCCAACAACAATGTCATTATAACTATTGCGGAATAATGGGGCTCCATAACCAAAAGAATTATTGAAATTCCTCCGATAATTATAGCCGGAAGCACACCTGAAACAAAGGTATCCATTTTGTCATAATGTACTATTGCCCAGTGTGCATAAAACAGCACAATAGCAAATTTTAATATTTCTGACGCCTGAATGGTGAATATACCAACGCCTATCCACCTATGAACATTATTAACAGCCGGCAAAAACAAAACAACCGTTGCCAACAAAAAGGCAATGCCCAATATAATTACTGCAAACTTGTGCAGAATACGATAATCAATTCTTGAAAAAAGCAGCATAACCACTATACCTACGGCGGCAAATATGCCCTGCCTTATCAGATAATAGTAGCTGTCACCCATTGTGTAGTAGGCAAATGCATATGACGCCGAAAACATCATAACCAAGCCTATAACCAGCAGTATAATTACCAGGAAGAAGAACGGCATATCCATACCGCTTTGTTGACTGAAAAAGCCGTAAAAGCGTCCTTTTTTTCTGCCTCTGCTTCCACTGTCACTGTCAGAGGTTTTTTCACTTCTTCTTTTTCTCACAGCGGCTTCTCTTTCAGCCCTTCTAACAGATTCCTGATAATCTTTTATTCGTTCATTAGATATATATCTTAGGCTATCCATTACCTCACCACCAAATTTCGTATTACATAGCTGTGTATGTGAACCATACAGCCCAGAATGTTAGAGCACCCATAATTGCAGTTACAATGCTGAATACAACAACAATTTTAACCTCTGACCAACCGCACATTTCAAAGTGGTGGTGTATAGGGCTCATTTTAAATAATCTTTTACCATGTGTCAGCTTAAAATAAGTAACCTGTAAAATAACCGAAAACATTTCAACTATATATATTAGTCCGATAGGAATAATTAATATTGGCATATTTATACCATAAGCAACAGCACACAAAAATCCGCCTAAAAACAGCGAGCCTGTATCGCCCATAAACACCTTAGCAGGATAAAAGTTCCAAATTAAGAAGCCTAGGCAAGCTCCTGCAAGTGAAGCTGACATAACAGACATACCGTTGTCAACTACAAAGCCTGCAATAATCATAAATGCCAAAGAGGCAAAGAATGTAACCGAACCGTCTAAGCCGTCAAGGCCGTCAGTAAGATTTGTAGCATTAACAAAGCCTACAATAAGCACAACGGAAATAATCCAGTAGAATACTCCTAAATCTATTGTTCCGGCAAACGGAATAACTGTCTTTGAGGAACAACCGCCGATAATAAGTGTGAATACATATGCAATGGCTACCAAAAACTGCAATACAAGCTTTTGCTTTTCTGTTAGGCCCTGGTTGTGCTTTTTTACAACCTTAATATAATCGTCTACAAAACCTATAGCACCAAACAAAACAGCCATTACTATTCCGGCGTAAAATTTTAAATGGTCCTGAAAATCTCTGGCACCCGGCTCAATAATTGACAGCACTGCATAGCATATTACCGAAACCAACACAGCCGCCACTATAAACATTATTCCGCCCATAGTAGGTGTGCCTGACTTTTTCTGATGCCACTTTGGTCCCTCATCTCTAATTGGCTGGCCAAACTTAATTTTGTGCAACACCGGAATAAGGAATTTACCTATTACCGATGATATTACGAATGCCGCCACTGCCGCAACAATTATCAACATATTACTCATTTTGTACCTCCAAGACTTTACATTATTTATTTAATACAAGCACCGTTGTATAAGCCGTCAGCTTTAATGCTGTTACATTACGCCGTTACCATAATTACTATCCTGCTCAAAGTTTACCGATATAACCGTACCCGACTTAACCTTTGAGCCTGCTTTAATTCCCTGCGAATAGGATATACCCTCGCCGTCCGCATTGGAGCCTACCACACTTATATTCAAATTGTACATAGCCGCAGTACTGTTAGCCTGTGCTACCGTCATATTCGTTAGGTCGGGAACCTCAACAACATCATCACTCATACTTTCCTCATCGGTATAAAGCACTACCGTACCCTGTTGAGGAAGTCTTGACTGTGCTGTTGGAACCTGTGAAATAACAGTATCGCCACTGCCCATAACAACAGGAGTAAATCCGCCTGAGCTTACAAGGTTTTCAGCCTCGGAAACTGACTTGCCTACATAATTTTCGGCTGTGGTATCCATTTGCGCAATTTCCTCTTCTGTATATTCAGCCTCTACATTTAAGTAAGGCAGAACTTCACTCATAATATTAGCAAATACAGGAGCAGCAACCGCACTACCGTAGTAGCTGTCGCCAACCGGATCGTCCAAGTAAACAAGCAAGCATACCTGGGGGTCGTCAGCCGGTGCAAAACCACAGAACGAAGCAATATATTCCTGACTGCCGTCATTGTGGTATATTTTCTTTTCGGAAGTACCTGTTTTACCTGCTACCTTGTAGCCGGCAACATATCCGTTTTTAGCCGAACCGGTCGTTGCGTTTTCTTCCATTGCATCAATTACCTTTTTGGTAACCTCTTCCGAAACTACCTGACGCTTTACAATAGGTGTTTTACTTTCCACAACATTTCCGTCAGAATCGGTTATTTCCTTTACGATGTACGGCTGCATAAGCTTGCCGCCATTGCCTACAGAAGAAATAGCTGTAACCATTTGAATAGGTGTAATAGCAAAGTTTTGACCAAAAGAAGCAACTGCCAAGTCCATAGGCTGCATTTTACCGCTGCCGTCGCCAAAGAATATATCGGACTGCTCGCCCGGCAAATCTATGCCTGTTTTTTCCGAGAAGCCAAAAGCCTGGTAATATTCCCAGAACTTTTCTGCTCCAACTGCCTGACCTATCATCATAAATGCAGGGTTGCACGAATTGCTCAGCGCTTGCTTATAGGTTTGTGTACCGTGACCAGCGGTGTTATGGCAGTGTATTGCACTTGCACCTTCAAACGGTACATAAGAACCTGTACAGGTGTATGTAGAGGAGTCAGTTATAACACCCTCAGACCAACCCATACAAGATGTAATTACCTTAAATACAGAACCCGGATAATATGTATCCGCAACTGCTTTATTTCTCCACTGCTTTTGCAGTGCTTCTACCTCTGCAGCTTCTTTTTCACTGTTAGGCAGTTTATCTATTTCCTTTTGCGTATTTGAATCAGCTATGGTAAACGGGTCGTTTAGGTCATAGCCGCCCTCAACAGCCATTCCCAATATAGCACCTGTTTTTACCTCCATCATAATCGCAACAGCTCTGTCCTGCACCTTGTGCTGTTTAATTCCCTGCTGCAAATACTTTTCCATTATGTGCTGAATGGTTTCATCTATAGTAAGTGTAATATTATTTCCGTCCTGGGCATCAATTTTCTGCTCGTACTTATACGGCATTTCCGTACCGTGTACATCCTTTGCAGTTATAACTCTGCCTGGAGTACCCGTAAGCTGTGTATCGTACTGATACTCTATACCCTCACGACCAACTCCGTCCATGCCGGTAAAGCCGATAATAGTTGAGGCAAAATCTCCATAAGGATAATACCTTTTGTAATCTTCAATAAGCTCTATTACATTACCAAGGTTATACTTCTTAGCAAGCTCTTGGCTAAGCTTAAGCACTTTATCCTTTTCCACTGTTTCAACCTTACGCTTTACTACCGAATAATAGGTTTTTTCTTTTGTTTTTTCGTAAACATCATTTTGATCCAAATCTAAAATTTCGGCAAGTCTTTGTGCAACATATGTACGCTGTTCGTCAGTTTTAAAATATGCAGGCGCCAAAACCACTTGCCACACCGTAGCACTTTGCGCAAGGGTTTTGCCGTTTGTATCATATATACTGCCACGCTTTGCAGAGATGGTGGTATCCCTTAGCTGTAGGGAGTACGCCTTTTGCTGAAGCTCGTCACCCTTTATAATGCTAAAATAAAACAACCTGCCTATAGCCAGACCAAATCCCACCAACAGCAACACAACAAGCCACTTTTTTGACCTGCTGATAACGGTTCTGTTGCTTCCTATATTTGCCATAGCTTCCTCCAAACATCATTCTACAAATTTCTCTAACAAAAAATAAGGGTTGTAACAGTAAACAGTAAATAGAATAAAACTGTACTCAATTTACCAATTACAATCACAGGGATCATATCCCATATGTTACAACCGCTTTCATTATTCCTCTATAAGTTTATGCCATAAAACATATATTAAGACCATAAACCAGCAATTGTGTTTGCTATAGTCTCAAAAATGTTACTTCCCCCAGAGGCTGCCACCTCTGCCTTGTCACCCTCTGACAAACTGATATACTCCTTTTGGTAAGAGTCGGCTCTGCTCATACCCAACTGATTTTGTGCACTTTCCTCCACAACATCAGAAGAATACTTAGACTCTACCTTCATTTGAGTTTGTATGTACAGACTTTTTTGCTCCTCAAGCTTAGTTTGCTCGCTGGAAATCTGGTTATTAAGCTCTGTAAGACGAGCTTGTCCGTTAAGAACAAGTCCCACAAACAATAAAGAGATAGCAACCGCAGTGGCTACCTTTGCAAATCTCTTAACTTTGATTTTCTTTTTTTGCTCAATCTCCTTGGTTTCTTCAGCTACAACTTCGTCTTCTGTCTTTTCTTCTATATCAACAACCTCTGTTTCAAACAGAGAAATATCATAAGCTTCTTCATTAATAAAAGCCATTATAATCACCCCGAAAAATATTACTGTTGTGCGTTTTGTCCTACTTCCAATTTTTAATAAATACTCCTGTACAGCACTACGCTGTAAAACTAATTTTTAAAATACCTTCTACCTATACACAGCCCTAAAAGCCGTACACTATCTTGCACATAAAGCAACAAGCATTAGTGCAAAACCAATAATAATAAACGCATCATAAATAAATTTTATGTATTCTGTACAATTCACCTAAAAATTGGGGATTTTTAACAATATTAACAAGATACATTTAGGCACATCATACTGAATGTAAGTTTATTTTACTATATATAGGCACATTTGTCAAAGGCTTTTTACAAAAAATAAGTAATTTACAACTTAGTTACTGCCCTTAATCTGGCACTTCTGGCACGAGGATTTTCACTTAACTCTTTTTCTGATGCTTCTACCGGCTTTCGCAGAGCAAGCTCTGCTTTAGGCTTGTTTCCGCATACACAAACCGGAAAATCCTTTGGGCAAGTACAGCCTGTACACCATTTTGCCATTGCCTTTTTAACTATTCTGTCCTCTAATGAATGAAAGGTTATTACCGCCATTCTGCCGCCCGGTTTCAGCAATTCAAAGCCCCCCTGTAAACCCTCCTCCAAGCGGTCAAGTTCACCGTTTACGGCTATGCGAAGAGCCTGAAAAGTCTGTCTTGCCGGGTGTCCCTCCCGTCTTTTAGCGGCAGGCACAGCGGCTTTTATTATTTCGGCCAGCTGCAAGGTGGTTGCTATAGGCTGTTTTTCTCTTTCCCTTATAATTGCCCTTGTAATCTGCTTAGCAAACTTCTCCTCCCCGTAGCGACTGATTATTTTTACAAGCTGTTCGTATGGAAGTTGATTTACCAAGTCATAGGCTGATGTTCCGCTTTGGCTCATACGCATATCAAGGGGTGCATCATAATGAAAGGAAAAGCCTCTTTCCGGTGTGTCAAGCTGTCTTGAAGATACGCCAATATCGAGCATTATGCCATCTATCTTTTCAATTCCAAGACTCTTTACTATACTGACTACATCTGAAAAATTCCCCTTACATATAATGGAATTTTGATAGTCCTTAAACCTTTCTGTTACTGTTTGTATTGCGTCCGGGTCTTGGTCGATTGAAATAAGCTTGCCGTTTGGTGAAAGCCTTTTAAGAATTTCACTTGAATGGCCGCCGCCTCCGGCAGTACCGTCAACATAAATTCCGTCAGGCTTTATATTAAGTGCGTCTATTGTTTCTTCAAGTAAAACCGGTTTATGTGAAAAATTCACTTAATATCACCCCACTATATCCCCAACAGCTCCATAGCATCCAAAATGCTGTTTTGGTCTTGACCTGACAAATAGTCATTCCAACTGTCGGTATTCCAAATTTCTACTCTGTTTCCCGAACCGATTACGGTAACATCCTTATCTAAATTGGCATATTTTCTCAATGTGTCGGGTATAAGCACCCTGCCCTGAGCATTGGGTACAGCTTCTGCCGCACCTGCACAGAAAAACCTGGCAATGTTTGTCGCTTTGGAAATAGGCTGACTTGACAGCTTTTCCAAAAACAGGTTCCACTGCTCTGCAGAAAGCACAAACAGGCAATTGTTTAAGCCCTTTGTAACATAAAAACTATCGCCAAGCTCCTCACGAAACTTAGCAGGAATAATAACACGCCCTTTAGCGTCTATATTATGTTGATATGTACCTATAAACATAACATATACTTCCCTTAGTTCTTACTTACAAAATATGCCACAAGTTGACACAAAGTGTATTGTTTGTGCCACTTTAGATTAATTATAAGCTAACGGGACAAAAAAAGCAAGATTTATTTTAACATATCTCAACTTTATTTTAATTTTATTTCGGGTTTCTTTCGGGAATAAAAGCACAAAAAGGGACTGCTGAAGCAGTCCCTTAAAAGCTAATAATTTGTTATTTTATTTTAAATAAGTAAAAAATCAGATAGAAATATCCAAGGCTATTTGATAAAGCTGGTCATCAAAAACTCTCTTTTGGTTTAGAGCCTCTGTAATATCGTAGTCAACGATTTTACCGTTTGTCATAGCAACTACACGGTTGCCGATGCCCTGTGAAAGCAATTCTACAGCCTTGTGGCCCATAGCACTTGCAACTACTCTGTCACGAAGTGTAGGCATACCGCCACGCTGTACATGACCCAAAACTGTAAGTCTTGTTTCTACACCTGTTTTTTCTTCAATATATTTAGCAATTTCATCTGAATGACCTACACCCTCAGCAACAATTACGATAAAGTGCTTTTTACCTGTTTTCTGAGTTGCCATCATTCTCTTAATAACATCATTGTCAAGGTCATATTCTCTTTCAGGTACCAAAATAGCTGTTGCACCTACTGCAATACCTGTCTGCAAAGCAATATCGCCACAACGTCTGCCCATAACCTCAATAACACTGCAACGGTCATGTGACTGGGCAGTGTCACGAATGTGGTCAATCATATTCATAGCTGTATTCATAGCTGTATCAAAGCCTACTGTATACTCACTGCAAGCAATATCATTATCAATAGTGCCCGGAATACCAACACAAAGGATACCCTCGTTTGTTAAATCTCTTGCGCCACGGAAAGAACCGTCACCGCCGATTACAACAACGCCAACTACACCAAGCTCACGGCATGTTGCAGCAGCTTTCTTTACGCCGGCAGGAGTGTTGTACTCTTCGCTTCTTGCTGTATAAAGTATTGTGCCGCCTCTATGAATAATATCTGAAACTGAACGCAGGTTCATTTCAAATACATCACCGTTCAGCAAACCGTTGTAGCCTCTGTGCACGCCGATAACACGCATACCTTTACATAATGCTGCTCTTGCAACGGCACGAACGGCAGCGTTCATACCAGGTGCGTCGCCGCCACTTGTTAGAACGGCAATAGCTTTCTCTGACATTTAATCAGCCCCCATTTTTCATTTATATTTCTGTATTATATTATAGATGTATAGAATATTTTTTTCAAGTCTTTTTTTCAAAGTGGTAGGAATAATATGTGAAATTATTATGAAACAACTACATTTTCGTCACCAAGGATATTTTTTAGTTCTTTAAGCATTGGTTCATTCAGCATTACCCAAAGCTGCCTTGGTGCACGCATTGCCTTGCCTGTGTCTACAAACCTAAAAACCACCTGGCTGCTGCCGTCAAAAATTTCAAGTAAATTAATGACTTTTTTATATGCCGCACTGCCTTTGCTGTCAACACGCAGGTACAGTATATGCGCTTTGTTTGCGTAGGTTTTACTGTTTGTATTGTTGTTTATATTACTTCTGACTGCATTATCATTTCTTGGGGTTTTATTCCCCATATTTATGCCCTTTTTCAGATTTTCAACCACTGTATCAACAGACAAAACCTCGTTACAAAGTATTTTCGGGTTTTCATCCTCTTTCATACTTATACTGCCAAGCACTCGCACAACATTTCCATCTGCTACCAATCTGCCGCTAAGGCTTAAGGTTTGCGGAAAAATAAGCAGTTCTATGCCTCCACTTTTATCTTCAAGCACTGCAGTAGCCATAGTTTGATTATTTTTAGTTGTTCGCAGCTTAACATTTGACAGAACTCCCAAAAGAATTACCTTGTCATTGTCCTTATACCTGCCTGTTTCTTCAGCACTGCACACCCACTGAATTCTGTCGGCTTTTATTGCTTTTGAAACATCTTCATATTTATCCATAGGGTGCCCCGACAAATACATTCCGGCTATTTCCTTTTCCATTGCCAGCTTTTCGGAAATTGAGAAGTCCTCAAGAGGAGTAATAGTAGGTTCGTTTGGCCTGCTTTCATCTCCCATGTCAAAAAAGCTCATCTGGCCTGCAAGGGAATGGCGATACTCATACTCGCAGCTGTCAAGCACACTTTTTATAGCGCTTATCATTTCACGCCTGTTGCTTCCAAGCCCGTCTAAAGCACCGCATTTTATCAAGCTTTCTATAGCTCTTGAATTTACATTTTTTCCGTAAACACGCTTACAAAAGTCATAGAACGATGTAAACAGACCATTTTCACGCTGTGCTAAAATATCCTCAATAAAGCCCTTGCCAAGATTTTTAACAGCCATTAATCCAAAGCGAATGTCATTTTCACACACAGTAAAAGCAGTGTCGCTGTAATTTACATGAGGCGGAAGCACCTTTATTCCAAGCCTTGCACACTCGTCTGTATATGCCGCCAGCTTACCGAAATTGTCAAGTACAGAGGTTAACAGTGCCGCCATATACTGCCGCGGATAATGGCATTTCAGCCACGCAGTTTTGTAAGAAACCGTTGCATATGCGGCGGCGTGGGACTTGTTAAAGGCATACGAAGCAAAGCTTTCCATTTCAGAGAAAATAGACAGTGCCGTTGCTTTATCTACACCGCGGCGTATACAGCCCTCAACTGCAACATTGCCGTTTTCGTCAACAAGACCGTTTATAAAAATCTCCTTTTCACGCTCCATTACATCGACTTTCTTTTTAGACATTGCACGCCGTACAATGTCTGCTCTGCCAAGGGAATAGCCGGCAAGAGTTCTGAAAATCTGCATTACCTGCTCCTGGTAAACTATACAGCCGTAGGTAACATCCAGTATATCTTTAAGCATTGGGTGCTTGTAGGTTATTTTTGACGGATTGTGCCTATTCTCTATATACTTTGGAATAGAATCCATAGGGCCGGGACGATACAGCGATATAACAGCTATTAAGTCCTCTACACTTTCCGGCTTAAGCTGTATAAGTACATTTTTCATACCGCCGCTTTCAAACTGGAACACACCCTCTGAATAGCCTTGTGAAAGCATTTTAAATACTTTCTTGTCCTTTTCGTCTATATTTTCAGGGTTATAATTGGGATTTTGCTGTTTTATCATCTGCTCGGCATTTTTAAGCAGTCCCAGCTCTTCAAGCGTGGTCATAGTATACTGGGTAACTACTGCATCATCATTTTTTGCCAACGGCACATATTCGCTAACAGGCTTCTCTGTTATTACTACACCTGCCGCATGCTTAGACGCATGGCGTGGTGTGCCCTCTATTGCCATTGCCGTATCTATAAGCTTGTGCACTTCGTAGTCGGTGTCATACTTCTCTTTTAACTCCGGTGACATTTCGAGCGCACTTTTAAGGCTGATATGCGGCCCTGCCGGAACAAGCTTTGCCACGCTGTCTGCCGCACCGTACGGCATTGCCATAGCTCTGGCAACATCCCTTATACCACCCCTTGCCGCCATTGTACCAAATGTAATTATCTGCGCCACATGGTCTTCACCATATTTTCTGACAACATAGTCAATAACCTCTTGTCTGCGTTCTGTACAAAAGTCAACATCAAAGTCAGGCATACTGACACGCTCAGGGTTTAAGAATCTTTCAAAAAGCAAATTATATTTAATTGGGTCTATACCGGTTATACCTATACAATATGCAGCCAAACTGCCTGCGCCCGAGCCTCTGCCCGGCCCTACAGGAATATCCTGCGACTTGGCATACTGAATAAAGTCGTTGACTATTAAATAGTAATCTACATAGCCCATTTGGTTTACTATTTTAAGCTCATACTCAAGCCTGTCAATTATTTCCTGAGCAGGCTTTGCGCCATAATGATTGTACAGTCCCCTGTAGCATTGCTCCTTAAAATATTCAAAGTGGTTTCTGTTGTCGGGCACATCAAAATGAGGCAACTTTGTTTTACCAAATTCAAAGGTAACATTGCACCTGTCAGCTATAAGCTGTGTATTCTGTATAGCCTGCGGAATAGTAGGAAACAGTGCAAGCATTTCTTCCTCATTTTTTACATAAAACTCATCAGTCTGAAATTCCATTTTATCACTGTCGTTTATTGTGTGATTGGTTTGAATACAGAGTAGAATTTCGTGAGTTTGACTGTCTGTTTTTTCTATATAGTGGCAGTCATTTGTTGCCACCAACGGGATCCCGGTTTCTTCCGAAAGCTGAATTATCTGCGGCAAAACGATGAGCTGTTCTTTTATATTGTGATTCTGAATTTCCAAAAAATAATTTCCGCTGCCAAAAAGCTTATTATAATAATTTGCGGTTTCTCTGGCTTTGGTATAGTCGCCCTGTAGAAGATACTGGGGTATTTCACCGGCAAGGCAGGCAGAAAGGCAGATTATACCCTCGTGATATTCTTCTAAAAGCTCCTTGTCAATTCTGGGTTTACCGTAAAAGCCCTCTGTCCAGCTTTTCGACACAAGCTTTATTAAATTTTGGTATCCTGTATTGTTTTCGCACAACAATATAAGGTGGTAATTGCGTCTGTCATACTCGGTGGTTTTGTCAAAGCGGCTGCGTGCCGCCATATAAACCTCACAGCCGATAATAGGTTTTATACCCTTTTTTATAGCCGCCTTGTAGAAATCAACCGCTGCAAACATATTGCCGTGGTCTGTTACGGCTACTGCGTTTGCCCCCTGCTTTACTGCCGTATCTACCAAACGGGTAAGCCTACAGGCACCGTCAAGCAAGCTATACTCGCTGTGCACATGCAAATGAACAAATGACATTACTGTTTCACCTCCGTAAAGCTAACACTAAACACACTTTGGCACCATAAAGCCTAAGCTGTGTTTAGAATAAAATTAAACAACATTAATATAAAAAGCCGGATAATTTTCGCACAAAAGCAAAACACTTTTGGCTTATTTACCCAGCTCTAACAGCCTGTTCATTCTGTGGTTTACACCACTGCGGCTAATTGGCGGAACAAGCATTTCGCCCAACGCTCTAAGAGAAAGGTCAGGATTATCTAAACGCAGCTGCGCCAGCTGTCTTAAATCGTCATTAAGACTTTCAAGCCCTACTGTATCTCTTATTTTTTCTATTGCGGCAATTTGCTGCATTGCCGCCGCAACGGTTTTCTTTATGTTTGCTACCTCAGAATTTGCTTTTCTGTTGGCGTCGTTACGAATACCCTTTAGTATTTTAGCTTCTATCAAATTCATAGACGCTATGCTTGCACCCACATACGCCAAAAAATCGGATATTTGCTCGCTGTCCTTTAAATATGCTATGTAACTGCCCTTTCGTTCAACCACCTTTAATGTATACGAAAGCTGGTCAACCTCGCTTATAACCTTTATAAGGTCACTGCATAGGTTTTTGTAAGGAACAGAAAATTCCAAGTGGTATTCCTTTTGGGGATTATTTACAAAGCCACAGCTTAAAAATGCCCCCCGCAGGAACAACGCAACACAGTCCTCGTCCTCCAAAACAGCCCTGTTTATGCGTCGGCTTACCTCCTTGCCGGTATAGCCGTAATATTTATATATCTTTTCACAATCACTCTTAATAGGCACTGTAACAGTAAAAAGCTTACTGCCGCCGTGCCTGCCTGTAAGAGCTGACGACTGCTCTGTAATAACGCCAAAGCCACTGCTTACAAGCTGACTAAAATGTACAGCCACACTATGGCTTTCTATGTTAAATAATATTTCCTTAGGAGAAAATCTTTTGCAAAACAAAAGCATACCATAGCACTCAGCATACAAGTACCTGTTTACGGTAAATTCCGATCTGCAAAGCTCCTTTTTTGTGTCCGCTGAAAATGACATCTGCCTGTCACTATACCTTTCTGATATCTCTGTGGTGAATTATTGTTCTGTAGCCTTTTTCTTCCAAATGATGATAAAGCATAATAGCAAAAGTTACGCTTCGATGGTGTCCGCCTGTACAGCCCATACCTATAGTAATCTGACTTTTGCCCTCCTTTTCATACAAAGGAAGTGCATAATCAACATAATCAATAATCCTCTTATAAAGCTCCTTGCTTTCCTCACTGTTCATTACATAATTTCGTACCGGCTCGTCAAGTCCTGTTTTCGGTCTTAATTCGTCTATATAATAAGGATTTGGCAAGCAGCGAACATCAAACACAAGGTCAGCTTCGGTTAATATTCCATACTTAAAGCCAAAGGACATACAAGCAATGGTTATGCCCTTTTCTTCGCTGTCAAGAAAAAGCTTCTGAACTCTTTCTCTAAGCTGTGCGGCATTTAAAAATGTACTGTCTATAACATAGTCAGAGCGTTGTCTTATGTAACGCAGCAGCTCCCTTTCAAGAGAAACAGCCTCGGTTGTAGAGCCGTTGCAGGCATCAAGCAAAGGGTGCTTACGGCGGGTTTGTTTATATCTGGTTATAAGAACATCGTCTTTACTGTCTAAGAACAACATTCTGTACCTTGCACCGTCAAGACGAAGCCTTTCTAACGAACGACTAAGCTCCTTGTAATCTGCACTATCACGCACATTAGTTACGACCGCAATCTTTTTAAGCTTTTTGTCTGAGGAATGTTTGCTAAGATCATAAAAGGTTGAAATAAGTGCAGGCGGTATATTATCTACACAGTAGTAATTTATGTCCTCAAGTGTATGCAGTGCACTTGATTTACCGGCACCCGACAATCCCAAAACAATTATAAAGTCCATTTTAATTCCTCACTTTCGTTTTCCTGCAATAATTAACTAAAATTTTCTTCGTATACTTATATATTAAATCTTCCTACAGGTTTAATTTCACATTCTAAATCCACACCCGAATTTTTCTTAACACGGTCCTGTACAAGTCTTACAAGCTCCATAACATCCTTACAGCTTGCATTGCCCTTGTTAATAATAAAGCCGGCGTGCTTTTCGCTTACCTGTGCGCCGCCAATTTGCTCTCCCTTTAGGTTGGCCTCTTGTATCAGCGCACCTGCAAAATAGCCCTGCGGTCTTTTAAACACACTGCCTGCACTTGGGTATTCCAAAGGCTGTTTATCCTTTCTTCTGCCCATATAGTCATTCATTCTGTTTCTGATTTCAACCTCTGAATCGTGGTGAAGTCTTAAAGTTACAGCTGTAATTACAAAGTGATTTTCCGAATAAACGCTGTGTCTGTAGCTTAAATCCAGTTGAGAAACGCCGTATGTACCAACCTTGTTGTCAGCGTCAATATGTGTGCAGCTTGAGATAACATCTTTCATTTCGCCGCCGTAAGCGCCTGCGTTCATATATGCCGCACCGCCTACACTGCCCGGTATACCCCATGCAAATTCAAGTCCGCTTAGCCCCTTGTCACAAGCATAGCTGCACAGCTTTGCCAATGCAACACCTGCACCGCAGTATATAGTTTCACTGTCAAGCATTTTTATTTGTGTAAAAACTCCCCCAAGCTTTATAACCACACCGTCTATGCCGTCATCAGAAACTAACAGGTTAGAACCCTTACCCAGAATAAACACCGGTATTTCAAGCTCTTTGCACTTTGTCAATATATCAATCAGTCCCTCGTTTGAGGTAACCTCAATAAACAGCTGGGCATCTCCGCCTATTTTAAAGCTGGTATGCTTGCTCATACTTTCGTTTTCCTTTGCGGTAAAGCCGTACTTGTCAGCCGTTTCAATTATTTTACTAATTTGGTACATAAATTCACCCACCTAAATATTACTAGTATATTAAACCATATGTTGAGGATTTTAACAAGCTATTTCATTTTTCCATCTTTATTAAAATACTCAACATCACAAAAATCCTTTTTCTCGTCGTCTAAATCGTACTCACTGTTTTTAAACATACCACTGCCAGCGTGATAATCATCATTTGTCATTCTTGAAAAAGCAAACGCTAAAATTATAACCAAAACTACTATCCCACCAATAGTGCACAACCATTCCATATAAAATACCTCCATTATGCTAATATTGTATATTCTGTTCTTTCAAATACGCCTTAAAGCTTTCTACACTGCTGTTTACAATAAGCTCCTGCGGAAAATCTATTTCCTTAAGTATAGCTAAGGCATCGTCAAAAACTCCTACAGCTGTAGAAAAATGTGCGTCTGAATTTACTATTATTCTTGCCCCGAACTTTTTACAAAGCTCTGCAATTTTAACACAGTTCTTCATTGAATCTTTGCGGCTTTTAAAGGTGTTGTTATTTATTTCTACCAGCTTACCGTTTTTAGCAAAAACTGGTATGACCTTTTGGTAGTCATACTTAAAGCACGGCGTACCGCTGTGCCCTATAACCCGAACATATGGGTTTTCTGCTATTTTAAGCCACGCATTCGTACAGTTTTCCATATTTGCCTCACCCTCAATAGTAAGAGTATGCATAGAGGCTACTACCCATTCAAGCTTTTTCAGTGTGTTTTCAGTAATATCCAAACCACCGGCATAGTTGCTTACATTGGCTTCTACACCTTTTAGCACTCTTACGCCGTACATATATTCCGGTATAGCACCAAGGCAGTCAAAAAACCATTCTCCCGGTGAGCCGGGCATATTGTACCCATGGTCGGTTAGGGCTATGGCATACAGCTGTTTTTGTGATGCAGCTGTAATCATTTCCTGTGCCGTGGAATATGCATGGGTAGATGATATTGTATGAGTATGTGTGTCTGCTATTAATCTCATAATAAATTACCTTTCTAAAGCATTGCCAAAGCCATTTTATGTAAGGGCAGGCATAACAAAAGCTAAGTGAAGTATAAGCTGATTATACTCCACTTACGCAATTACATTGTAAAAATATTATTACCAGTCTATGACTTTTTTGCTGTTTTCTATACCAACATCCATACCTAAATTAGCCAACAACTCCTGTGCGGCGTTGTAGCCCATTTTCTTCTGTCTGTTATTCATAGCGGCAACTTCTATTATTATAGCCAGGTTTCTGCCGGGTTTAACCGGAATTGTAAGGCACGGAACATCAACATCAAGAATGTCTGTATATTCGTTATCTATACCCATACGGTCATACACCTTTGTTTTGTCCCAGTTTTCAAGTGTAATCACCATATCAATTTTTTCTGACATTTTTACAGAACCCATACCGAATATTCTTCTTGCGTTAATAATGCCTATACCACGCAGCTCTACAAAATGCCTTATATTCTCAGGTGAACTGCCTACAAGAGTACGGCTTGAAATCTTTCTTATTTCAACAGCATCATCGGCAATAAGTCTGTGTCCACGCTTAATAAGCTCTATAGCAGTTTCACTTTTACCTACGCCACTGCTACCTGTAAGCAATATACCCTCACCGTAAACCTCTACAAGAACACCGTGACGGGTAATTCTAGGAGCAAGCTCGGTATTTAGATATGAAATAACAGAGGCAATAAGGTTACAGGTGGAGTCCTCTGAACGAAGCACAGGTACTTCACATACCTTTGCCACCTTCATAAGCTCGTCAAGCACCTCCAGATTTCTGGCAACTATAACAGCCGGCGGCTTTTTTTGCAAAATATTATTCAAAACATAAGTACGCTGTTCACTTCCGAATTTTTTTAGATACGCATACTCTGTGTTGCCAAAAACAAGAAGTCTTTCCGGGTTGTAAAATTCCAAAAATCCGGTCAACTCAATACCCGGTCTGTTAACATTGGGAGAAGATACATATATTTCGTCAGGGTCGCTTGGCGTATAGGCAAATTCCATACGCAGTTCCTTTGCCAATTTTGCAAGGGACACCTTAAATTCAGTATTTCCTTTCATATAGCTTCACATCCTTTATATGAAAATTTACCATCATAAGTTAATTATAACAAAACTTCCATAAATTTTAAAGGACTTTTTGCAAATTATTATATAAAATATCTGTAAATTATTCTGTATGTTATCCCATAAAAAGTTAAATTACATACTCACTGTGCTTTTTACTGTATACACGCCGTTTTTAACAAGCTCCGGCCAGTTATCTATGGTGCGGTAAACTCTATAATCGCTTTGCCTTAATCTTTTTCCTAAGTCAAAAACATCCGCACTGTTGTCCGCACACACCCTCACTGCCTCCTCGGCCAGCTTATTAAGCCGCTGTTCTATACTTTTTTCCTGCTCTTTATTTTGGTTTGTATATTCATAAACAGAAGCCTCGCCCTTTATTAAGATATCACAGTATAAAACGCCTTTGCTAACCTTTACGGTTATTTCTGTTTTTTCCTGCGAAAGTGCAAAGCTTTTATTTTTACCCGTTAAAGGGATTACCTCGGCGTCAATATCAGTGTCTCCTCTAATAAGCATAACCCCCATAGACTGATCTTTATCAAGGGTTTTATACATCTTATCATGCTTAAACAATGCTATACCGCCGGACCTTGGTACATCATTTTCAACGGTTATCACGCCTGTGTAGGCCGTTGTGGTATCGTTAATAATATCTGACAAAAATTCATATACCGGCACAGCCAATGTGCGGCCTGTAGTGTGCTTTGAGTTTACAATGTCTGAAATGGTATGTGGGGTAATTCCCTTAAGTGTCATTATTTTATGGGCCTGCGTGTCAGCTGCAATTACATTTACAGACGGTCTGCACTGGTAGTAGCCTGCAAAAAATTCCATTGCCTCTTCTACACCCTGTTTGCACAACCCCTTTCCAAGCAAAATAAAGGAGTTGTGACTGTAAAGCGGGTCCATTCCGTTTTGGCTTACTATTGTTGCTACAGCTTCGGTAACGGTTTTTCCCTTGCCTACTACAGTTTTATAGGTAACATCAGGATTAGTAGCGTCGGTATTCATATACATAACTGTAACACTATAGTTGTTGTCACTGTAGTCTATACCTATTCCCTGTATAACCATACGCTCGTTAAGCTGTTTACTGTCGCACCCCTGCATAAAGCATACAGAAAGCACCGCAGCCAGTAATACTAAAAATTTTTTCATATAATCACCCTATAATTATCTGTTTGTGATTTTATTTGCAACAATTAAAATAATCGGTATAACAACAGCTGTAAGCATAGTAAAAATAAGCATTATGTTGTTATTATACAGCAGGTCAAACATACCGTCTGTCATTGAAATTGCCATAGAGCTTACAAAAACCACTACACCGCAAATTAAAATAGACCATCTTGATATAACCTCACCAAACACTCTTTTTACACAGGCTGAAAGTAAATAAATAAACAACGACACCTTTACAAACATTCCGGCTGTCCATACTCCCAAAAACAGGCCGTCCAGTCTTTCGGCAATACCTAATGAGGCTATGGCAGTAACTGCATAAACAGGAAAAACCTGTGTTTTTAGGTAGTCACCCATTACAGCAATAATAATTGCCGTGATTATAGCTGTGGATATATACACCCCTGCTACCCAAATGCCTATTCCCTTTTTACAGTCCCCTTTTGCAAACGGCAAAAGCATTGCCATTGCCGGTATGCAGGAATTTTTAGCAAGCATATTCAAAATTATATCAATTATGTCCCCTGTATTGTCAGCTGAAACAGGTATAAAATTTAGTGCGTCTGCTTTTGGAAGCAATGCACACAACAGTATAATAAGCGCAATAGCTATAAATACAAAAATAATTGTTGACGCCCTGCCCAACGCCTCTATACCCTTGTATGCACCATACATTGAGGCGGCAACAACCGCCACAGAAAGCACCAAAACAGATGCAGACGGATTAAGAACCTTGGTAACCATAATGTTAAATCGTGACAGGGTATTTATTAGTACCCATAAAAAATACAAGCCATATACTACAGCAATAACGGCGCCATATTTCTTGAAAACATCGTAGCCGTTATCTGTTATTGTTCTGCCGTTACTTGTAACAAAAGCACCATATACCGGCAGCACCATTAAGGCTGTTGCCGGCAGTGCCAGCAACGCTGCAACAAAACCGTAATACAGGTGGTTTGTATTGGAACCAAAGCTGCTGTAGGTAGCATTTACAACCATTCTGCTAATGTACAGCATTATAAAAAGCTGACAAAGAGATACTCTTACAAACGGTTTCATACAATCCTCCTTTTCTTTTACGGTGGCTACAATACATTATCAAAAAACGGAAGCATTGTATATATAACAATATCCAGAGATTCTATAGCTGAAGAGCATTCTATAGGAAAGCTTTTTTTGTTGTACTTTAAAGTGTTTTTTGCCGTAGATATTTCATCTGCTATATCCTCTGTATTGTCATGAATTAAAAATGCGTCCAGTATCCAGGTATTGTCACCCCAAATTTTATCTGCCTTGTTAAGGTGATCCTCCGCACTCTTAGTATCACTGTGGTTATATGCCGTAAGCGCATCATTAAGCTCTGCCTTAACCTGCTCCGATATATTTATGGTAAAGATACTCTCAAACACAGCAAGTCCTATAATTACAACAAATATAGATATAGCCGTAATAGTTCTGCCCATAGCTACCCTTCCTTTTTTATTATATTGTACTTATGATCCGGTGTAGCGGTCATTATAAAAATATCCTTGCTGTTTACATTATTTTTTCTAAGTGTTTTGTTTAGCCAATCCTGTGATATTCCGCAAAATTTCATTGAGCTTTCTGCAATTTCGCCGTCGCTTATAATAACAAGCTCAAATGTATTTGTGGGATTATTAACATTAAGCTGTTCTGCCGTAGCGGTATCTTTCTGCGGTTTTTTCAGTACGCTTAGCTTACCGTTGGTTTCAAGCACGGCGTATTTAACATCATCAAGTGAAAATACATTTGCCTGGCGCAGCTCCTCCCACAGGTCTTCGGTACTGATACGCAGCATTTTCATTTTCTTTTGGTCTATAATGCCGTTGTTCATTATAATCTGCGGAATACCGCAGACTACTCTTCTGAATTTGCTGTTTTTAAGCATTAGCACACTCATAACTATTTCACAGGCAACCAACAATAAAATAGGAACTACGCCGCTTAACAAAGGCAGAGAAGTATCTTGCATAGGAATAACCGCTATATTGGATATTAAAAGCGTTACAACAAGCTCGCTTGTTTGCAGCTCACTAATTTGCCTTTTTCCCATAAGGCGTAGCATAACCAGAATAAGCGCATACAAAATCAGCGTTCTTATTACAGATATAGACATATTTTTCACCTTCAAATTTTTCGATAATATTTTAAGCCGCCGGAATTAACCATTGCAGCCAATACAACACTAATATTCTGTACAGTAATTAGCTTGGTATACATATTTTGTATTTTTGCACACCAAAATACTCATATCACTTTTAGCTTATGGCAGCTACATTTAAGAAACAAACAGTATATTTACTGCAAGGTCTGCAAAAAACAAATAATAAAGGAAGTGGATATTAATGAAAAACACAATATTTGAATATTTTAAAAATCTGTTTTACCCAAAGCTATACGCAACTGCTAAAAAGCCGCAGACCACACCACTTAGCACTAACATTGACAGGAACATTGGCTATCTGCAAGGAAAATTTAACGGTTCGGCTGATTTTACCATACGCCGCCTAAATATAAATAACATTCGTGGTGCAATTTTGACAATGGAGGGAATGTGCAACAAGGACACACTTACTTTAAGCGTGATTAACCCCCTGCTTGAAAAAGAGTACCCAAAAATACAGGGGCTGGAGCTTTTTAACTATATTGAGCGCAATGTACTTACCGCATCTGAGCTTACAAAGATAGAAGACTTTGAAACACTTATGCAGCTGCTTATGTCAGGCTTTGCCATACTTCTTATTGACACTTGCAGCACTGCAATGTCAGTAGGCGTACAGGGCTTTAGCTTTAGAAGCGTTTCTGAACCCGAAAGCGAAACCTCGGAGCGTGGCAGCCGTGAAGGCTTTGTAGAACCCCTTAGAATAAATATGTCTTTGCTTCGCAGGCGGCTTAAAAACCCTGACCTTAGGTTTGAAACTATGACGGTAGGCAGTGTAAGTAAAACAGACATTTGTATGTGCTACTTAACAGACGCCGTAAGCCAAAGCATACTAAAAAAGCTTAGGCAAAAGCTTGAAAAAATAGATATGGACACCGTGCTTGCCAGCGGATACCTTGTAAGCTACCTGGAGGACGAAAACGACCATTCACTTTTTAGCGGAGTGGGCATAACAGAACGGCCGGACACTGCCGCCGGAAAAATAAACGAGGGCAGAATAGCAATACTGATAGACGGAACACCCTCAGCTTTAATCATCCCCTACCTTTTTGTAGAGAATTTTCAAACAATGGGCGATTATTCATACAAGCCCTACTATGCAACATTTATTAGATGGCTAAAGTATATCTGCTTTTTTATTGCAGCCCTTACTCCCGGTTTTTACACAGCGATTGCACTTTTTAACCCGGAGCTTTTCCCCGAGCAGGTTTTAAATAAGGTAGCTGTTTCAATAGGAAGCACACCCTTTGGACTAATAACAGAAATTCTTTTAGTATTATTTATGTATGAAATTATGCGTGAAGCCGGACTAAGACTTCCTAAAGCACTGGGGCACGCTGTAAGCATAGTAGGTGCACTGGTAATTGGTGATACGGCAGTAAGCGCAGGATTGATAGGAGCGCCCACCCTTATGATAGTTGCACTTACAGCTATTGCCTCATATGTAATACCAAACCTTTATCCACAGCTTTGTATACTGAGGATATTATTTATACTGGCAGGGGGATTTTTCGGAATATGGGGAATTGTTTTACTTTCCTGTGTTACAATTGTAAATATGTGCGGAAAGTCAATTTTAGGTGTGCCGTACACTATGCCACTAGCCCCATTTAAACTTTTTGGTATGCGAGATGTTGTTATAAGGGCGGACTGGAAAGTCCTCAGCCAACGCCGAAACATTATTAGAGACAGGAAAGAGCAGTAGATTATACACCTGTTTTTAGCCAAATAAAAATACTTTATTTGATTTTATAAAAAAAGTGTGATAAAATGTTTCTTAATATATTTTAGGGTAACGCTTAATATCATATATATTTGTTTATGTTTTGCTGTAAGGTATTGCAAATGTTAAAAACAAATTATTATGTATTTTGTTTACCCTGATTTAACTTAATTTATAGCTAATTAACAGGGGTATTATAATGAAAAATAAAAAAATAGCTAAAATAACCGCGTTGCTGCTTGCTATGGTTTGTACCGGAAGCTTGATGTGCAGCTGTAGTATTCCGGAAATAGAAGAAAGCAAAAATGCCACAATAAGCGTTGAAGCAGCTACTGAAAATCAAAAGCTTTGCGATAAGGCAAACAACACTGTCAACGCTGCCACAGTTAAGGAATATTGCACACTTGAAAAATTCAATCAATATAACATTTGTAATGATGTGTTTAACAGAATAACCACAGCTTCATATATTACAGATGTCAACAGCAGTATAGGATTGCCTATACTTAGGAAAATCGGCGACAGCTACTATTCTGTTCACCCAATTAAAACAGATAACAACAAAGTGCTGTATGGCTTTATTATGTACAACAACAGCGGCAAGATTATTGACGGCTGGTGTGCAAGTAAGCTGCATACTGTAAATGACTACAGCAAGCTGACAACCGACAATACCAAGCTTGATGTTGATAAAATTGATCCGTACAACTGCTTTATGGAAAATGTTTCTGAAAATACGGCTACCAGCTACCATAAGTTGTCCGACGGAAAAGAAATGGTTATAAATTACTCTCGAAAAGATAAGGAAAGCGAGTATTATATAACAGACTTTAAGGATAAAAACGACAGTGTAGTTTTTACCAACACAATGTTAAAAATAGACCTTGAACTAATAAAATAATTTATATTAAAAACAAACCGTTAGGGTGCGTACTTTGCACCTTAACGGTTTGTTCCTTTTTTGAATATTTTTAATTTATAAATTACTTATTACTGTTTCTCTTTTGCTAAAACAGTTACAACACCCTCGGTGCCGGTTGCAACAGGCGTTTCGCTAAGCTTGCCCTTACCGTCCGCACCGATATTTTTGTTATTGTCATTTGTTGGGTTTGTGCTCCTTGATTTTTCAGTTGGAGCCTGTGTAGTCGGCTCGGTCTTTGGCTGTATAATAGGCTGTGTAACCGGCTCGGTTTTCGGCTGCACAGTAGGTTGTGTTGCCGGTTCTGTTTTTGGCTCTGTAGGCTGTGTACCAGGCTGGGTTTTTGGTTCTGTAGGCTGTTCGCTGCTTAACGAAAGCTCAACAGCATCGCTGTAATTGTAGGCGTAATCTAATGAGGATATATAAAACTTATCATCAGAGATATCTATTCCTTCATATATACCCAATTCTCTAAACTGCTCTACAGCTTCTTGTATATCAGCAACGCTGTAAACCGCACTGTACAAGCCATCGGCGCCCTGCTGTACATTAACAGGCTCTAAAAATGCATATAATTCAGCCTTTATATCTGCACTGACATCGTCAAAGTTAAGAGAATACTGATGAGTATACTCACCTGTTTCTTCATTAAACACAGCTGCGTCTATATCAATATCCTGGACTTCTATGTTATCCTTTGATGTTATTTTAATGTATTCTTCACCGTTTTCTGAATACCTTTCAACGCTTGGTGTATCAGGGGCTGAATTATCAACCGAGAAGTTAAAGGTTTGTGTATTTGTCTTTCTTTGTTTGTCTAAAAATCCTGTGACCTCACCTGTAACGGTAATGGTATAATCCCCCTCCTGCAATTTAGGATAATTATCAAACATATTTGCGATGAACTGATTTTTATAAGTTTCGTATTTCAAATTAGTAGGAGAGTATTCGTCCAATTTGTCTGTGAACACAACGTTGCCGTTAGAGTCTTTATATGTCAATGTATAATTTTTACTGCTTCTCTGTACATTGCACCATGGGAAAGCAAAGTCACTTCCATTTACATAAATCCTGTCATTTCTTACTTCCCAAGTTGTTCTGTTTACACCTGCAACGCCAAGCTCATTATACTCTATAATACCTTGTTCTTCATCATAGCTTTTAGGTCTTATTATGCTTATACGGTCATCACTTAACCAGTTACCATCGCCGTTGTATACAGTATTTCTAAACAACGGAGCGTCTATCCAGCTTCCGCAAAAGCCCATAAAAGGCATTGACAAAGTATCGTCATTTTCATCATTTGGAGTCAGCATAATAAAACCGTCTACAAAAAATCCGTTTTCAGCCAATTTCATATATTCCTGCACAAATGATTTGTCAAGAGCAATACTTACCGTAATTTTTTCTGAACTTTTAGGCTGTACAGTTACTGAATCACGGCTAAATTTCACGGTTGCATTATCCAGTAATGACTTACCGGACAACAAATTGTATTTTCCGTCGTAAACATTGCCTTCTTCATCTGTATAGCTGTCAGAGATAATGTTGTCGCTTTGAAGTATGGAAGAAAGCTGATATGTTATTGCAGAGTTTGAAATATTATTTACATAAAAGTCAAATGAATACAGACCCTCTGTGTTATCACCAAGCTCCGCTTTAGGTCTTAGTTTACCGTTTTCACCTGCTGTTAATACGGCTTTTGCAGTTACAGCACCGTACAAATCTGCTATACCTGCACCTTGATATCTAGGTGAATAATAAACCCCGGATTCTTCCGCCGAAGTGTTTTTCAGAAGATTTGCCGTACTCATAGTAAGTGCCGCTATAACCTCATTCCTGGTCATTTCACCATTTTGCAGTTCTTTATCTATATCGCTTTCATTAATATACTGAATAACATCTGCACAAAGTCCCGAGTAATACGGTGCTGCCATTGATGTACCGCTGTATACAATATATTGGTTGTCACCACCTGAATATGCAGAAATAACATTTGAGCCTACAGTAGTAATATCCGGCTTAAGTGTAAGCTCCGGTGTACAGCCTGCCGAGGAATAGTCAGCTATTTCTGTGTCGCTTTTAACATAGTCACCCATGTTATTTATAGAAAGACTTCCGGTAGAATGATTACGGAGATATTCACCGTCTGAGGTAGATATAATCGCCAAGGCAACAGAAGACTGCATATTGTTTTCAAATGTAATTACATTTGCAGCCGGCTCATCGGTAATAAACACTATTCCAAAGGCATTGCAGTTATTTGCCTTATTAATAATTTCACTGCAAGACATATCGCTTTTGTAATCTAGGAATACTAACTGATTTTCAAAATCAGCGGTATTCATAAATTCGTTCGCACTGGCAAAATAGGTATAAGCTATACTGTCTTCTAAGCTGTCAAAATGCTTTTCTGAAAGTAAGCCTGTGCAGTCGGTAAAAACTATGGATTTCTCATTATTGTTAAATTCAAATTCCGTTGCAAAGTTACCGTTTTCTGCCGACGCTACCGAAACAGTTTCTGCTATAGTGGACGGTGAACCAACCGTGCCATAGTCAATAGTGTTGCTGTCCATAGACATACCTATGTCATTTTGGTAAACGCCGGAATTTCCTGCCGAAGCAGAAAAAAAGGAGCCTGCCTTTGCGGCGTTTTGAACTGTTTGGGCAAAAACATTGTCCATATTTACCGAAAAACCCCTGTCAAGGCCAAGGCTCAGGTTTATAACATCTGCACCCAAGGCTACAGCATCATCCACAGCAGCTACTATGGCATCGTCGCTTAAGGTTTCGTTAGACATTCCCACTTTCATAAACATAAGCTGTGCGTCATAGGCACTGCCCTTAAATTCCTTTTCACCGGTCTTACCGTTATTTCCTGCCGCAATGCCTGCTACATGTGTTCCGTGGCTGTTTGTAATTTCAAAAACATCTGTATCGTTTTCCGCATAATCAAAGGCATACGGTATTTTGCCGCTTACATACATATCATCTGCAGAGGCGTATTGACTGGAATTCAGCCCTATATTTTCTGAAATAACACTGATTGTGTTTTTGTTATACTTCTGCTGGGGTGGATCTACGGAAAAAGCATCGTGAGTAATTCTGAAACCCGAATCAATAATAGCAATAGTTGTGTTCTTTCCGGTATATCCCAGTTCATATGCTTTATACGGATTTATTTCCGCTTTGGTATAATAATTGCTCGCCTGAGTATAATCATCTTGAATATTATTTTTAACAGCACTTAATTTTTGTTCTCCTGCAACGCTTACAGACACCACCCCGGGAATATTCTGCAACTCCTCTAAGCAACTGTATGGGGCGTCAAATGAAAATCCTGAAAAAACCGTTTTGTAGCTTTTGCTGTCAGAAAAATCAGCCTGCGGAACTTGTTCCATAATTGAGCTTTTTACCTGTTCACGGTTTTGCTCTATTTCAGCAGCTAAGTCAGCACATTTGTCAGTAACAGCAAATTCCAAAATATTCTCGCAGCCGTTTTCCTCCGCTAATTCTGAAAGGGTTTTACTGTTAATTTCCACAATAAATGTTACAATATCATTCTTTGGGACTTCAACTACAGAGCTTTCATTGGATTTTATATTATTTATAAAATCCTTTTGTTCTGCTGTTAAATTAACTTTTCTATTTGATGATTTAACATCATTTTTTGCATATCCGCTAATGACAACAGAATTTGCCACCAACATTGCTGCCAATATGCATGAAACCGCACTAAATACTTTTTTTATCCTCATTATTTCTCCTTTTAGCAATCCACATAATCTTATTTCTTTAAATTACCCGTGTAAATATTACCAATTTCAGTGATAACATCTGGGTAGTATTATAACATCATTTACAAAAATTAGCAATAGATATTTTACATTATGTACATTTTTATATAAGATATATAAAAAGACAGGCAGCATATTGGAACCCCCTTATAAACGCTTTATGCTTTCACACCAAGCTTATAAGGCCCTAATAATGCTGCCTGTATTAAATAATGAATTGCTAAATTTACTATTTTATTATTTTGCAGCTGCCTATAACCGGCAGCTCTCGTGTTTCACCCCGAATTACACCTGCAATCCCCATTGCAGCATAAATAATAAATACTATACCTGCAACAGCCATAACCGCAACAATTACAGACAGCCACAGCGAAATAGCAAGCAGCAGCCACCTTGTAAACAGAAACAAAGCACCATAGGCAAGCTCTGTTATAAATAAAACTAAGCCCTGATTAATATGAAATCTGGCAAGCTTTGTATTTTTACAAAACATTAGCGGTACTATTACTAAAAACCCTAAGTAAGACATACACAACAAAGCATTGTCGGTTATGCTGCTTGTATGGTGCATATTCAAAACCATAGAATCTCCACCGTGAATATGACTGCTAATACTTGTAAGAACTTCTCCGCAGTTACTGCATATACCTACATCGTCTGGCATTTTAGCGCCGCATTTAGGACACATCATCATTTTATTTTATCCTCCCAAATAAAAATTAATAAAGCCGTATTCATATAAAATTCTTTTTGCTGTGCATAACAAAGCTGAATTTTTAAAGCCGCATACGACTTCACTCTGCTGTAAATATATTAATACAAATTACATTAAAAAAATGCTGTATTTTGTAACCTATAATAAATATTTCACAGCTTGAATTCCTACTTATTTTATAGTAAAATTAAATACAGAGGTGGATAAATTATGATGGTTTCTACAAAAGGCAGATATGCTCTTAGAGTTCTTATAGATATTGCAATGCATCCCCAAGATGAATATGTTTCATTAAAAGGAATTGCGGAAAGACAGGATGTATCAATGAAATATATCGAAACAATTGTTGCTGTACTGTCAAAAGCAGATATTTTGGAAAGTCTGCGTGGTAAAAACGGCGGCTACCGTTTTAAGGAAAGTCCTGACAAATGCACAGTTGCCTCTGTTTTAACTCTTACCGAGGGTACGCTTGCGCCCGTAGCTTGTTTAAGCCAGTGCGGCAACAACGAGTGCAGTCGTGTAGACCAGTGCCTGACACTGCCAATGTGGCAAAAGCTGGACGATATTATAAACAACTATTTAGAAAGCGTTACCATTGCCGACCTTATAAACAAAAATGTTTAATACTGAGATTTTCTGCTAATAGAAAATATCTTTATAGAATAGAAAATCGAATAGAAATTTAAGCGATAATTTCTATATTTTTTCAAAATTAATGTTGACAGGTGGGCTTTAATGTGGTAATATATAGCTGTAAGTTAGTTAAGGCTAACTCGATTAATTAGCTAATATGTAATGAATATAGGCTCTATAATAAAAGTTGGGGTAAGGAAAAGAGCCTACAAAATAAATTATAAAAAAATAAAAAAAGTAGAGCATATTTTTCCGGAATCCGTTAAA
>CADANT010000041.1 GCA_902789345.1 uncultured Ruminococcus sp.
TGGAGGTATACGGCGTAACGGACATTCAAAACAGAAAATACGGTAAGCTTTCCGGCGGACAGCGCAGGCGTGCCGACATAGCAAGAGCGTTGGTAAACACACCAAAAATTCTTTTCCTTGACGAGCCTACCACAGGACTTGACCCACAAACAAGAAAAACGGTATGGGAAACCATAAGGCAGCTGCAGGCCGAAACTGAAATGACTGTGTTTTTAACCACTCACTATATGGAAGAGGCGGCCGAGGCTGATTATGTGGTTGTAATTGATAACGGACTTATTGCCGCAAAGGGTACGCCTACACAGCTAAAGGAGCAGTATGCAACCGATATACTAAAGATTACACCAAAGGAAAATAACCCACAGGTTAAAAAATACTTAACTGCTCGGGGTATTGATTTTACCGAAAAAGGCACTGAAATTGAGGTAAAAATAAAAACCACTATGGAGGCACTGCCTGTTATTGAAAGCTGTAAAGATAACATAGACGGCTTTGAGGTTTTAAGGGGTACAATGGACGATGCATTTATTGCTATAACAGGAAAGGAGATACGAGAATGATTTTATTTGCAAAACGAAATTTAAAGGTATATTTCAGAGATAAAGGAAGCGTATTCTTTTCAATACTTTCAGTTTTAATTGTTATAGGCTTGTATGCTTTTTTTCTGGGTGACCAGCTTATAAAAAGCGTGGAAAACTTTGACGAAACAAGAACAAACGAAATAAAATTTCTTGTAAACAGCTGGCTTATTGCCGGAATACTTTCGGTAACTTCAATATCCACTACCCTTGGTGCTTTTGGTGTTATTGTAGATGACAAGGTTAAAAAAATAGACAAAGACTTTCGCTGTTCTCCTATTTCACGCAGCTCTATAGCCGGCGGATATATATTAAATTCCTTTTTAATCGGCGTTATTATGAGCGTAATAGCTTTTGCGGTTGGTGAAATATTTATTGTTGCAAGCGGAGGAGAGCTTCTGCCTTTTGAATCCATACTAAAGGTACTTGGAATGATATTGCTTACTGTGCTTTCTGCTTCTTCGATGATGTTTTTTGTAGTGTCATTCTTTAACAGTACCAACGCTTATGCAACAGCAAGCACAATAATAGGCACCCTAATAGGCTTTATAACCGGTATGTACCTGCCTGTTGGCTCTATGCCCGAAGGAGTGGCTACTGTGGTAAAGCTATTCCCAATATCACATGCCGCATCTATTTTCAGAAAGATATTTATGGATGTCCCATTTGAGCAAACCTTTGAGGGTGTACCAAAGGAAGTTGCCGATACTGCTGTAAATACACTGAGACAAGACCTGGGAGTTGATTTTACAATAGGCACTTGGGATGTAAGTATACTCGACAGCATTTTAATTCTTATTGCCTCTGCAATACTGTTCTACATTTTAGGAATTATAGTTATTTCCCGAAAGAGAAAGGTTTAATATATTTAGGTTTAATCCTTTTGGGTATAACATTTAACATAACTAGCCACATAAAAAGCACTCGCCCCCTGTATGGGCTTGTAGTCATTAAATAATTGAAACCGAAAGGGCAAGCACAGAATTAAATCTGTAGCTTGCCCTTTTTGTATGAACTTATTGCCAACAACAATATTAGTTCCTGTTGCAGTTTAGTCTGTAGCTTGCCCTTTTGGTGTGTTGCCCTTCACGCTTGATATAAATGCCTTTATTACTTGTATACACCGCCGTTATCAACCTGTATTTTCTAAAAGACGGGTTGATTTTATTTAAAAATGTTCAACTTGATTTTACAACGCGCGATTTATTTTTATATAACCGATATTATTCCCTTTATTGCGGAAAACACGAGGGTTGACACAGCAAGGGGGAGAAATATCCACACAAGCTTTATTTTAATTTCCGCCACCTTTATAAGCCTTAGCAGTGACAAGCCTGTGTTGAATATAGAGCCGATGTACATAACTATTATCAGTCCCATTAATCCGTACCGTGGTATTAAAAGTGTTACAAGCACAACCCGTATAAAGGAATCCAATATGTTGTATGTAAGGTAATGAAGCTGTTGATTTAGCCCTTTTAACATACTGTCAACAATACTGTCAAGGTATATAATAGGTACAATGGCGGCAAACATACACAAATACCGCCCTACGGTTTCACTGCCGTATATAATAAGGCCTATTTCCTTGCCGAAGAAGAAAAATGCCACAGCAATGGGTATTGAAAATAAAAAAACTATTTTTAGAACATTAGAGGATATTTTTTTAATTTGCCTTTTGTCGGACTTTGTGTATACCTCGCTAAGCTCCGGTATTATTATGGAGGCAAATGAAAAAATCACTACCGAGGGAAAGGCAAGCAGGGGCATAACCATACCTGTTATCATACCGTAGTCCTGCAGCGCTTTGCTGTGGTTAAAGCCGTATTTTTGCAGTCCTGTAGGTATGGTTGAATTTTCTATTATGCTAAGTCCGCTTCTTAAGCAAGCGCTTAGTGTAACAGGGAGGGCAATAAAAACCAGATGCTTCTTTATAGGAAAGCATTTGCTTTGGCATTTTATCTTTCTTACATCCAGCTTGTAAAGCAGATAGGAATATACAGCTGTAACAACCTCCGACACAGTTGAGCCTATGGCCACGGCACAGCAGGCGTATGCTATACCGTGGGGTGCCATTATGCCTACCAGTAGGGCAAAAACACCTATTTCGGTTATTTGCTCCAATAGCTGTTCGCCGGCTGTTTTTATGGCCTGCCTCATTGCAAAGAAATATCCCCTTAAACAGGCAGACACAGCTATAAACGGCAGGCTTGGTGCAAGCACCTTTAACGAAACAGCCGCACCTGGTTGCTTTAAAACACAGCTTGCCCAAAAGTCACTGCCGAAAAACAGCACGGCCCCTACCACTGCGCTTAGTGCCAAAGCCGTAAGCATACAACGCCTGATAATGCTTTTTATCATACAGGTTTCTTCCTTTGCAATAGCCTCGGTCACAAGCCTTGTTACAAGCAGAGTAACCCCGGAGGCAGTTGCGGTTACCGCAAAGAAATATACAGTCAGAATAAGCTGATACAGCCCTATAGCCTCTGCTCCAATGCTGTTGCTCATATATATTCTGAAAAATAAGCCGAGTGTATGGGTTATGATTGCGCCTGCTGTTAAGAAAAAGCCGTTAAGCAAAAATCTTTTAATCTTCATTGTAATCAACCTTTCACATATAAATAAATATGCGGCGGTATGTATAAAAATTATTGAAGTTTTTGCATATTAATGTCCTTTACGGGACAGCTGTGTGTTTAAAGAAATGGTAAATATTATAGCTAAATTTTCCGGATAAAATTCATTTATTTTTAATTTTTAAAACCTTTTCTTTTAATTTTCACTGTGCTATAATGTAGGTTAGTTTAAGATTAATAAGTATTTTTTATTGCATATTAAACAATTTGCCGTATTGATTTTTGTAAGTGATACTAATAGGTTAATTTTAGGTTTCTTTTAATTATAGAAGTATAGTGAAAAATAAGCCAAAATTATCTGTTGGTATTCATTCGGTACAGGCGTTGTTATGCAACGGCTCAAGGGGATTTTATGATGAAAGTCGGATTAGATGTAGGCTCCACAACAGTAAAGTGTGTTGTTTTGGATGAAGCCAATAATATTTTGTTTAGCACTTATGAAAGACACTATTCACAAATTAAGCAAAAAATAGCAGACGTTTTAACGAAGGCAAAAAGAGCCGTACCACAGTGCGACAATTCGCCGCTGGGTATATCCGGCTCGGCAGGTATGGGTTTGGCAGAGGCCTGCGGTATTGACTTTGTTCAGGAAGTTTACGCTACAAGAGTAGCAACAAATACATTTATTCCCGGAACCGATGTTGTTATTGAGCTTGGCGGTGAGGACGCAAAAATTCTGTTTTTAACAGGCGGTATGGAGGTAAGAATGAACGGTACCTGTGCAGGCGGTACAGGTGCGTTTATTGACCAAATGGCAACACTGCTGAATGTTCCTATTGAGGAGCTTAACGCTTTGGCAGAAAAAAGCGAAAAGGTTTATACCATTGCATCACGCTGTGGTGTATTTGCCAAAACCGATATTCAGCCGCTGCTGAATCAGGGCGCAAGAAAAAGCGACATAGCTCAAAGTATTTTTAACGCCGTAGTAAACCAAACTGTAGCCGGCTTGGCACAGGGCAGAGAGATTACAGGCCAGGTAGTTTACCTGGGTGGCCCGCTTACATTTATGGAGCAGCTTAGAAAAGACTTTGATAAGGTGCTTAAAACAGAGGGTATTTGCCCTGAAAATTCACTTTATTATGTTTCTTGCGGTGCGGCTCTTTGTGCACAAAAGGCTGTTAATTTTGAGCAGGTTATTTCAGAAATAAATAACTATCACGGCAGCGGTAATTTTGCTTATAACCCTCCGCTGTTTAAAAATAAAGAGGAATACCGAGCTTTTGAGGAGCGTCACCAAAAGGCAACCGTAAAAACGGGCGACCTAGACACTTACAAGGGTAAGGTATTTGTAGGTATTGACGCCGGCTCTACTACAGTTAAGGCGGTAGTAGTAGGCGAGGACGGTCAGCTGCTTAAGTCAAGCTACCTGCCAAACAGCGGCAACCCGGTGCCTATTATTAAGGACTTCCTTGAAAAGTTGTATGAGGAATGTCCTGACATTGATGTAGCTTCGTCAGCTGTAACAGGCTATGGTGAAGAGATTATTAAAAACGCATTTATGGTTGACTACGGCATAGTTGAAACTGTGGCACACTTTACAGCTGCAAAAAGCTTTATGCCGGATGTTGAGTTTATTATTGATATAGGCGGACAGGATATTAAATGCTTTAAAATACATAACAAGGCCATTGATAATATTTTTCTTAATGAGGCCTGTTCCTCCGGCTGTGGTTCATTTTTGCAGACCTTTGCAAATGCCCTTGGCTACAGCATAGAGGAATTTTCAAAGCTGGGACTGTTTGCAAAACAGCCTGTTGACCTTGGCTCTCGCTGTACGGTATTTATGAACAGCTCAGTTAAGCAGGCTCAAAAGGACGGCGCAACTATAGAGGATATTTCAGCCGGACTTTCACTGAGTGTTGTTAAGAACGCTCTTTACAAGGTAATAAGAGTGTCCGACCCTAACAAGCTTGGCACAAAAATTGTAGTACAGGGCGGCACATTCCTTAACGACGCTGTACTGCGTGCCTTTGAGCAGGAAATGGGCGTAGAGGTTGTAAGACCTACTATTTCAGGCTTGATGGGTGCATACGGTGCGGCACTTTACGCACAGGCAAACTACAAAGAGGGCAAAAGCACGCTTATTACTGCACAGCAGTTAAAGAACTTTGTACACGAAATTACCGTAGTAAACTGCGGCGGCTGCAGCAACAACTGCCGACTGACAATAAATAAATTCTCCGACGGCAGACGCTTTATAGGCGGTAACCGTTGTGAAAAGCCTATTACAAAGAAAAAGCCTAACGAGGCACTGAATATATATGAATATAAGCTGAAGCTTTTGCAGGAGTATAAGCCAAAGCCGGGCAAGCGCGGAAAAATCGGCTTGCCTATGGGCTTGAATATTTACGAGCTTCTGCCATTTTGGTATGCGTTCTTTACGGAGCTTGGCTTCGAGGTTTGCACATCGCCTATTTCTAACCGCAAGATATATGCAAGCGGTCAGCAGACAATACCGTCAGACACGGTATGTTACCCTGCAAAGCTAATGCACGGTCATGTACAGACATTAATTAACGAGGGTATAGACACTATTTTCTACCCTTGTCTTTCCTACAACTTTGACGAGGGTATGGGTGATAATCACTACAACTGCCCTGTAGTTGCATACTACTCAGAGGTAATTAAAACCAATATGAAGGATGTTAGGAAAATTACCTTTATTAATGATTATTTCGGTATTCACCGTAAAAAAGATTTTCCAAAGAAGGCCTGCGAAATTCTGGCAAAGTATTTTGACGGCATAACGCTGAAAGAGGTTAAAAATGCCGCTAAGCTGGCATACATAGAGTATGACCGCCATATGGCTAAGATAAAAGCAAGAGGCGAGGCTATTATTGAGCAGGCACGCCACGAGAAAAAGGAAATTATTGTTCTTGCAGGCAGACCGTACCATGTTGACCCGGAAATTAACAAGGGTATAGATAAGCTTATTTCAAGCTTTAATGTTGCCATAGTTTCCGAAGATGTGGTATGCGACAAGGTAGAAAAATTCAGAACAGGAGTTCTTAACCAGTGGACATACCACGCAAGGCTGTATTCTGCGGCCCACTATATTGCACAGCACGATGATATTAATTTGGTACAGCTTGTATCCTTCGGTTGTGGTGTAGACGCCATTACAACAGATGAGGTTAGAGAAATTTTGGAATCTGAGGGTAAGATATATACACAGATTAAAATTGATGAAATTACTAACCTGGGTGCAGTAAAAATAAGACTTAGAAGTCTACTGGCGGCTATTGAAGAACAGAAAAACAAAGAGAAGATTAACGCAAATAATTAAGGAGTATTATGGCTACTTTAGAATACGATAAAACAGGCAGACTGCTGTTTACAAAAGAAATGAAAAAGGAATATAAAATCCTTTTGCCTATGATGGCGGCTACACAGTTCAGGATTATGAAGCGTGTTTTTGACGAATATGGGTATAATACCGAGCTTCTTGAAACTGACGGCCCTGAAATTGCACAGGTAGGACTAAAATATGTACATAACGATACCTGCTATCCGGCGTTGTTGGTTATAGGTCAGTTTATACACGCATTGCAAAGCGGTAAGTACGATGTTCACAAAACGGCTTTGCTTATTACCCAAACAGGCGGCGGCTGTCGTGCCTCTAACTACATTCATTTGTTAAGAAAGGCGCTTAAAAAAGCAGGCTTGGACTTTGTACCGGTTATATCACTTAATATGTCCGGCTTGGAAAGCAACCCGGGCTTTAAGCTTACACTGCCTATTATCCGAAAGCTTGTAGGTGCGTTGGTCTATGGTGACACCCTTATGCTTTTGCGCAACCAAACTAAGCCTTATGAGGTAAACAAGGGCGAAAGCGACGCATTGGTAAACAGCTGGATAGACAATATTATTAATCAATTTAACCAGGGTAAGGGCTTTAAGCTTGAACAGCAAAAGCAAAATCTTGATGATATAGCAAGGTCATTTGCACAAATAAAGCTTGACAAGGTACCTAAAATCAAGGTTGGCGTTGTTGGCGAGATATATGTAAAGTATGCTCCTTTGGGAAACAACAACCTTGAAGCATTTTTGCAGGAGCAGGACTGCGAGGTTTGCGTACCGGGTATTATGGGCTTTGCGCTGTTTAAGGTTGACAACCGTTTGCAGGATATAAAGCTGTATGGCGGTAATGCAATTAAGTTTAAGCTGATTAACGCACTTTATAAATACCTTGAAAAAATGGAAAGTCTTATTATTAACTGTACTGTTAAATACGGCTTTACACCACCGGGAAAATATTCTCACCTAAGAGATTTAGTTGACGGAGTTATAGGTCTTGGCAACAAAATGGGCGAGGGCTGGCTGCTTACAGCAGAAATGCTGGAGCTTGCAGAAAGCGGCTACCCTAATATCGTGTGTACACAGCCTTTCGGCTGTTTGCCAAACCATATATGCGGCAAGGGTATGATAAGAAAAATTAAGGAAATTAACCCCAAGGCCAATATAGTTGCAATAGACTATGACCCGGGTGCTTCCAGAGTAAATCAGGAAAACAGAATTAAGCTTATGCTTTCTGTTGCCAAGGAAAATTTACAGAAGCAGCAGAGTACAGAGCACCACAGCACTGTACAAAAGGTTAAGGTGAAAGCTAAGGCTAAAGCATTAGCCGATTAATTATATAAAGGTAAGCACTTTGCTGATTAGTATGTTGTTATAATAGTTATAATAAACGCTGATATTTCGACAAAATTGTGTGATATGTTGATTATTTCAATAATAGTTGACAAAGTGCGGCAAAAACCTTAAAATTAATGTGAATTGAATATAGCAACCAACTTATCAAGAGTGACTGAGGGACAGGCCCTGTGAAGTCCGGCAACCTGCATTGTGTAAGGTGCCAAATCCTGCGGTTAAGCCGAGAGATGAGAGTTTGTAGACCTTTCGGCAACCCGAAGGGTCTTTTTTATGTCTAAAAATTTTTAAAAGGGCTGTGCAAAAGGTTAATTTCTGATTCCGATTGCTGTATTTAATCAAACATTTTGTTATTTAAACAAAGTTACAATAAATATTTGTGTTTATGCAAAAAGAAAGGAAGATTTGCAATGGTAAAACACTTTTTTACTTCTGAATCAGTAACAGAAGGACACCCGGACAAGGTTTGCGACCAAATTTCCGACGCAATTCTTGACGCTGTACTACAGCAGGACGAACATTCACGAGTAGCTTGCGAAACTACAGTTACAACAGGTATGGTACATATAATGGGAGAAATCTCAACAAAGGCTACTGTTGATGTTACAGAGATTGCCCGCAATGTTATTAAGGAAATCGGATATGACAACAGCCAGTGTGGTTTTGACGGCAACAACTGTGCTATTCTAACCTCTTTAGACGCACAGTCGGCAGATATTGCTATGGGCGTTGACGCCAGCTATGAGCTGAAAGACGGTGAAAATGACAGCTACAACCAGCTTGGCGCAGGTGACCAGGGTATGATGTTCGGTTATGCTTGTGACGAAACACCTGAGCTTATGCCAGCCGCAATTTCATATGCCCACAAGCTTGCTAAGCAGCTTTCGGCTGTGCGTAAAAACGGTACACTGGGTTATCTTCGTCCTGACGGTAAAACTCAGGTTACAGTGGAATATAACGACGATGAAATCGTAAGAATAGACACTATTGTAGTTTCAACACAGCACGACGATGATGTAACGCTGGAGCAAATCAGAGGCGACATTAAAAAGTATGTTATAGAGGCCGTTATTCCAAAGGAACTTATGGACGAAAACACAAAGTTTTATATTAATCCTACAGGAAGATTTGTAATCGGCGGTCCTGTAGGCGACAGCGGCTTAACAGGCAGAAAAATCATAGTAGATACATACGGCGGCTACGCAAGACACGGCGGCGGCGCATTTAGCGGTAAAGACCCTACAAAGGTTGACAGAAGTGCTGCATATGCTGCAAGATATGTTGCTAAAAATTTGGTTGGCGCCGGTATTGCAAAGAAGTGCGAGGTACAGTTTGCATATGCTATAGGCGTAGCAAAGCCTGTGTCTGTATTCGTTGACTCCTTTGGTACTTCAAAATACAGCAACGAACAGCTGGCTAACGCAGTAAACAAGGTGTTTGACCTTAGACCTGCTGCAATTATTGAAAATCTTAACCTGCGCAAAACAAAATATCAGCCAACAGCTGCATATGGTCATATGGGCAGAGAAGAACTGAATGTAGCGTGGGAAAAGCTTGACAAAACAGAAGAGCTGAAAAAAGCTTTAGCTCAGCAGTAATTATCTTAATGAGGTAAGAATTATGCTGTAAATTTTTGTATACATAAACTGTTATATGAAAATTTACAGAAGATTCAAATACAATTATGTATAGTTGTTGCTTTTATCCACGCGGTATGGTACAATATTTACAGTTATTGTATTCAGATGGAGGATTACGAAATGGTTAAAAAGATAATAGCTGTATGTGCAGCGGCTATATTGGTTACTGCTGCTTTGGCAGGCTGTGGCTGTGAAAATTCAGACGCTAAAGAAACTCCTACTACCTCAACCTCTCAGTCATCAAAGGTGGTTGTGTCTGACCCTGAAGGTGCCCGTGTTGGTACATTGAATATTTTCTTGAATTCAAGAAGCTTTACACTTAATGAAAAGGTTTTGCACTTCTTGGCAGATGACTCTCAGATGCAGTATGTAGGTATGAAGATAGCTGACGAAACAGGTTTGGATGCTATTGAACCGGGACAAACTGTTAAGGATGTTAAATATATCAGTGACAGCGGCTTGGTTGGATATGTAACTATGAAGAACGACAGCGAGGTAGCAACATCATATAAGGGCTGTAAATATTATTCGGTAAGACTTAACAAGGGTACAAGTACAGATGTTACTCTGCACTTACCTAACAAAATTACTTGGAACGATTCTGTAGACAAGGTGAAGAAGACATACGGTGAGCCTTTGAAAGAGTCTAAAACCTCAAACGGCAACAAGCTGTTAAAATATGGTGAGGATTCAAAGGAGAATAAGGTAGGTTATACCCTGCAAATGGTATTCTCTGACAAGGGACTTGTAGAGTTTACAATTGAGTTCCACGAGGTTAAGTAGTATCATTACCTACATTTTTGTTTTTTACACTACAGGACAAGCGTTTAGTGTGAATTAGTACTTATGTGAATTTTTTTGCGTTTCACAAGGCGGGCAAACTTGCCCTGTGAAACACATTTAGAGGCTGTGTTAAAAACGGTACAGCCTCTTTTTTTTGTGTTATTTAAGAATAAATACTGATAAATTGCATATGTTTATTTGCAAATTGTTTAGAAAAGTCATTCAATAATAATGACAGTCTATAGACAAGCGGTTAGTGAAAATGCAAATATTTTTTTGTATAACTATTGCTTTTATATTGAAAAAGTAAAATTTTTGTGTTACAATGTAAATGTCTTGCAAAGGTATTGCTTTAGTTGCAGCTTTTGCTGAGAAAATGGCTGCAAATGTAACAGAACCATTATTCTTACTTTGTTTGCAAAGTCCGTTTAGGCTACAAAAGAGAATAGTAGACAACAAAAAACCGCCTGTTAGGGCGGTAGTGGGTCAAGATTTATCTTGGTTTTCATCATTGCTTATGTCCGCAGTGTTGTCCAAAGCGTATTCAAGACACTGTATCACAATTTTATTAACAGATGTATTGTACTCACCTGCAAGCTGTTCCAGCTTTTCAACAATATGCACCGGAATACGAAAGGTTTTATTAACCGACTCAAATCCTCGTTCAAATTCTAACATACATTTGCACCTCTTTACATACCTTATTATGCACTAAAAACGGTAAAAATAAATAAGCAAATTGCATTACAATCTAATTGCAAAATTATTGCGATATATTATATGCTTAATAGGCGACTTTTATTATAAATTATATTTTACAGATTATATAATGGAGGTAACAATATGAAAATTGTCAGAATACCAATGGGTATCGGAAACACATATGAGGGAGAATGGTCAAACGGGGCTGCAAACGGTCACGGTGTATTAACATATTCAAACGGTGACCGATATGAAGGTCAGTGGAGAAATGACTAGGAAAATGGTTTTGGAGTGCTAAGCTTTGTTGATGGCAGACGCTACGAGGGAAATTGGCTAAACGGAAAGAAGAGCGGTCATGGTGTGTTTACATTTCCAAACGGCAAAAAATATGAAGGTGAATACTTTAACGATTTAAGAAACGGATATGGTGTTGAAACCTTTGCCGACGGTGAGCGCTATGAGGGAAATTGGATAAACGGCAAAAAGAACGGACAGGGCGTTTACTTTTACAAAAACGGCGACAATTATAATGGAAATTGGGTAGACAATATGTGGCAGGGTCACGGAGTGTATACCTTTGCTAACGGAGATATAATTGACTGCCAGTGGATAAATGGTGTCAGGAACGGAGCGGGTTCAGAAATCTTCCCTGACGGATCAAGGTATGACGGTATGTATAATAACGGTAAACGCCATGGCGATGGAGTATATACTTTTGAAGACGGAAGAAGACTAAAAAAGCTGTACGACAACGGCACTTTGATTAGTCAAGAGGAATTGCCACCGGTTGAAAAATCCACAATCTCAAGTACCGATATTCCAAGCTGGAACAGTGTGAAATCGGGTGAATTTAAGAAAAAACAAGTGCCAAAAACAACCCGCAAAAACAAAATTTCATCAGTTGTAAATATGCTCAGAAACCCTACATCGTTTTCAGACCCGGACGACCGTAATATTGAGGAATCATGCCGCTATTTGGGACAATATATTGACGAAGCCTCAGACTTGTTTGTTGATTGCAAAGAGGTTGAAGCTGCAGAAATTATAGGCGAGATTTTAGGTGTGACCTTTGACCCAAATGAGGACTGGTTTGATAATGACGAAATAGAATATTTTAGTGATTTCCTTTATGCAGCGCTGCATTCAATAGGAGAAAAAATAAGTTTTGATACACCGGACCATGATCGCATTATTATCCCGGCAGCAAATATTGCTTGCTATATGTGGGAAGATTACGGAAATACAAAGCTGTTTTCTGCTGTAACTTTTATTTGGGTAGAAGCAGGAAAGGACTGCGAAGCAGACTACTTATGGTTTGTAAGAATGAGAGAAAACGGCGATTATAGAATCCGGGATAAATACAGTGAAATTGATGAGAAATATTACGGACTTGATGTTGACAGATCCATAATGGGCTCAGACTGTAAATTATACAGACCTGGTAATTATTAACCACCTGTATAATCTCTTGTAAATAATTAAAATATATAACTGTAACAGCGAAATTTGCGAATGTACTTTAGCAAATTCCGCTGTTTGTTATAGGAGTAAAAATTATCATAAAAAATATTAAAAAAACTTTAAAAAAAGCGTTGACAAGGGGGTGGCAGTTTGATATAATAACAAAGCTGTCGCAAACGAGGGCAACACAAACGAACTGAATACGACAATTTGAAGAGTGCTTTACAGTTGAAGAAAAGATTG
>CADANT010000042.1 GCA_902789345.1 uncultured Ruminococcus sp.
ATTTTAACGGATTCCGGAAAAATATGCTCTACTTTTTTTATTTTTTTATAATTTATTTTGTAGGCTCTTTTCCTTACCCCAACTTTTATTATAGAGCCTCATAAAATAACATTTAGTGAAATAATGTTTATAGGTTAAAATTATTTTCCCTGCGTATTATTGCCAAAAGAAAAAGCCCAAAAAGCCGTGCCTTAATCATAGAACATATAAGCTATAAAAAAGGCAGACCAACAGCTGTACTTGCTGTCGGCCTGCCTCTATTTTTACAATCGTAAAATTACTGTATTAAATTATTCGTCTTTTCCGCAGCACTTTTTGTACTTCTTGCCGCTGCCGCAAGGACAAGGGTCGTTTCTGCCTACCTTCTTTTTCTTGCGAACCGTTGTATTTGACGGTTGGTCTGAGCCGCCGCTGGTTGAGGTTGGTGTAGCCATTTGCTCACGCTTTATAACTGTTTCGGAGCTTTGTGCCTCCTGCTCCTCTACGGCTATTTCCTTGTTAAGCTCCTCTACCTGTGTGTTTTCGCCCTTTTTCTCTGCCTCAGCCTTTGCAGCCTGAAGCTCCTTTAGGCGCTCCTCTCGGATAGCCTTGGCACGCTCAATATCAGCAAGCTGTCTTGCCTGAATTTCTGCAATTTTCTTTGGTGCAGACAAGCAAAGCTTAGCAGTATTTTCTCTGATTGACTCTATCATTTGGTCAAACATATCGAAGCCCTCTAAACGATACTCAACAACAGGATCTTTCTGTCCGTAAGCACGAAGTCTGATACCCTGCTTTAGGTTATCCATATCGTCAATATGCTGCATCCAGAAGGTATCAACACTCTTTAGAAGATATACACGCTCCATTTCACGCATTGTATCTTCAGGAAGAAGCTTTTCATTTTCTTCATAAATTTCAGCAGCCTTGTTTTGAAGAATTTCAACCAACTGCTTGCTGTCCATATCTGCCAGTTCATCCAAAGTGAAGTCCAGGCAGTCATCGTCAGAGTTTAACAGCCAGCCTGTGTAGTAGTCCTTTAGGCTTTCCAGATTCCACTGCTCACGCAAAATAGCGTCGTCGCAGTACAGCTTTACGGTTTCCTCAATGTTTTCGTTAATCATCTTAACTACAACATTTTTAATATTTTCACCGTTAAGCACTTGGTCACGCTGAGAGTAGATAATCTCTCTTTGCTTGTTCATAACATCGTCATACTGAAGTACATTTTTACGAATAGCAAAGTTTCTGCTTTCTACCTTTTGCTGTGAGCTTTCAATAATGCTTGAAAGCATTTTATTTTCAATAGGCATATCATCAGGCGTATTCAGTCTGTTCATTACAGCTTCCATACGCTCGCCGCCAAACAGACGCATTAGGTCGTCCTCTGTTGACAGATAGAAACGGCTCTTACCAGGGTCGCCCTGACGGCCTGCACGACCACGCAGCTGGTTATCAATACGGCGTGATTCGTGGCGCTCTGTACCTATAATGTACAATCCGCCTGCCTTGCGTACCTCATCTGCCTCGTCCTTTAGCTCGTCTTTATACTTTTGGTTTAGTTCCTTAAAGGTTTTTCTTGCATTCAGAATAGCCTCGTCATCTGTTGCACCGTAGCTTGTAGCCTGGGTAATAAGCTCCTCGTCAAAGCCCTCTTTTCTCATTTCTGACAGTGCCAGAAATTCGGCATTACCGCCCAAAATAATATCGGTACCACGGCCGGCCATATTTGTTGCGATTGTTACAGCGCCCTTTTTACCTGCCTGTGCAACAATTTCTGCTTCCTTTTCGTGCTGCTTTGCGTTAAGTACGTTGTGCTGTATGCCACGCTTTTTAAGCATTTTGCTAAGCACTTCTGACTTTTCAATGGAAATAGTACCAACCAAAACAGGCTGACCTTTTTCGTGACACTGAATTATATCTTCAATTACGGCATTAAACTTGCCCTGCTCGTTTTTGAAAATCAAATCCGGCTCGTCTATTCTCTGTACAGGACGGTTTGTAGGAATTTCGATAATATCCAACTCGTAAATCTCGCCAAACTCCTCTTCCTCTGTCATAGCTGTACCTGTCATACCGGAAAGCTTTTTGTACAGGCGGAAATAGTTCTGGAAAGTGATGGTTGCAAGGGTTTTGCTTTCGTTTGCAATCTTAACGCCCTCTTTAGCCTCTATAGCCTGGTGCAAACCCTCGTTATATCTACGGCCGTACATAAGTCTGCCGGTAAATTCATCAACAATTATTACCTCGCCGTCTTTTACAACATAGTCAATATCACGGCGCATTGTACCGTATGCCTTTATTGCCTGGTTTACATGGTGCTGAATAGTCAGGTTGTCAGGATCTGTAAGGTTGTCAATATTAAAGAAAGCCTCTGCTTTTTTTACACCTGTCTGTGTAAGTGTAGCTGTTTTTGCTTTCTCGTCAACAATATAGTCAATGCCCTCTGACTTGTAATATTCTTCGTTATCCTCTTTGGCGTCAACCTCGGCAAACTTTTCGCACTTTAGTGTACGGGCAAACTTGTCTGCTTTTTCGTACAGGTCTGTTGACTTATCGCCCTGTCCTGAAATAATAAGAGGTGTTCTTGCTTCATCAATAAGAATGGAGTCAACCTCGTCCACAATGGCAAATGCATGGCCACGCTGAACCTTTCTCTCCTTGTACACTACCATATTATCTCTTAGATAGTCAAAGCCAAGCTCGTTATTTGTACCGTATGTAATGTCGGCATTGTAGGCTTTCTTTCTTTCATCGCTGTCTATGTCGTGGGTAACCAAGCCTACAGACAAACCAAGGTAGTTGTAAAGCTTCCCCATCCACTCGGAGTCACGCTTAGCCAAATAGTCGTTTACTGTTACAATATGAACGCCGTTGCCTGTAAGACCGTTTAAGTATGCCGGTAAGGTAGCAACAAGGGTTTTACCTTCACCTGTACGCATTTCTGCAATTCGTCCCTGATGAAGAACTATACCGCCTATAACCTGTACAGGATAATGGCGCATACCCAAAACTCTGTCTGAAGCCTCACGACATACTGCAAAAGCGTCCGGCAAAATATCGTCTGTTGTTTCGCCGTTTGCCAATCTTTCTTTTAAGACATTGGTTTGGTCTTTAAGCTCTTCTTCTGTCATAGCCTTGTATTTGTCCTCAAGCTCAAGCACCTGATTCATAATAGGCTTTACTCTTTTAAGCTCTTTTTTGCTGTAATTACCAAATAATGATTTAAAAAAACTCATTAGTAATCCTCCTAAACTGTAACCTTCTTCTTTATTCTCTACAAACAAATTGTTTTTAATAAACTTGCCATGGTATAAAGTCTGTAATCTTAGATATTATAACACACCTGTTTCAAAAAATCACTAATAATTTATTAATTTATTTCGGAACAGATAAATATTCTTATATTTTATTAAAGGTAAATCTATTTTTTAATATTCTTTAACTTTTGCAGTGTTTTTTTAGAATTAATTAAAAATCAAGTAATATATGTATATATATTATCCTCCTAAACATATTCATTATCTTAGGGAGGTATGTATTATGAATAAAAACGGCACTAAAAAATTAGCTGTAAGTATAGCAATAAGCTTAGGTACAGGTCTTCTTTCCGCACTGCTTACCCTGGGAAATTTTAAAACTTATTCTACGCTGGTACAACCACCGTTGGCACCGCCGGGGTGGCTTTTCCCTGTAGTATGGACAATACTGTACATATTAATGGGTGTGTCTGCATATTTAGTTTATGAAAGCGACGCCGAAGAAAAGTACATAGGCCTTGCAATTTATATCTTACAGTTAATTTTCAACTTTTTGTGGTCTATAATTTTCTTTAACATAGGGAATTTACTGTTTGCCTTTGTATGGCTTGTTTTTCTGTGGGTATTGGTTTTGGCTATGACCATAAGCTTTTACAAGGTTAATAAAACCGCCGGACTTTTGCAGATTCCGTATTTGCTGTGGGTAACCTTTGCCGGTTATTTAAACATAGCGCTGTATATTTTAAACAAATAAACATCCGCCACGCTTACATATTGCTTTAGCGTGGCGGATGTTTTTTAGTTACTTAGATTTTGTATCGGTCTTTTTACCGGAGTCGGTTTTTGACTTTGTCTGTGATTTTTTTACAGCTTTCAAAAGCTTAGTATTCTTCTCTCTTTTAGCCTCCATAGCTGCTTTCTCATCTTGAACAGTCTTTGGCGCAGAAACAGTGTCAGAATCTTTCTTAGCTGCAGGCAGTTCCTTTTCAGTCGCAGTCACTTTAGGACTGCTTACTGCCCTGGCGGCTGTTACGGTTTTTTCAGTATCAGCCTTTGGGACAGACGTTTTATCCGCAGAGCTTTCCGTTTTCTTTTCTACGGTTTTTACTACAGGCTTTGGAGCGGCAGTTTTCTTTTCAGCCTTTTCCTTCTCGGCTTTTTCTTTCTCTGCTTTCTCTTTCTCGGCCTTTTCTCTCTCTGCCTTTTCTCTCTCAGCCTTCTCTTTCTCGGCCTTTTCTTTCTCGGCTTTCTCTTTCTCAGCCTTTTCCTTTTCAGCCTTTTCTTTTTCAGCCTTTTCTTTCTCTGCCTTTTCCTTTTCAGCCTTCTCCTTTTCGGCTTTTTCTTTCTCTGCTTTTTCTCTTTCAGCCCTTTCCTTTGCCTTTTGCACCTCCGGGTCAACATAGTCGAACTCAAACACGCTTACGCTTAGAGGCGGAATGGAATATCTTACACAGTACGGCATATTGTCGCACTCTTCCTCCTGAGGAATAAGTGTTTCTTTCACATAGCTGCCTGTACCGCCGTATTTCTTATCATCACTATTAAGAACAAGCTTATACTCCACATTACACGGCACTCCGATTAAAAAGTTCTCGTGAGGAACAGGTACAAAGTTGCAAATAAACATAAGATACTTCTCGCCGGGAGTTTTAGGTTTACGAATAAAGCTAACCTCACTGTGGCTCCAGTCGTCACAGTTAATCCACTGAAAACCGTCATACGTAAAGTCCTGCTCATACAAAGCCGGATATTTTTTATAAATTGTCAGCAAATCTCTTACAAAGTTTTGCAGCATTCTGTTATTGTCTACCTGGTCAATTAAGAACCAGTCAAGCTCTTTGTTGGAATTCCACTCGTCATACTGTGCAAAGTCTTGTCCCATAAACAACAGCTTTTTACCCGGGTGTCCAAACATAAAGCCATATGCTGCCTTTAGATTTGCAAACTTCTGCCAGTCGTCACCCGGCATTTTGTTTATCATAGAGCATTTTCCGTATACAACCTCATCATGAGAAAGCACCAAAATAAACTTCTCTGATGTTGCATACACCATACTAAAGGTTAGCTCGTTATGGTCGTGACATCTGTAAATAGGGTCTGTAGACATATATTTTAGGAAATCGTTCATCCAGCCCATATTCCATTTAAAGGTAAAGCCCAAACCGTCGTCCTCTGTTTTGGCTGTAACTCCTGGGAATGAGGTTGATTCCTCTGCCATAATAGCAGAACCCGGGTTACGCTTAGAATTAACAGAATTTAAGTGCTTCAGGAACTGAATAGCCTCCAGATTTTCTCTGCCGCCGTAAATATTAGGCAACCACTGGCCGTCCTGCTTACCGTAGTCTAGGTAAAGCATAGATGCTACTGCGTCAACACGAAGTCCGTCAATATGGAATTTTTCAATCCAGAACAGCGCACTGCCTATTAGGAAGTTGCAAACCTCGGTTTTTCCGTAGTTGAAAATATATGTGCCCCAGTCAGGATGTTCACCACGGCGGGAATCCGGGTGTTCATACAGCGGCGTGCCGTCAAATCTTGCAAGTCCGTGTGCGTCCTTAGGGAAGTGTGCAGGCACCCAGTCCAAAATAACGCTTATGCCCTGGTTATGCATATAGTCAACAAAATACTGGAAATCCTCCGGCGAACCGAAACGGGAGGTTGGCGCATAGTAGCCTGTAACCTGATAACCCCAAGAGCCGTCAAAAGGATGCTCCGATATACCCATTAGCTCAATGTGAGTATAGCCCATTTGCTTTACATACTCGGCAAGCTGCGGTGCAAGCTCACGGTATGTAAGGAATTCGTCCTTATTTTCACCCTTTTTTCTCCAAGAGCCAAGGTGAACCTCGTATATTGCCACAGGCTGAGAATCAATGTCTGTATTTTTTCTCTTTTCCAGCCACTTCTCGTCTGTCCACTTATACTTAGTAACATCAGTAACAATAGAGGCTGTGTCAGGACGCTTTTGCTGATAATTGCCAAACGGGTCGGTTTTCATCATTAGTGCGCCCCAAGATGTTTTTATTTCGTACTTATAAAGAGCGCCCTCTGTTATACCCGGTATAAACAGCTCAAATATACCAACATCATAAACCTTATTCATTTGGTGTATTCTGCCGTCCCACTGGTTAAAGTCGCCTACAACGCTTACTCTTGCCGCATTAGGTGCCCATACGGTAAACAGCGTACCTGTTACGCCGTCTATGGTTTTTATGTGTGCACCAAGGACTTCTGACACATTGTATAGTGTACCGCTGCCAAACAGATACGCCTCCTCCGAGGTTGTCTGCACAGGGAACCTGTAGCAGTCTTCTGTTGTGTAAGGTTGTCCCTCATAAGGGGTAATTTCCAGGTAATAAGGTGTGGTAGAATCGCAGCCCAGGTATGCTACAAACAAACCTGCCTCGTCAATTTTTTGTGCCTGGAATTTATGGTTACTGCGTTTTTCAATTACCGCTACTGCTACTGCACGCGGGTTATAAACCGTAACAACATATCCCCTGTCAGTTAAATGTGCCCCCAAAATTCCGCCGGGGTAAACAGAATCTCCGTTAATTACATTTATCATATACTCGTAATTAAACAAGCCCTTAATATCCTCCATTGTGACCTCCTTGCATATACGGTATTACCGTTATATAAAGCTAAAAGCATTATTTTAATGTTTAAACAATTTGATACAGTTTAATTATATATTACTTTATAAAAAAATTCAATATTTGCCGGAAAAAATTTTGTATATAATTACTATCCGATTTTCTCATAATTATTACAGACTTTTTCCATACTGCACATAAATATACATAATACAGGTTTATTTTTACCGTTGTTTATTACGGCTTAATGTCGCTATTTATCTAAATCCAAAATTTTATTACAGTTATGGTCAGCAAACATTTTACAGGTATGCTCCTTGTTGTACAAAAGCACAGACAGGTTATTCATCATTTTTTCTATAATGTTTATAGAATTGTCAACCTCTTGGTCTGTTATGCCGTCAAAAACCTGCTCAATAAAAACCTGCCGCCTTTTGCTGAATATTTCCTTATCCATTCTGTATTTGTCGGTAAAGCACACCCTGCGCTTGCGCCTGTCCTCTGCGTCGTACTCCAGGGTAAGGTATCCCTTTTCCACCAGTTTAACAACCATTTGCTTAACATTTTGGTGAGAGCTTCCTATTTTACCTGCCAAATCATTAAGTGTTGGCGGCTCACTTTTAAAATAATCCTCCATAACCCACAGCAAATACTCCTGCTTTAGGGAGATTGAGTTATAGTACTTCTCACCAATAGCCTGGTATTGGTTGCTGACTCTGCAAATAGTTGAAAACAGCTCTGTCTGCTGTCTGATTTTATCCCGGGACACTGCATCACCTCCGTAAGCTTAATAATATGTAACATATTACATATTATATTGCTAAAGCCCCCAAAAGTCAATGTATTATAGCCACAGATTAATTATTGATTCTTTAGTTAATATAACCAACGCTGTATTTCAAGGCAAACAACATTTTAAAGCATAAAAAGTGTGGCAAAGCCACACCAAAACAGACTAAATAAAATTTAAAGCATAAAGCACTTGAAAGAATTTACTCCGCAATATCCTTACTTGCCACAGGGCATACTCTGCCTAGGTCTGCAAGACTTAGCTCAACCTGATAGCCAACCTTGCCGGCACTGAATATTATGGTGTCAAACTGACCGGCCGTACTGTGGATTGTGGTTGTAAACTGCTTTTTCATACCAATAGGCGAACAGCCACCGTGAACATAGCCTGCCACCTTCAGCAAATCCTTTTGCGGAATCATTTGTATAGACTTCTCCCCTACAGCCAAAGCCGCCTTTTTTAAGCTAAGCTCTCTATTTACCGGCACCATAAAAACATAATAATCTTTTGTTTTACTGCCCTGTGTAACAAGGGTTTTAAACACTCTGTCAGGGTTTTCGCCAAGTATTTGGGCTATATCGTTACCGTTTGTACAGCCTGTTTTGCTGTAGTCGTAATGCTTATAGCTTATTTTTTCCTTATCCAATATACGCATAACATTTGTTTTTACATCCTTAGCCATAGCAGTCATACTCCCTTGCAATTTACATATTACTCGGTAAAAATTATAAAGCATATTGCGCTGTATTTCAACAGCGGCTGTATACACTGTTTAAAATTTTACAAAAGGCACTTGAAGCCTCCCCCCCGTAAGAAGTCAGCAGTAAACCGACATAAAGGGTAAGTGCCGCAAGCGCCTTTTTAGTATACAGTCAGTAAATTAAAACATCCACTAACCTTATAATATTCTTTTATATTCTTTACAAACCGATTACCTTTTAGAACAGACTAAAATATCAGCAGTTGTTTGGGCCGTTTGTACCTGTTGCGTTAAATACTAAACCTCTTGAGCAGTCAAGCTTAACGGTTGTACCTGTTTTCAACAGCTTAGTTGCGTTTTTAGCGCCTATAATAACAGGCTTATCTAAAGCCATAGCAACAATAGCGGCGTGTGATGTTAGGCCGTCTTCCTCGGTAATAATGCCTCCGGCTGTTTTCAGCAGTGGCAAAATGTTGTTTGTAGTTTTAGCTATTACCAAAATATCACCTGCGTTAAAGTTTGCCTGTGCCTCTTCTTCCGATTCGCATACGCACAGGTGGCCGCAGTATGTCTTTGTATTTACAGCAGTACCCGAAGCAAGCACATCACCAACCAGGTGAACCTTAAGCATATTTGTAGTACCCGATACACCCAAAGGAATGCCGGCAGTAATAACAGCAAGGTCACCGTTGTGTACCAAGCCCTCTCTTTGTGCAACCTTTACTACATGCTCAAACAGTGCGTCTGTGTTGCTTTGCTCCTCTACCATTATAGGAATAACACCCCAAGACAGGTTCATCTGTCTCCTTACCTTTGGCGATGTTGTACCGCAGATAATAGGACAAGCCGGACGGTATTTTGAAATTTCTCTTGCAGTTAAACCGGACTTTGAAACTGTCATTATAGCTACAGCGCCTAAGTCGTGTGCTGTTGTACAGGTTGCATGAGAAATAGCAGATGTAACATCAGGACGCTCTGTAATATCTCTTTTACTGAACTTCTTTATATAGTTAATGTCACGCTCTGTACGGCGGGCAATTATATCCATTGTGTGCAATGCCTCTACAGGGTATTCACCGGCAGCTGTTTCACCGCTAAGCATAATGGCACTTGTACCGTCGTAAATAGCGTTAGCTACATCGGTTGCCTCTGCTCTTGTAGGGCGAGGGTTTTTAATCATAGAGTCAAGCATCTGTGTTGCTGTAATAACCTGCTTGCCTGCCTCATATGCTTTTTTAATAAGCTTTTTCTGAATAACCGGTACGTCTTCAAGAGGAATTTCAACACCCATATCGCCTCTTGCTACCATAATACCGTCAGATGCTCTTATAATTTCGTCTATATTTTGAACACCCTGCTCGTTTTCGATTTTTGCAACAATTCGCATATTGTCGCAGTTGTTAAGAGCAAGCTCCTGTCTTAGCTGGAAAATATCCTCAGGTGTTCTTGTAAACGACGCTGCTATAAAGTCAAGATCCTGCTCAACGCCAAAGGCAATGTCAGCCTTGTCTACATCGCTTATAAACGGCAGTGACAAGCTAACGCCGGGTACATTAATACCCTTATGCGAAGCAATGTAGCCCTCGTTTACAACCTTACATTCAATGCTTGTTTTTGTTAGGTTTTGTACCACCATTTCAATCAAGCCGTCGTCTACCAAAATTTTGTCACCTGTTTTAAGGTCTTTCGGCAAGCCCTTAAAGGTAATGGAACAGCACTTGTTGTCACCCAGACATTCATTTGTAGTAAATGTAAATATCTGTCCTGTCTGCAAAAGCTCTCTACCGTTTTTAAAGTTACCTGTTCTTATTTCAGGACCCTTTGTATCCAACAGAATGGCAACAGGCATTCCCAACTCTTCTCTCAGCTTTTTTATTTTATCTATTCTAGCCTTTTGTTCCTCATGAGTGCCGTGGGACATATTGATTCTGGCAACATTCATACCGCCCTCAATAAGCAGACGCAGTACATTGTCGTCGTCGGTAGCCGGACCCATAGTACAAATAATTTTAGTTTTTCTTGTTTCACTTAGCATTATGTGCAACCTCCTTATAAACTACTAGCAATATTATACAACAGCACTTTAAAAATAACAATTCTTTTTTAAAGAAATATCTTTCACAGAAAATTGTTTTGCATATACTAATGTAAATTTTAAGTGAAGTTTTATAGAATTTTATACGAAATTTAAACTTTACACAGGCAACAAGGTGTAAGGCACTATATATATGTAAGCTTTTGCAAAATTTTTAGGCTAATCTACAAAATTATTATTTTACCTTGGCTGTCAAATAATATACTTGACAAGCAGGTTAATGTTGTGTATAATATCTAGCAGTGTAAAGAAAATTGCTTTACAGAAGTTTGGAGTGGTGAGATGGATAAAAAATTGACAATATCACTGTTGCTGGACTTTTACGGACAGGTGTTGTCCGAAAAGCAATTTCAGATAATGGACTACTATTATAACGATGACCTGTCTTTAAGAGAAATATCGGAAATACTGGGTATTACAAGGCAGGGAGTACACGACACAATAAAACGGTCAGAAGCTTTTTTAGAGGAGCTTGAACAGTCGCTTGGGCTGTATGCAAAGTGGCAAAGGCTTCAACAGCAGCTTGAAAGCATTGAGGGCGCTGTTAAAGAAATTACCGGCGAAAATGACCGCTTGTGTAAAAATGAAGCTATAAAAAACAACTGCCTGGTAATTGAACAGGCAATAGACGATATGAAAAACAATTTTTAACCGAAAGGGTGATTTCTTTGGCATTTGAGGGTTTATCAGAAAAGCTAAGTGCCGCATTTAAAAAGCTGCGTTCAAAGGGTAAGCTTACAGAAAACGATGTTAAAGAAGCTATGCGTGAGGTTCGCCTTGCTTTGCTGGAGGCCGATGTAAACTATAAGGTTGCCAAGGACTTTACAAAGCGTGTTTCGGAGCGTGCAATAGGCTCTGATGTTATGGAAAGCCTAACGCCTGCACAAATGGTTATAAAAATTGTAAATGAAGAGCTTACAGCGCTTATGGGCGGCGACGAAGTTCGCATAAAATGGGCGTCAAAGCCACCTACAGTTATTATGATGTGCGGCTTGCAGGGTTCAGGTAAAACCACCCACACCGGCAAGCTGGCAAAAATGCTGAAAAAAGAGGGACACAGACCTTTGGCTGTAGCCTGCGACATTTACAGGCCGGCGGCTATTGAGCAGTTAAAGGTTGTAGCCAAAAGCGTAGATGTTCCTGTTTTTGAAATGGGTAAAACAAGCCCTGTAAAAATAGCGAAAGAGGCTGTAAAGCACGCCAAAGACTACGGCAACGATGTAGTTATTTTGGATACTGCCGGCAGACTGCATATAGACGAAGAGCTTATGGGTGAGCTTGCCGACATAAAGAAAAAGGTTGACCCACAGGAAATTCTGTTGGTTGTAGACTCTATGACAGGTCAGGACGCAGTTAATGTTGCAAAGTCCTTTAACGACCTGCTTGACATTACAGGCGTAGTTTTAACAAAGCTTGACGGCGACACCCGTGGCGGTGCAGCACTGTCTGTAAGGGCAGTAACCGGCAAACCTATAAAGTATGCCGGCGTAGGCGAAAAGCTAAGCGACCTTGAGGTTTTCCACCCTGACAGAATGGCAAGCCGTATTCTTGGTATGGGCGATATGCTTACTCTTATAGAAGAAGCCGAAGACAAGCTAGACCAGAAGAAAGCCGAAGAAATGGCTCAAAAGCTGGCTAAGAATAAATTTGATTTAAACGACCTGCTTGACCAATTTGCCCAGATAAAGCGTATGGGCCCAATAAAGGGCATACTGTCAAAGATTCCGGGCGTAGACAGCGGCAAGCTGGACAGCATGGATATAGACGACAGAATAATG
>CADANT010000043.1 GCA_902789345.1 uncultured Ruminococcus sp.
CAAAGGATTCATCATCATATGTAATACCAAGCAGTGTTACAGAAATAGGTGATAGTGCATTTTATGGCTGCACAGGCTTAAAGAGTGTAACCATACCAAGCAGTGTTACAGGAATATATTCGTATGCATTTTATGGCTGTACAGGCTTAAAAAGCATAACAGTAGACAAAAACAATAAGAATTATGCATCGGCAGACGGTGTACTCTTTAACAAGGATAAGACCGAAATTTTGATTTATCCAAGTGCAAAGGCTTCATCATCATATGTAATACCAAGCAGTGTTACGAAAATAAGGGGAGATGCATTTGCTAAATGTATAGGTCTTACAACTATAAAAATACCACAAAGTGTTACAAATATAGCTGAATCGATGTGGGAGCGTCCTAGCCATTCTTCAAACCCTTTTTGGGGTTGTACAAAATTGAGAGAGTTTATTGTTGATACTAATAATACAAAATATTCATCTATAGATGGTGTACTCTTTGATAAGAAAAAGGGTGTAATTGTGGCATACCCAAATGCAAAGGGATCGTCATATGTAATACCAAATAGTGTGTGGAATATTAGGGAAGGAGCATTTAAAGGGTGTACCGGGCTTACCAATATAGTAATTCCTGATAGTGTTGAATACATCGGGGGCAAACAGGGAGGACTATATTTTGCTGGTGCATTTGAGGGATGTACTGGTTTGAAAAGTGTAACCATACCAGGCAGTGTTACAGAAATAGGTTCTTATACATTCAGTAATTGTACAAGCTTAACAAGTGTGACTATCTCAAACGGTGTTGCAGAAATAGGTCATAGTGCATTTGAGGGATGTACTAGTTTGAAAAGTGTAACCATACCAAGCACTGTTACAGAGATAGGTTATTTTGATAGAGCATTTAATGGTTGTACAAGCTTAAAGAGCATAACGGTAGACAAAAGTAACAAGAATTATACCTCTGTAGACGGTGTACTCTTTAACAAGAATAAAACCGAAATTTTGAGTTATCCAAATGCAAAGGGGTCATCATATGTAATACCAAGCAGTGTTACAAAAATAGGAGGTTATGCGTTTCACGGCTGCACAGGCTTAACCAGTATAACCATACCGAAAGGTGTTAAAGAAATACGTGATGGTACATTTGATGGCTGCACAGGCTTAAAGAGTGTAACTATACCAAGCACTGTTACAGAAATAGGTCGGTATGCGTTCGGATATAATACATCTTATAATGAATATGTCGGTGATAAAATTAGTGGTTCCTATGATAAAATTAAAGGTTTCACCATTACCATTTACGGCACAAAGGGAACGGCAGCAGAAAGGTATGCAAACGACAACGGCTTTAAGTTCGTTGAGGGTACAGCACCTGTAGAGCCGGCAGTGCCTACAGAAGTAAATCTGAACCAAAGTAACCTGACGCTGGGCAAGGGCGAAAGCTATGGCCTGGTAAGTACAGTTTTGCCGGCAAATGCTAAAAACAAGACCTGTACCTGGTCTACAAGCAACAGCAGTGTAGCCACAGTAAGCAACACAGGCAAAGTAACAGCTAAAGCTGTAGGCACAGCCGTAATAACTGTAAAAACAGTCAACGGAAAAACAGCCACCTGCAAGGTAACAGTAAAGCTGGCACCAACAAGCATAAAAACCAACCCAACATCTCTGACACTGGGTAAAGGTGAAAAATATACAATAAGCGAAAGCACAAACAGTGGTAGCTACGCAAACGTCGCAAACCTAAAGTGGATAAGTACAAACACAAAGGTAGCAACAGTACAAAAGGGCAGTGGCAACAAAGCTGTGGTAAAGGCAGTAGGCACGGGCACAGCAGATGTAAAAATAACCCTGTTTAACGGCAAAACAGCTACCTGTAAGGTAACAGTAAAGCCGGCGCCAACAAGCATAAAAACTAACCCAACATCCCTAACACTGGGTAAGGGTGAAAGCTATACAATAAGCGAGAGCACAAACAGTGGCAGCTACGCAAACGCCGCAAACCTAAAGTGGACAAGTACAAACACAAAGGTAGCAACAGTACAAAAGGGCAAGAGCAACAAGGCAGTAATAAAGGCAGTAGGCACAGGCACGGCAAATATAAAAATAACCCTGTTCAACGGCAAAACAGCCACCTGCAAGGTAACAGTAAAGCCGGCCCCAACAAGCGTAAAAATTAACCCAACAGCTCTAACGCTCGGCAAGGGCGAAAGCTATACAGTAAGCGAAAGCACAAGCAAGGGCAGCTACGCAAACGCCGCAAACCTAAAGTGGACAAGTACAAACACAAAGGTAGTAACAGTACAAAAGGGCAGTGGCAATAAAGCCGTGGTAAAGGCAGTAGGCACGGGCACAGCAGATGTAAAAATAACCCTGTTTAACGGCAAAACAGCCACCTGTAAGGTAACAGTAAAGCCGGCGCCAACAAGCGTAAAAACTAACCCATCATCTCTGACACTGGGTAAAGGCGAAAGCTACACAATAAGCGAAAGCACCAATAGTGGCAGCTACGCAAATGCCGCAAACCTAAAGTGGACAAGTACAAACACAAAGGTAATAACCGTACAAAAAGGCAGTGGCAACAAAGCAGTGGTAAAGGCAGTAGGCACAGGTACAGCAGATGTAAAAATAACCCTGTTTAACGGCAAAACAGCTACCTGCAAGGTAACGGTTGTAAAAAATAATATTGCAGGACAACTTTCATCACTATTAAAACATAATGGTAAGCTGTACTATTCATCGTACACACCTGAGGCTACTCCTGGAAAATATATTTCAAACGGATTGACAGAACCATTGCCAAAGAGCATTAGGAACAAAGCAGGTAGTTTTACTATAGTAAATAACTATATCTACTATTTAGACAAGGTTGTGTATTCAGGCGATTATTCGTTGAATGTTTATAGGTGTAATCTGGACGGAACCGGTAATAAACTGATATGTTCAGATTATAAAAATAGCAACGGCTTTTTTGGCGGCATTATATGTGGTAATAAATTTTATTACAATAACAATTCCGGTACAGTAGTTAGAAATATTGACAGTGGAAAGGTAACTGTTTTATCAAAGGAATATATAAGCTGGTTAGGTGTTTCAAATAAAAATATTGGGTATTTCTGCAGAGATTATAAGTTGTATTCGTATAATTTTGAAACAGATACGCAAAAATGTGTTACCACCGATGTTAGCAGTGTTGTCGGTATAGAAGACGGCTATGTTTATTACATACCGCTGCATTTTAACGGAACTCATGTACCTGTTTATAAAGTTAATGTGACAAGCGGGAAATCAACTCATATTTTTAATGCTTCTGATACAAGGATTGCAGTCAGTGACGGAAAGGTTTATTATTGCGAAAGAAGTAATTATGGTACATCAAATTACTGTGATTATATAAAATCATACAATTTGGGCACAGGAGTAACCGAAACTCTGCAAAAAGTAAAATCACAATATGCGTACAGTGCAGTAGAGCATTTTAGCGTAGAAAGCGGTTATATAACCTATTTGGTGGCTACCGGAGAAAGTATACTGGTAAAACAGCATGTTATAGACCCTAATAGTAAAAAAGATTATGTGGTATCAGAATTTAGCGTATCATCATTTTAAAGAAAAAACCGTTATTATTCCTAATTTATCCCCTTAGTCGGTTAAGGACGAAGTCCGAAACAGAAAACCACCCGTTTGACGAGTAGTTTTGATTACTAAGTATAAATAATCCCGGTATTTAGGATTTTAATTGCACGGTTTCCACGCTGTTTATCCTGTCTACCGTAATTGTCAAATCACCCTATAAAAAACAAATCCTGCAAGAGCATAACATTAGCTCTTTGCAGGATTTGTTTTTTTAATAGTGAATTTGGCAGTTACTAATTGTAGCGCTTTACACCAGTAAAAGCAGGCCTAAAAACATAATTGCTCCTGACCAGTTGCCTGTGCCTACAATTCTAAATGGTGACAAGACTATAAATATAGGCAGGGTGTTAAAAACACAAGCCCACTGTGGCAAAGGTGTTGCACCGGAAACTACAGCGATAAACAGCGTTACGCAAAAGACAAACAGTCCCACATAGCAAAGCACCATTGCAATAGAGGTCTTTTTGAAGAAGTCCATAATTGTTAGTCTGGCTTCTTCCGTTGCTCCCAGTCGTATGTAAAACCATTCTGTAACTCCGCAAAATATATGGTGAGCTACTACGAAAACAAAGAAAATCGCCATTGCAATAAGCAGTATTGTTGAGTAAACAACAGAATAATTACTTACCCACATACAAACGGCAAAGTACCCCGGTACGCACATTAAAAGTGCAAGGCAACCCAGCAGTATAGAAAGCAAAGGTTTTTTTAGCGGCATTTTACCCAGAACGGAAGCCAGCTTTTCATTGTCCTGCATTTGCTTAAAGTCAAACCGTCCGCTAGGAGAATAGGCCAGAAGACAGTCGCAGTATCCGCACAGTAAATGTCCTAAAATCGCTAAAATAAATAATAATTTTGTTAGTGTCATAAATGTTAATTCCTTTCTATTTTTTTATATCCCTTTAGCAATAAGAATGCCAATATGCCACATATAAATGCTCCAATTAGCATAACAAGCTGATGAACACAGAAATGACCTGTTGACAATTCCCAAGCAAAAGAAATTGAAGCCAAAATAAAGCCTAAAGCACCGCCTAAGGTTAGGGCGCCAAAGCCCCTGTATAATCTTATTTTGGGAAGCACCCTGTCAAGCTTAGCAATTCGTTCGCTGATAAGCTCTGCAATTCCAATCACCAACAGTATGGCAGATATTATTTCAAAATAGCCTATTATAGACTTTGCGCAACTCGACTGACCGATAAACAGTAAAATTAAAGAGATAATATATGCTATCCAGCCAAGGTTGGCAGGAATATCGTATGCAATCCAAAGTTTATCTGAGATTTTTGTTTCGTATAATTTCTCCATTTTGTTCCCTCCCTTTTGTTTTTTTCTCCGGGGTGCACCATGTAGGTTAGCGAAAGCTAACTATATTTTAACACATAATTTCAAAAAATCAATTTTAAATTGCTGGGGGTTAGAGTGTGTTGTTAATGTAAAATATTAAAAATATCAGTAAATATATCATATGTTTTTATATTTAATACTGTTATGAAAGTTCTTTGTAAAAAATTTCTTTATCAAAATCCATTTATTGACAGCTTTTAGTGTTATGTGCTATAGTTAAAATGCTTGTTGTATTTTTTTATTAAATTTTTATGGAGGGAAATAAATGGTAGAAAAACATTTGCGGTCAATTATCAGCTGGATGCTGGTAATTGTAATTGGCAGTTCCATTTGCAATATACCCGTTTTGGCAGATGATGCCAACGAGTCATATTTGCAGGGGAGTGTTCAGGATGATATACAAACAATACTGGACAACTCCTTTAATTGGATTAAACAGAAACGAGCCGATGACGGAAGTTTTGGGGATAATGCAACGATAAACGACACATGTTACGCTGTTGAGGCCCTGTCACTGAATAACTATGACATTAGTGATTCAGTACAATGGTTGAGTAAGGATATATCAACCCAAAATGCGGATACATTATCCAGAAAGTTTGTGGCGACTAAGGATGATGTGTATGTTAATGAACTGGTAAAATTGCAAAATAATGACGGGGGATTTGGGTTGAACTCAAATTATTCAAGCGATAACCTTGATAGCTGTTTAGCTTTGGAAGCGTTAGTATTATTTAATAGCGACAAATACAATGAAGCAATTTATGGTGTAATAGATTACTTGTGTAAACAACAAAATGGCGATGGCGGCTGGGGATACAATTCCCTTAATTCGTCAGAGCCTAATCTTACACTAAGGATTGCTTGTTCTGTACTAAAGTTTATGAATAATAATAATATAACATCAGATGTTGTAAATAATCATTTGGATAAAGCAAAAGAGTACTTATCTACAGTGCAATGTAATGATTCATCTGAAAATTCTTTTGAAACATTTATGCTAAACAGCATACTGAACCTAGAGTACAATAAAATTTCAGGTATACAAGAGTCTGTTAGTGAAATTAAGAAATTGCAAATGGGCGACGGCAGTTTTTATGATAACATATATAATACTAATTTGGTAATTAAGTATTTAAACGGCCTAATTTGCTCCGGAATTAAACCGGATATAAAGGATTTTAAAATTTCTACGGATAAAAGTAAGTTATACTGTAACAAAAGCGCTAAAGTTACAGGTAAATTTTCTATAACCTATAAAAATACTACAAGCCAAAAATGTAAACTTGTAACAACGGTAAGCGACGGCGGCAATATTAATTTTAGCAAAGAAAAGAATATTGTTCTTTCTGAGAATAACACACAGTTGAGTGGCGAAGCATTTTCATTTAGTGTTATACCTGAAAAATCTAAGCCGATTACAGTTAAGACAGAGATATTTTATAACGATGAATTAATAGGGCAGTATGAAAATGTTCTGAATGTAATTGACTCAACATCTAAAGCGGATGTACTTATAATACAAAACAGTCTTCCTTGGCGTTCTAATGCTGCGGAAACAGTATTAAACAATCTAAATATAGAGTACGACAAAATGACTGCACAGCAAGCAAAAGAAAACGATTTGTCAATATACAGAATGATTTATGTATCAAATGACCAAAACACTGCTTTTTATAACACAATGTATCAAATAAAGCCAAAGTTGGATTCATTTGTATCTAATGGAGGTACTTTGGTATATGGCGTTTGTGATTCCGGATGGGCAGAAGGTATAAGTGAAAAAATAATTCCGGGTGATGTTATGATAGGCGAGGTTGATTATATCTACAATAATTATATTGCCGATCCTACACATCCTATAGTTAATGCAGAGCTTAGTGACGGTATTCCACTGAAGAACGAGCAACTATACAATAAGTATGCAAGCCATAGATATTTTGATGTAAATACTTTGCCTGAAAATACTAAGGTTATATTAACAGCAGGTGAAAATAAGCCTACTCTTATTGAATATCCTATTGGAAAAGGTGTTGTAATAGGTTCTACTTTAACCTGGGAGCATAGTTATAATGATAGTTCAAACCGTTTTGGCAGAAGGGCATTTGATGATTTGCTGCTATATGCTTACAATATTGTGTTTGTTGATGAAGATATTAACTTTACTTCGGACATATACACAAACAAAAAGCAGTATTCAACTAATGAGGATGTAAATATCAATTTAAACTGCGGGGTATCGGCATACCAATGCCGAGCTAACGGTATTCTTGAAGTACGGGATAAAGATGGAAACCTTGTTGAAAAGATAGCCGATATTTTAGCTGTTGTATATAAAGAAAAACCGTGGAGCGGTACATACAAATGGAATACCGACAAATATGCATCCGGCGATTATGATGTATCTATTAAGTGGTATTCAACAGAGGACGAATTACTGTACGCCACAAAAACTACTATAAGTATACTACCTAACGGAAATGTAACAAACAATGTTAAAGTAGATAAAAATACCTACAAACCAGATGAAGATGTATATGTTACAGATGTAATTAAAAATTCAAGCACAAATACATTTTTAAATAACCTTTCATTGGAAATTCAAATATCCGATGTATCAAATAGTGACGGAGTTACATTGTCAAAAATTTTCTCATTGTCACCTGAGTCTGAATATGAATACTCTGATTATGTTCTTGCTCAAAAGCTGGAACCGGGTAATTATATTGTAAATTCTACGGTAAAGTCCGGAGATAACGCATTAAGCACCAGTCAAACTTCATTTGTAGTTGGAAATTATACCGAGCTTAGTGAAAAATACACAGGTAAAATATCTGTGTCAAAAAAGTCAGACAAGGAACAGACATTTAATTTCTCAATTAAAAATAACGGAGATGACGGTCAAAACCTGACCTTAAAAGCATTGGTTCTTGATGAAAACGGTCAGCAAGTGGGCTGCATAGAAGAGGAAAAGTTTGATCTATCCAAAAAGGAAACAAAGGCCTTTTCAGAGTTATATAACACCGAAGCATTACCTTTGGGTAATTATCCTGTTGTACTTGTTCTGACCACGCAGGACGGAAAGGATATTATGCTTGATGTTAATGGTTTTGAAATTAACAAAATAAACGAGTATGATGTAAAATTTGTAAACGACGACGGAACAGTGCTAAGTGTTCAAAAAATAGCATATGGTAAGTCAGCAGTTGCACCTAAGTCACCAAGTAAGGAAAACACCGCTCAATATACTTATAGCTTTAGCGGTTGGGATACTGATTTCAGCCGAGTAACATCAGACCTAACGGTAACCGCAGTATATAGTGCCAAGGTAAACAAATACACAGTAACCTTCGTGGATGACGACGGAACGGTGCTGGACACTCAAGAAGTAGAGTACGGCAAGTCAGCAGTTGCTCCAACCTCTTTTGGCAAGGAAAATACCGAGGAACACACATATATCTTTAGCGGTTGGGATACTGACTTTAGCCTGGTAACATCAGACCTAACAGTAACCGCAGTATATAGTGCCAAGGTAAATAAATACAAAGTAACTTTTGTAGACGATGACGGAACAGTGCTGGATGTTCAGGAAGTAGAGTACGGCAAAGCGGCAATTGCTCCAACCTCTTTTGGTAAAGAGAATACCAAAGAGCACACATATACCTTCAGTGGTTGGGATACTGACTTTAGCCGAGTAACATCAGACCTAACAGTAACCGCAGTATATAGTGCGGAGATAAACAAATACAAAGTAACCTTTGTAGACGACGACGGAACAGTGCTGAATACTCAGGAAGTAGAGTACGGTAAAGCAGCAGTTGCCCCTAAAGACCCTAGCAAAGAGAATACCTCTGACTCTATATATACTTTCAGTAGGTGGGATGTTGATTTCAGCTGTGTAACATCAGACCTGACAGTAACCGCAGTATACGATATTGAAAAAGTTGTTAAACCTACAGAGCCTACCAATCAGGCTACAGAAAGCACAGAACCCGTAACAGCACCAACAGAAACACAGCAAAAAACTGAGCCTGTTACCCAACCGGCAGAAACAAATACGCAACCGACTGTACCTACATCGCCAAGTACAACTCCGGCTTCAACGCCTGCAGCGGTTAATGAAAATACAGTAGAATCTAATGGAAAATCGTTAATTCAAACCGGATTCAATAAAACCAATATTGTAATTCTTTTAAGTGTATTTATAGTAACAGGTTGTGTTATTCGCAATTTGAATAGACGAAAAAAGGATAGGCAAAAAAGCGGAACAGGCAATGATTCGGAATAACAGAATAGAGAATGAGGTTAACAATGATTAAAAAATTATTGAAAAAATCCACGGCGCTAACATTGATTGTTACTTTAATTTCATCAACAATTAGTTTTTGCTTAAGCGGTTGCAATGCCAACAGCAGTGTAAATCTCAGCAATATATATACGCCAACATACAGTGATACACTGCTGGAAGAGAATGGCAACAAATTAGTTGATGCATATAGTGATTTTAATAATGCATTGGACAGTGGAAATGTAACAGAAATAAAAAAATTAGGTGCATCACTGAAAGAATCAGTAGAAGAGCTTGTTACAAGCATTAATGACTACAACAATGAAACTCGGCAAAACATTTCCGATGCTGATCAGACAATAGTTAAAAGGCAAGATGATTTTACAACCAATTTAGAAAGTAAATCAAAAGAACTTGTTGCGGCTGTTGACGCTGTATTAAAAAACGCTGACAACCCTAAAAGCGCTGAGTACAAGGAAAATGTAGAAATAATATCTAAAGCTTTTGCTCAAAATAATATATCAACTACAAGTAATGACTTTCAGTCAAATGCAATAAAAAGCGTAGAGCCAAAGAGTAAAGAAATAAATAGCTTTGAGGCTTATACCAAAAACAGCATTGAGGCTGTGGGAACATCTCAGCCCGATGACAGCTCTCTGGAATTTACAGATGAAACACAGCTTACCGATGATGTGAAAGCGTTGGCTGATGAGCTGAAAACACCGCTGAATGTGTATTCGTACATAAAAAACAAAGTAAATTACGAATGCTATTCAGGCTCACGAAAAGGTGCGGTAGCAACCTTTGAAAGTAATGCGGGTAATGATGTTGACCAGGCAAGCTTGCTAATTGCGATGCTCAGATATTTAAAATATCCGGCAAAGTATGTTACAGGTAAGGCAGTTATAGACGCAAATCAGGCAATGAAGCTAACATCTGCCGAAGATATAAAATCAGCAGGAACAATTTTAGCCTCATCCGGACGACCTGTAACGGCACTTATTACAGGCGGCAAAACTGTTGGATTTGTAGTGGAGCAAACTTGGGTAGAAGCATATGTACCATATACTGATTATAGAGGTGCAGGAAACAACTCCGGCGATAAGATGTGGGTTGCGCTTGATACCAGCGTAAAGGAATATACAAGAGTTAGGGGATTATATGACGATCTTGAAAAGTTTGGATTGTCAGAAGATGATTTATCAATTTCAGCAACTACAACCGATGCCGATGTTAATAAATTGTATGACAAGCTTACTAAAATCGAAGAAGAACATTCAGGTGAAGGGGTTGTTTTAAATACAAGAAAAATTGTAGAAGAGTCTCTTACATATCTTCCTCTTTCTCTGCAATATTCTGTTGAATCAATTACAAAAGAGTACAATGCCATAGATGAAAACCAATGTGACAGTATTGAATTTATAATTGATGGTGAGAAAATCTCAAAGCTAAAAGCTCTGGACATATACAGCAAAAGGCTTGTAATTGAATATGCCCCTGAAACCAAAAGTGATGAAGAGATAATAGCAAAGTACGGTTCAATCTTTGAAGTGCCTGCATATTTGGTTAAGATGGTACCACAGCTAAAGCTTGACGGTGAGGTTGTGGGAACAGGACCGGCAGTAACACTTGGTTCATCACAAACCTTTAAAATGAATGTATATTCTGAGGGCAAAACAAATGTTGTAACTAACCCAATAACAGCAGGCTCTGTTTATCAAATAACAGAGGATATGCAGAATATAACATCGGCCGAAATCACAAAGGCTATGGACGAGGCTAAGAGTATATCCGGCAGCGTAAATACAGACAATGTTTATTCGGATGAATATTTAGGAAAAATTCTTGACTTTGCAGGAAAGACATATTATGCTCAAATAGATATATCAAATTCTTTACTTGCCGAAAAAGAGAATATTTCTTCGACCCGTTCACTTAGTGTGGGAATGACAGGCTATAGTGTTAGAACAAGCAGTATGTTTAACACAACCGTGGGAATAAACGAGGGTAGTCTGTATATAGATATAGACCTAAATTTAGTGTCGGCTGTAAGCAGAAACGGTGACAAAGACAGTGAGTACACATTCGTAAGTACTTCCGGAGTAATATCCTCATATTACGAAAGCCTCATCTGGGAAGAAGTAACCGGTGAAAAGGGTATATCAACAATTTCATTGTTAAATACCGCAATGCAGGAAAAACAGTCACTGTTAATGCTGTCATCTGCAAACTTTGAAAAAGAAAAATCAAAGCTAAATGCAGATAGCGATACAATGCGTGAAATTACTAATGCGGTAAATTCGGGTAAAATAGTAACCATACATTCTGATAAGCTGACAGTTGATGAATGGGAGGGTTACGGATACATAATAACCGACCCGAAAACAGGCGGAGCCGCATATATGATTTCCGGCGGACTTAGCGGTGGTTCAACCTCCGGCAAAGTTACGCTTGCATATCTTGTTGACATAGGCTTTGCAATAGCAGACCTTATACAGGTAATTAATATGATACCGACAATGCTTTCAGCTTTTGCAGTCGGAGGAGTAGTAGGTATTGTACTGGGCGTAATAGTAGCGTCAATAATGACAGCTTTGGTTATTGCGGCGATTAGTG
>CADANT010000044.1 GCA_902789345.1 uncultured Ruminococcus sp.
GAAATATCTATATATAACACCCTACCTTTTGTCAAGGTGAACCCGTGGTATTTCTCGTTTTTTTCCTCAAAAATCCGAACTTCACTTTGGCAATTTACCTCCTTATGTTTATAATTATAATAACAAGTGTGTCCGATAAACAGTACAGCCAGTAAATTTTTAAAAAAATTTATTTAAGAATTAAACGCAACTAATGAAGATGTTTATCATAAAAAAGGTAGGAATATATCCTCATATGATGAAAATAAAGAGTTGCAGCAACTTGTAAAAGCAGTATTTCAAGTGAAGCTGTTGCAAATTTTTCAAAAGGTGATATACTAAAAGAAAGTAGTAAAAAGCCGATTACGCCTATAACCGATAGTGCTATTAATCGTGTTCCAAAAGTTAATATTGACGGATATACAGAGGAACAGTGTATTGAGATTCAAAAGCAACATAAAGAGTTATTACAATATGCAAAAGGTAAAAACAATAATAATGAGGTTGCTTTTGTTTTTGACAGCAAAATAAGCAAACGAAAAGGGTTTACCGACTCTGACGATACACTTGATTTTGGTGGTTCCTTATACGGCAAAGATTTGTTTGTTATGCATAATCATCCAAGAAATAGCAGTTATTCTTTAAATGATATTATCGAATTTGTTGTAAATGATAGTATAAAGACACTAACTATCGTAAAAAACAACGGCAACATTGAAACATTAACAAAATTGAAAAAATATGACAGACTATCTTTTTTGAGAGAGTTACAACGACTTGAAAAAAAGTATAAAAACAGGTTCTGACAATGAATACAGAAAGGTTATAAATAAATTTTTAAGTAAATATCAAGAGGGAGGATTATTAGAATGGAGAAAATAAATAAATCTGTTTTAGATGGTTCTAACGAAGAAGCTTCAAAACGTCTTGATGAAATGATTAAAGAACTTGAAAAGCAAGAAAACAGAAATTAACCGCTCCTTGTGAGCAGTTTTGTTATACCTCATTAACAAAAACAGCGCAGATTTACGCATTAAGCATTTTATAACCGACAGTAATGTTGATTATAAGATGCTTTTTTATTGCCAATTTGAAAGGTGGTGACAGAATGAAAATTAAGGTTACAACGGCATTTAACGACCGGCAGAACGGCTGCGTTACCCGTCCTGTGGCAAGGTCTATGAATGCTCATTTGAATGCTCAAACGCTGATATTAAACTGCTATTTTACAGAAGGTAGGTTAACAATTTATACCAACAGACCATGAAAAGAAAATTCCAAAAGCGTCCAAGGGTGAGACTAAGGATAAAAGCGAGCTGAAGACGGGCGCAAGCGAAAAAAGCAGAGAAACTCACCGAAAAAGTTAAAAACGCTAAATTCCTTATAATAGACCTGTTGCAAATTCAGACGATAATGGTATAATTAAATCCAACACAAAGGAAATGGCGGTAAATAATGTGCATACGGTCGGTAAAATAGATATTGACAAATATAAATGTGTCACAGATGGCATAAAATCTAGTGAAGTAATTATAACGGATGAACGTATACAGCATATAAAGGATAGACATCCAAATGACTATGAGAAATATTGTGGATATATGCGTGATATAGTATCAAACCTGACTACATTATTGAAGCCAATAAACCAAATACAGCATTGCTATTAAAATCATTTTCAGAGGGTGGAGAACAATTTAAAACCATATTAAGGCTTGTTACATCTTCTGATAACCCTAAATTTAAAAATTCTATAATAACTTTTATGAAAATAAATGAAAGAGAGTGGCAGAGACTTCTAAGAAATAAAAAAACACTTTACAAATCTGAATAAAAAATATATAATTATAGTAGAATAAGGATAGGTTGTTTGAGGTGGAAGAGTTCGTCCCCGTCCACACGCCGATGGTTTGACAGGGAGAAATCCCGAGAGATGCAGGAGAATGGGACGCCTGCCGAACAACCAATCCGAAGCCACTTATACATTGTATGAGTGGCTATTTCCATTTTAAAGCCGACTAAGCACTTAGCAAAAGCTAGGTGCTTTTTTATTGCCAATTTGAAGGGCGGTGACATAATGAAAATCAAGGTAACAACTCCTCGTGGGCGGTTTTGTTATGCCTGAAAATAAAAAAGTGAGTGGTTAAAGAGATATCTTACCGCATTTTTTAACTTACTTATACAACCATTATTTAATTCCTACTAAATCAGATACAAATAACCGATAGCTATTAAACAAAGATTAGTTATAGCTACAAGCTATTAATATATATAATTAACCGGCATTGGACATTTTGGTTGCAGGCATTTATAATATAGCCATAGTAAAGATTGAAACACAAATTAAAGCCAAATTTCAAACAGCTTTAGTTAAACAGGAGGGTTTAGTTATGAATTTATTCCTAAAAGAGTACATACGAAATAACTATACAAGAGGACGAATGTGCTGTTGTACACACTGAGTTACCAATTACTAAGCTGACACATAAAATAATCCTACTAAGAAAATATATCTGAATAATTTAAAATAATAATTAACGAAAGAGGTAAATAACAATGAGCACACTTAAAGATAGAAACTTACATTTTGAAACAAAGCAGTTACATGTTGGACAGGAGCAGGCTGACCCTGTTACAGACGCAAGAGCAGTACCTATATATGCTTCTACATCATATGTATTCCACAACAGCCAGCATGCAGCAGACCGTTTTGCACTGCGTGACCCGGGTAATATTTATGGCAGACTTACAAACCCTACACAGGCTGTTTTTGAAGAAAGAATAGCTGCTCTTGAGGGCGGTACAGCCGCTTTGGCAGTTGCCTCCGGTGCCGCTGCAGTAACCTACGCCGTACAGGCTCTGACAAAAGCAGGCGACAACATTGTAGCCGCTAAAACTATTTACGGCGGTACATATAACCTGCTTGAGCATACTTTGCCAAACTACGGTGTTACAACTACATTTGTTGACCCTGACGAAGACGGTGCTTTTGAAAAGGCTATTGATGAAAATACAAAAGCACTTTATATAGAATCCCTTGGCAACCCTAACTCAAACCTAATTGACATTAAAAAGGTAGCAGACATTGCACACGCACACAATATCCCTTTGGTAGTAGACAGCACATTTGCTACACCATATCTTCTAAGACCTTTTGAATACGGCGCAGACATTGTTGTACACTCGGCTACAAAGTTTATCGGCGGCCACGGCACAGCTATTGGCGGCGTAATTATTGAAAGCGGCAACTTTGACTGGAAGGCTTCGGGTAAATTCCCACAGTTTGCAGAGCCTAACCCATCTTATCATGGTGCTGTATTTACAGAGGCTGCTCCGGGTGCTGCATTTGTTACATTTATAAGAGCACTGTTGTTAAGAGATACAGGCGCTACAATTTCACCATTCCACGCATTTATCTTCCTACAGGGACTTGAAACACTGTCACTTAGAGTTGAAAGACACGCTGAAAATACCAAAAAGGTTATTGAATTTTTGGCTAACCACCCACAGGTTGAAAGCGTAAACCACCCGTCACTGCCTACATCACCATATAAAAAGCTGTATGACCAGTACTTCCCAAATGGCGGCGGTTCTATCTTTACATTTGAAATTAAGGGCGACGAAGAAACAGCTAAAAAGTTTATTGATAATTTACAGGTATTCTCATTGCTTGCAAATGTTGCGGATGTTAAATCTCTTGCTATTCACCCGGCTTCAACTACACATTCACAGCTTACAGAAGAAGAGCTGCTTGAGCAGGGCATTAAACCAAACACAATTCGTCTGTCTATCGGTACAGAGCATATTGACGATATTATTTATGACCTACAGGAGGCATTTGAGGCAGTTAAATAATTTTGCACATAGCCTTTGACAAAAAGAATAATTGCTGTTATATTTATAATAGTTTATTTGAAAACGCTGTATTATTTGTATAATACAGCGTTTTTCTAAAAGGATGAAAATTATGACGCTACAGCAGATATTATATACAATTACCATAGCTGATGCAGGCTCAATGAATAAAGCGGCAGAAAAGCTGTATGTTTCACAGCCGTCGCTGACAAATTCCATTAAGGAGCTTGAAAAGGAAATAGGCATAAGCATTTTTTTGCGTACAGGCAGAGGTGCTGTTCCAACAAGCCAAGGGGCTGAATTTTTGATGTACGCCAGACAGGTATACCAGCAGTATGAGCTGTTGCTGGAAAAATACAGCGACAAGGACAAGCTGAAAAGAAAATTCGGAGTTTCCACACAGCACTATTCCTTTGCGGTAAAGGCATTTGTTGACACTGTAAACCAATTTGACACCCTTAACTTTGAATTTGCAATGCGGGAAACAAAAACCTTAGAGGTAATTACAGATGTAGCTACTTTAAAGAGTGAAATAGGTATTTTGTTTTTAAGCAATTTTAACAGAAAAATAATCACCAAAATGCTTAACGACAACGACCTTGAGTTTCACAGGCTAATAAACTGCAACGCCTATGTTTACCTATATAGACAGCACCCTTTAGCCAAAAATAAATCAATCAGCATAGAACAGCTTTACGAATACCCTTGCTTAACCTTTGAGCAGGGCGACAATGGTTCGTTTTACTTTTCGGAAGAAATTTTAAGCGATAACGATTACCCAAGAATTATTAAAACCACCGACCGTGCTACAATGCTTAACCTTATGAAAGGGCTGAATGGTTATACTCTTTGCTCCGGTATTATTTGCGAGGAGCTAAACGGAAACGATTTTGTAGCAGTGCCTTTTAAGGAGGACGCTTACAACAAAAACAGTGTTATGGAAATTGGCTACATAACCAAAAAGCACAGCATACAATCACCAACGGCAGAGGTTTACATTAGAGAAATTAAAAAATATCTGCACTGTAGCGACTAGTCTATATTACCATACGCCATAGTAAAATAAGAAAATCGGAAATATGAGGAATACATATATGACATTTCAGGAAATTTTTCAGGAAGCGCGCAGCAGCTTTATAAACACAGATGTAAGTAAATACAAAGAAAATATCTCGGCTCAAATAAATTTAACCGGCCCGGGAGCAGGCGTATTTTATGCCAAAATAAACAACGGCAAGCTTTCTATAGAGCCGGGCGAGTATAAAAACAGCGATGTAAAATTCACAGTAAATTCAAATGACTTTGTAAAGCTTATACGAGGAAAAATGAACCCAATTTCAGCTTTTACTTTTGGAAAAATAAAGGCTGACGGAAATATAAGCAAGGTAATGGAGCTTGCAAAGCTAATGAGCAAAAAATAATATAGCACGGCAATGTAAAAAACATTCAAAACAAAAAGCAAAGACACCGAAGAAATTTTCAAATTCTTAGTCGTCTTTGCTTTTTAAAATCTATATTTACCATATACACTATTTTGATTACTATTTCAACAAAGTTTATTATTAGTAAACTTTGTTAACACTGTTTCCCTTGTTTTATGAGGATTTTTACATGTATGTAGCTAATGCGTAGCAACCATATAAATAGGGGAGCTTATAAAAATTATTCAGAGACTGAAATTGCCTCCAGCTGATACTCTATAGTTCTTTTAGCTATATCTCCGTCATTAACTACCATATTTTCTAAATATGCCGTTGCACTGCTAAAGCCGTTAAGGTGAGATTTACATATCCAATACAGCCACTTAGGATTTTTGTGCTTGCCTTGCAAAAGCAAACAGCCCAATGCGTATTGAGATTCAGCATGATTATTAATTGCAGCCATAGTATAGTAGCTTATTGATTTTTCTTCATCCTTAACAGTGTAGTTTCCGTTTTCATAAAAAAGCCCCAGCATATACTGTGCCTCTACATTGTTGCATTCAACCGCCGCTTTATCAAGATATTTTAGTCCCAACTGCACATTAGGCTGTATTCCGCCGTCGCCGTACAGAAATGCGAAGCCTATCCGTTGTGTCAGTTCAGTATTACCGTCCTTTTCTTCTTGAATCCACTGTGAAAGCAACTGCGGCGTTATATTATCTTTTTCATAATTATTCAAATACTATTACCTCCATTATGCTTTAAGCATAAGCAAAATAAACACATTATAAAAGTCAAATGCTTTTACCCTTACCATATAACCAATGTACAACAACTGCCAAAAGTTCTACAAAAATAATCAACCCATAAATCATTCTCTACCAGAACATTTTATCAAACAGGCTTTTCATAATCAATATGTGACAAGCAGTGTGACAGCAAATTTTTAATTTTGTCACTTTGCTTAAAAAATGTAAATAATTGTTGAAACAAACGGTTTTTTGTGCTATAATGGCGGTAAATTAGCTATTTATGGGGGTTAAAATTGATTATGTCGGACTTTAGTGCCTATTTAAACGAAATATTAGAATACTCTACAAAAACAAAATATGCCCTTGCAACCGAAATGGGCTTAAACAGAACTACATTTACAAAATACTTAAACGGTCAGCGTTCCATGAGTAAGGAGGTCTTTTTTCAGCTTGTAGAAAAGCTCCGGCTTACAGCTTCTCAAAAGAAAAAGCTGACCGAGCTTTTTAATAAGGACATTTGCGGCGAATACTGGAACGACTTTCAGTATACCAAGGAAAGCCTTACAAACTACGGTACTATAACATATCTTGAAAAATTTTCCTCACTATATAATAAGCTGGCTGTTAATGTGATAAACAGACCGGTTAAGGCGGGATATTACCAAAATAAAATCTTAATAACAAACATTATAAAGCAGATAATCAATATAGAAACACAAGCGGCGTCACCTTTAATTTATTGTTATTTTAATTTTCAGAGCAACGAGCTTGTGGATTTTCTGGAACAAAATTATATGGTATACAGAAGTAAAATAGATATGAAAAGTCATATTCTTTTTTCGCTGAGAAAATCTGACCAACACAATAACTTTATGAAGCTTATGCGTATGGTTCCCCTTATGTTCAGCAACTACAGTGTATACTACAGCTTTTCCGAAACCGACAGTGTAAACCTATCTGTTATGTACCCGTATTATATTATTACCAGCACATATGTTGTGCTGATTTCTGACGACTTTAACAGCGCCTTGGTTCAGTCGGATGAAAATGTTGTATCTGCGTATATTGACCGCTTCAGCGAAAACATATGTGGCTGTAACAGCTTTAAGTGCAGAGAAATAAATACCTTTGAAGTACCGGACATTGTCTGCTCACTTATGCAGGAGCAAGCAAAGCAGTATTATATGAATTGTATTACCGGCAGCTTTTGTGTAGAACCGTTTTTGACTGCGGGGCATTATAACTATATATTTAGTGATTTGGATATATCTGCCGAACAAAAGAATAACATAATTACTCTAAGTCTTTCGGCATACAATTATTTTCTGCAAAACCCAAAGACCATTATATGCGCTCCGGCAGAATCTCTTGTTGAGTTTGTAAAAACAGGCGAGGAGTCTCCTATTACAGATACCTTTGGCAAGCCCCTGCTTTTAGATGACCGTATTTATTTACTTGAAAAGGTGCGGACTTTTATTGAAAACGGCGGTAAGTACTTTTTATATAACGGCGCCGATTTTCCCCACAACCGTATGAACATTAACCTTTTCTCTGATTATGATGTTGTTTTTTACTACAATGACAAAGAAAAAAACAAGGGCAATATGTTTCTTCTCAGCGTTCCCAACGGACTGCTTGAGGAATTGTCTAAATTTATTACATATTTTCAAAAGTCTTGCTATGTTTTAACTGCAGAACAGACAATAAAGGAAATTGATAAGGCTATTGAATATGGAATGGACCTAAAAAATTCGGAAAACAGCGGCAATTAATACTTTTGTCTAAAATTTTAAATATGCCTCTCTCCCACCGGCCTGCCCTGTTCTGATAACAAGTAATTCTTTCTGTAACCTTATGTTATAATAAAATAAATTTTTAAGCTAACGGTGGTGATTTGATGTATAATCCGCAAATTGAAACATTTATAAAGGTTGCAGACGCAGGCAGCTTTAATAAGGCAGCAAACGAGTTATATATCACTCCAACTGCTGTTATTAAACAAATAAATTTACTTGAAAGCTCTTTGGGGTTAGTATTATTTGAACGAACTCACAGAGGCCTTGTATTGACAAGCGCAGGGAAGTCACTGTATCAGGATTCAAAATACATAATTAATTACTGCAAAGATTCCGTTGTCAGAGCAAAAAATGCAATGTCACAGGGTGAGAAAGTCATTCGCATAGGCTCATCCCCCACAACACCGGCACAACTGCTTATGCAGTTATGGCCTGAAATTCAGGCGCAGTGTCCTGATATAAAATTTGAAATAGTCCCTTTTGAAAACACACCTGAAAATGCTAAGGAAATCCTTGCAAACCTAGGCAAAAATATTGATATTGTCGGCGGTATATTTGACGATACTATGCTTAATTTAAGAAAATGCAAAGGTCTTAAACTGTCGCGAGAGCCTTTTTGCTGTGCGGTATCTATTCATCATAAACTTGCAAATAAGGACATTTTACAGATCAGCGACCTATACGGAGAAAACCTAATGCTAATGCACCGTGGCTGGAGCAATTATGTTGACCAACTGCGTGATGACATATGGCAAAATCACAGTCAGATTAATATTGTGGATTTTGATTTTTACGATATGAACATTTTTAATAAATGTGAAAACAGCAACGCTGTTCTTCTTGCCATTCCGGGGTGGGCAAATGTCCATCCATTATTAAAGGTTATTCCTGTGGAGTGGGAATACAGTATCCCCTATGGTTTGTTATATTCTCCAACCCCAAGCGAAAATGTTAAACGGGTTTTACAGGCCGCAGAAAATACAGTTGAAACTAAAAAAGTGTTATAACCTATAGGTATATACTGATAAACAAAACGAGACTTCCTTTGCTAACACCACATAAGGCAGTAACTTAAAAATTATAGTAATACAACTTTATAGGGCATAGTAAAGAAGAGATTAAGGCTTTGACTGTAGAAGGTCAGAGCCTTTTTCTATGTTTTGAAAATCCGCACATTCGCAATTTAAAAATCAGCCGAGTAGAATATAGTCAAGGAGGGATTTGCAATGAGAACTATCAAATACCACCTTGTACTGACCGATAACGAATACAGTTTAATTATCAATTCACTAAATAACCTGAGAAATGACTTAATCGCGCAGGGCAGATATACCGATGCAGTCGATGATGTGCTTGTGGAGTTTATCGGTGCAAAGAAAAAGAATTTCAAAATAATTTATCAGGAGGGCTGACCATGAATGTGCAGTATGAACAGCAAGGCAATTATCTTATTCCTTGCATAAGAACCAAGGAGCAAGAAGAAATACATTTTGGCGTGTGGGCAAACCGTCACAGGCGATACCTAAAACAGAGCCATAAGGTGCGATATTATAATCTTCTGACGAGCGAAAGACTCTATGATTATCTTGACGGTGTCGAGTATCAAGCAGAAAATTTATTTGAACAGACAGTGAAATCACTTGCCGAAAAAGAGCAAGTTACAGAAAAACTCAAAGTAGGAAATATAATGTTGTGGGTGCGAAAGATGAATAATATTCGCAACCGAGCAACAGAAATCGTTAATGAACAAGTAATTTATAGATAAGAAAAAGGCACAACTTACAGAGAAAAATACCGTAGGCTGTGCTTTAATTTTATTTGTTTGATTAAAATGCATAATCTTAGCTAGCAGACCATTTGATTATCCAAATGGTAAAATGCTCATTAGGGACACCCTAAGACCTGAATACTATAACTAATTATGGTGTTGTGATAATGTATTTTCTGAAGTGCCAAATGGTCATTGTTATTTCATCGCCATTTTCATACATGATAAATTTCTAAGCAACGTGTAGAATATCCTTCCTATCGTACAAACTCTGCAATCGGCTCCATCAAACCCTCGATATATCAAATTCCCCTTAATTTTTATCTGATTCCATATTCATTTACTAGCAGATTAAATATGTATTCTTCACTTTCGTTGCAGTTATTTTCTATCCACTTTTTTAATATCGCATTTATACCGCCTCTAAAAAATGCAAGATGGTACTCTGCGTCTCTATTGTTTCCGCCAAAACGCTTGTCTATCACTCCTTTCTTGTAATCTAAAACATCGCCCAACAGTATCTCATCAGATATTTGTATCACGTTGCCTAATGCACAGTATCTTGCATAAAAATTCCTGTTTTCTTTTATGAACTGAAGAATCTCAATAAACATCTGTTTTCTTGAAATTCGCAATTTACCCCTAATGATTTCTACCATACAAACTTCATAATCTTGTTCGGTTTTTTCCAATACATCATATACATCCAAAAAATGCTCATAGAATGTACTTCTGTTAATGCCTACATTTCTGCAGATTTCTGCTACTGTGATTTTCCTAAGTTCTTTCGTATTCAAAAAATCCAGAACTGTCTCAAGTATCTCACTATGAGTTTTTTGATATTTTAGATTGCCTTTTTTGTTCATAATCTAATCCCCTTTAATCCAACAGATGTATCATAATTGATGGTTGATATTTTCACCACAAATTATTATACTATAAAGAGGAAAAAATACAACAACTGTTGTTGAAATGAGGTGTCTAAAATGGATCATAATAAAAACTTTTTAACAGAAACATCAGTATGGAAATTGATTGCCAAGCTATCCATTCCTACAGTTATCATCACGTTAGTTATGGCGATTTATAATATGGCTGACATTTTCTTTATTGGTAAAACCGGCAATGCTGATTTCGTTAATGCGATTTCTGTTTGTATGCCGGTATTCACAATCGTACAGGCTTTTGGCACTCTTATTGGTGCTGGTGGCTGCACAGCAATTTCTATTGCATTGGGCAGACAGGAAAATCACCGTACTAAAAGTATCTCTGCTTTTTGCTTTTGGCTAAGTCTTGCTCTTGGAGTTGTGCTCACACTTTTTATAAATATTTTTGCCGACAGCTTCGTAACTTTGCTTGGTGCTACAGCTTCTTACAAACCTTATGCCATAACATATCTGAAAATCATCGGATCCGGTTCCACTGTCATGCTATTTTCTAATGCTTTTGTAAATATTCTTCGTGCAGATGGTTCTGTAAAAGAATCTATGGCGGCAAATTTATCCGGTACATTTCTTAATATCATTCTCGACCCTATTTTAATCTTAGGATTTAATATGGGCGTCGCCGGTGCAGCAGTTGCCACCGTGCTCGGAAATGCACTATCACTTATCATTATCCTAAAAGTTTATAAGAAAAAGTCAGATATTTTATCTTTTAATGTGAAACACCTGTCCTTCCGTACAGATAACTCCGTAAAAATTCTTGCATTAGGTATGCCTCTTGCAATTGGCACTCTCTTTATGAGCTTTTCCTATATGATTATGAATAATCTCTTGAAAGCCTATGATGCCAATGCCCAAGGTGCTTTTGGAATCTGTCGTACAATTATGCTCTTGTCTACTATGATACAAATGGGTATATGCATGGGAGTGCAACCTGCTATATCTTATAATTTCGGAGCAAAAAACATGCAGCGAGTAAAGGAGATTATACTTAAAACAGGGATTGTTACTGCTTCATTCGGAGGAATTTTATCTCTTGTTGTTATTTCGTTTAGACGTACTATTGAACCTATGTCAATACCTTGGACACAAAAAGTTGAACTTTTTCTCCCTGCATAGTGTATGCAGAGAGAATGATTTCTTAAGCTGCTAGAGCCTCA
>CADANT010000045.1 GCA_902789345.1 uncultured Ruminococcus sp.
CGCCTGCGGCTCCCTCCAGAAGAAAATCCGAAAGGTTCTCACCATCTAGCTGGTTCTAACACGAAAAATGCTCAACTTATTATTGCAATTGACCAAATTTTAAAAATGCTTGTTAAAGGTTTTCCCCCGTAACATCCTGTTTGTTCAGGATATTACGGGGGAGCTTTTAACTTTTTTACTTTATATGCAGAGCCATATGGCTGGTAGCATTAGATATAATTAACTATACAGAAATACTCAAAAATATCACTTGAATTATATTTAAAAATTAAACAGTTAAGAGTATAACAAATATATTTTGAGCTTTTGTTTTAGATTATATCCAAAAGCTGTTGTAAATTCTTTTTGCCGAAGAAAACCTTACTGTTGTTTACTACAAGGCAGGGTACGCTCATAACATTGTATTTTTCCTTTAATTGAGGGAAATAGTTTATGTCATAGGCGTGGGCAGTAACTAAAGAATTTTCTGCGGCAATTTTTTGTGCCGCCATTACCAGTTGAGGGCACATAGTGCAGGATAGTGAAACCAGAATTTTCAAATCCTTTTGTTCCGAAATCTGTTTTATTTTCTGCAAAACAGGCTCTTCAAGCTTTTGCCCTGTGCCGGAGACATTGTAAATGCCTATAATAAACGATGTAAACTCGTGGCCGCCGGGTACACCGTGAAAGGCCATGCCTGTGTCGTCACCGTTTTGCCTTAATATGCTTACATATGGTGTGCTTTCGGAGCTTGTTTCTTTAATTACTGAAATTTTATCTGTCCGTTCTGCTATGGCGTCCATATACTCCTGTAGCTGTGCAGATACAGGGGTGTCGTTAAGGTACAGCTTTAATATTACAGGGTTTTCCATTTTTGAGAAGACGCTGTCAAGCTGTGCTAAAATATCAGCGGAGAAAAGCTCGCCGTCTGCTTTTGCTAAAGTTGTGTTGTCTGCCTGCTCCGCTTGTACAGCCTTGGCAGGTGGTGTGTATTGTGGCTTTAGACCTGTTTTTTCCGACATTGACTGAGCATATTTTTCAAGCTCTGTTGCCGCTGTTGCACCGTCGCCTACAGCAGTAACAACTTGTCTTAAGCTTTTTACGCATACATCGCCGGCGGCATATACGCCCTCAAGATTTGTTTTTTGGTTTCTGTCGGTTATTATATAGCCCTGCTGGTTACATTCAAGTTTTTTATCTACAAGCTCTGTTGCCGGAGCGTAGCCGGCAAAAACAAATATGCCAAAGTTGTCGCCGTTGTTTGCACTTCGCTTTGTTTTCTCGCCTGTTTTTGTGTTATGATATTCTACGGTAGTTATGGCGTTGTCACCGTCAACAGAATCAATAACCGTGTTGGTTAAGACTGTAATTTTAGGATGATTTTTTGCCAAGTCGGCAGTTGCTTTTGCACAGGTAAAATCATCTTCCCGCACAAGAATGTTTATGTGGCTTGCATACTTTGTTAAAAATACGCTTTCTTCCGCTGCCGCAAAACCGCCGCCTACAATAAAAAGTTCTTTGCCGGTAAAAAATTCACCGTCACAGGTTGCACAGTAGGCTACGCCGTGACCTTTCCAAAGGTCCTCACCCTTAAAGCCTACTGTTCGTGGGTGTGCTCCGGTGGCTATAAGCACTCCAAGGCAGGTGTAACTGCCTGAAGAAGTTACCACTGTTTTAAGGTCACCCTCTAAACTTAGCTGTGTTACCTCTGCAAGCAAAAATTCGGCACCAAAGCTTTCTGCCTGTGCACGCATATTTTCCGTAAGGGTTTTGCCGTCGGTATGCTTTACTCCGGGGTAATTAACTACTTCCGATGTAATTGTTATCTGACCGCCAAAATGCTCTTTTTCAACCACAAGCACACGGTAGCAGGCCCTTGCTAAGTAAAGTGCTGCGGTTAAACCGGCAGGCCCACCGCCGATTACAATTACATCGTAAAGCTTTTCTCTATCTATATCCATTAAAGCATACCTACAAGGTCAAGGCTAGGCTTTAGGGTTTCTGCACCCGGTTGCCACTTGGCAGGGCAAACCTCATCGCCGTGTTCTGCTACAAATTGGCTTGCCTGTAAACGCCTTAGAAGCTCTTTGGCGTTTCTGCCTACATTGCCGGCGTTTACTTCGTAAACCACTATTTTGCCCTGTGGGTTTACTATAAAGCTGCCTCTTTCTGCCATTCCGTCAGCCTCTATAAGCACCTGAAAATCACGGGAAAGTGCATGCGTAGGGTCTGCAAGCATAGGGTAGGTTATTTTTCCTATGCGTTCGGAAGAGTCGTGCCAAGCCTTGTGTACAAAGTGGCTGTCTGTAGAAACGGCGTATATCTCGCAGTTGGCCTTTTGAAATTCGCTGTATTCATTCTGCAAATCTTCAAGCTCTGTAGGGCAAATAAATGTAAAATCCGCAGGGTAGAAGAAGAAAATACTCCACTTGCCCAAAATATCCTTTTTACTTACTGTTTTAAATTCATTGTTTTGGTAAGCCTGTACAGTAAAGTCGCTTACCTCTTTATTAATCATTGACATTAAAAATTTACCTCCTTAATTTTGCAAACAGCCACAACCTTTAGGTGCGGCTGTGGTAACGGATTATAAGGTTAGTTTAAACTAACTGATTGCATTATACTATACACCTCTAATTATCTCAATTAATAAAAATAAATAATTTGTTAAATTTTCGGTGTATTATTAATAAAAAGCCGAAATTAATTTTTAAAAAATTAATAAAACTGCTTAGATTTGTCGTTTTGTTTTTGCAAAAAGTCAACAACATAGTGTAGCTGACCGGCTGTATGAATGTAGTCGTTATGACTGCTGTGCAGCTCCAGCTGAAGCCATACAGGCAGTGAAGTAAAGTAGCTTCTTGTGCTGCTGCTTGTTTTTAATAATTGTGATAAATCCTTTTCCATAATATCAACCTCCGCCAAATATAGGTTGTGTCATTTGCAAAAAATAATTTAAGGAAATATATACAATAATTATGCTGCTTACAGTCTTAAACAGTCGTTAATTAGAATATATTGTTTTTTGCAAATAATTATGACAAAAACAGCCTAATCCTTGGAGCTGTTTTAAAAAAGGTATATATTTGGTTTTGGCCGGGTAAAAATTCTGCCGCTATCGGCAAAAATCCCACCGTAATTTTCAGAAACAATTACGGTGGGATTTTGCATAGATAAAGCCAAACTGTAATGCGTATTACGGTTTAGCTAAATATTAATCTTGAATTATGACTGTACCTTTAAAAATTCATTTTGCATATAGTCATAAACATCCTGCGGCAGATTTGCAAAGGTGTAGCACTTGTTTAAATAATCGTCAGACGGGTAAATAAGCTTGTTGTTTTTAATGTCATCGTCAAGCAGGTCATACGCCGCCTGGTTTGGTGTGGAATAGCCCAGGTATTCTGCGTTTGCCTTAGCTACTTCCGCCTCAAGCATATAGTTAATAAACTTTTCGGCCAGCTCTTTGTGCTTTGTGGTTTTTGGAATACACATGGAGTCTATAAACAGGTTGGAGCCTTCCTCAGGCAGTACATAGTCAAGGTTATCGTTGTTAGTCATCATAACTGCTATGTCACCGGCATAGTAAGGTGCAAGTGCCGCCTGATCGCCCTCCATTTCAGTAAACACCTGGTCCATTACATATTTTTTAAGCAGTGGCTTCTGCTCTGACAAATACTTTGTGGCAGTGTCTATATCCTTTTTAGTTACTGTAGTTGGTGTAATGCCCTTTAGCTTCATGGCAATAGCCATAGCGTCTCTGGAGTTGTTAAACATTAGAATGTTTCCGCTGTAGGTTTTATCCCACAAAGACTTAAAGCTTGTAGGCTTTTCTTTTACCATAGTTTTGTTGTAGCAAAGCGCTACCACACCCCAAGAGTAAGGCACAGAGTATTCACCCTTTGGGTCAAAGTCTGTTGTCTGGTATCTCTTCATAATGTTTTTTGAGTTAGGTACATTGTCAAAGTCAATTTTTTCAAGCATATTTTCTTCTATAAGCTTGCTAATCATATAGTCTGACGGAATAATAACATCGTAGCTTGAGTTACTCTCTTTAAGCAGGTTATACATTTCCTCGTTTGACTCATAGTTGGTGTAGTTTACTTTGATATTATAGCGCTTTTCAAACTCGCCAATAGTGTCCAATGAGCCGTCTTCACCGTTTGAAATATATTCGCCCCAGTTAAACACATTAATTTCTTCCTTTGGTGTTGAAGAGCCGCAGCCGGCAAAAACAATGGTTGTTGACGCAATAATGGCACCGCATAATGCCACACACAGTAATTTTTTCATAATCAAATCTCCTTTTTTAAATTAAGCTGTACGCTCTTTTTCAGCTCTGCGTTCCCATACATTTACTATTATTAGTATAGCTATTGTTATTATAAAAAGCAAAGTTGAAAGGGCGTTTATAGTAGGAGAAATTCTCCTTCTCAGCATTGTGTATATTTCTATCGGCAGGGTTTGAAACTTAGGTCCTCTTGTAAAGTAGGTTATTACAAAGTCGTCCAGCGAATAAGTAAAAGACATAAGCATACCGGATATAACTCCCGGCATAATTTCAGGCATAACAGTCTTAAAGAATGCCTGCCTTGGGTTGCAGCCAAGGTCAAGTGCCGCCTCATAAATGCTGTAATCCATCTGCCTTAGCTTTGGCATTACATTAAGTATTACATAAGGCGTGCAAAAGCTTATGTGGGCTATAAGTACAGTTGCAAAGCCCATTTCAAAGTTAAACAGTGTACCCAAGAAAGCAAACAAAAGCATAAAAGATACACCTGTAACAATTTCCGGGTTAATTATAGGTATGTTTGAAACATTAGTTACAAGGCTTCTTACAGGCTTTTTCATATTGTAAATGCCTATAGCGGCAAGTGTGCCAAGCACTGTTGATACCAACGCCGCAAGCACCGCAATAATTAATGTATTGTACAGGGAGGTCATAATAGCGCTGTTGTTAAAAAGCTCGTAGTACCATTTTAGCGTAAAGCCTTTCCATACAGAGGTTTTTCCGTCGTTAAAGGAGTACAGTATAAGTACGGCAATAGGCAGGTAAAGAAAAACCATAACCAATGCCACATATATTTTGGAGCCGAGTTTCCTTTTGTTTTTCATGCAACAGCCGCCTCCTCGTCACCAAACTTATTCATTATAATTATAAATACAAGAATAATTATCATAAGCGCAAGGGAAATGGCAGAGCCTACATTTTTATCCCTTTGGAAAATGTTTTCAATAACATCACCAATCATTTTGTCACCTGTGCCGCCTAAATACTGGGCTACCAAAAAGGTACTGGCCGTAGGAACAAAAACCATTGTAATACCGCTGATAATTCCCGGTATACTCAGTGGGAAAATAACCTTGCTGAATACTTTTGCCTTGCCGGCACCAAGGTCCTGTGCCGCCTCTACAAGTCGGTTGTCGATTTTAAGCATAACCGAATGTATAGGCAAAACCATAAACGGCAAAAAGTTATACACCATACCCAGCACAACCGCTCCGGCGTTGCCAAGCAAAGGTACGTCTAACCCCAGCAAATGCACAGCCAAATCTACCAAGCCGTCGTTTTGCAGCAGTAAAACCCAGGCATATATTCTTAAAATAAAGTTCATCCACATAGGCAGCATAATGAGCATAGTAATAACATTTCGGGTGCTTGCCTTTGCTCGTGACATTATATAGCTTAGTGGGTATGCAATAAGCAGACAAATTGCCGTGGAAAGCAGGGCTATCCAAAGTGAGCGAACAAAAACATCGGTGTAAAACAGGCTGTCTGCAAAGGACTGCAGTGTAAAGTTGCCGCTTCTGTCAGTGAATGCGTAGTAAACAACCATTGCAAGAGGAATGATTGTGAAAACAAGCATCCATATTAAGTAGGGTATGGAGGGAGCTTTCGACTTCATTGTTCCTCACCTCCTGCGTTGTCGCACAGGGTAAAGTGAGCGTTTTTAAAGTCAAAGCATACAGGGGCATAGGTTGCTACCTGTTCGTCCTGCATACTTGTCATTAGCCACTTACGGCTGTCGGTTTCTATAATAATTTCATTATACTCGCCTTTGTAAATTACAGAAACAATGTAGGCCTCCAAAGCGCCGTTGCCGTCACCTGCAATATATATGCCGGACGGAGGCAGAGAAATTTCCAAAGTGCTGCCCTCAGGGTAGCAGTTGTCTGCTACTGTAACGGTGCTGCCCTCAATGTCAATTTCCATTGAGTTTTCCTCTTTGTTGCTGCTTATAACCGTGGCTTTGAAAATATTATTTTCAGTTGGGAACAGCTTATTCATAATGTGTATGTTGTCAGGCGTAACCTTCATACCTATTTTAGTGCCTACAGGCTCGCACCTTGTGTTGTGTATAATCCACAGGCAGCCGTTGCAGTCTACTTCCATTTCATAATGAACGCCCTTAAATACCACATCTGTAACAGTACCGGTAAGCTGCCCGTCGTTTGGCTTACAGACCTCTATATCCTCAGGGCGAATAACAACATCTACCGGCTGATACGGCTCAAAGCCCTTGTCACTGCAGTCAATTTCCGTGTTTTGAATAATAACGCAGTAGTCCTCTTTCATAATGCCGTTTAGGATATTTGCCTCGCCTATAAAGTCGGCTACAAAGGCGTTGGCAGGCTCGTTGTAAATGTCTGTAGGGGAGCCTATCTGTTCTATTTTACCGTTGTTCATTACAACAACTCGGTCGGACATTGTAAGGGCTTCCTCCTGGTCGTGTGTAACAAATACAAAGGTGGTTTTTAGCTGGTGTTGTAGCTGTTTAAGCTCTATCTGCATATCTTTACGCAGTTTTAAATCTAACGCTCCCAGCGGCTCGTCCAGTAAGAGCACCTTAGGGTCGCACACCAAAGCTCTGGCTATGGCAACTCTCTGTTGCTGACCGCCCGAAAGCTTTGAAACAGGTCTTTTTTCGTAGCCCTTTAGGTCAACCACCGCAAGCATTTTCTTTACTGCTGTATCTATTTCTTCTTTTGATTTTCTTTTCAGCTTTAGTCCAAACGCAATGTTATCATAAACATTCAAATGCGGAAACAAAGCGTACTTTTGAAAAACCGTGTTTACATTTCTCTTGTTAGGCGGAACATTATTAATGCGTTTTCCGTCAAAGAAAAGGTCGCCGCTGTCAGGCTCCAAAAAGCCGCCTATAATTCTAAGTGTAGTGGTTTTACCGCAGCCGCTTGGTCCCAACAGAGTTATAAACTCTCTGTCTTTAATATCTAAATTAATCTTATCAAGTATTACTTCACCGTCAAAGGAAACTTCAACATCCTTTAAGGAAATAATAGTCTTTTCATTCAATTTATGCACCCCCATTTATTGTGTAAATAAACACATAACTTTTCAATATAAAGTATAACAGTTACGAAAGTTTTGTCAATTATTATATGCGCCGTATTTAAAATAATTTTCGTAAAAATCACTTAAAAATTACTTATATTTTAAAATTGTGCTGCAAACCATATCCCTTTTGACAAAATAGTCAAAAGTTTTTATGTGGGTATTGCCATTGTTTAAATATAGCACTATACTAAATAATGGATAAAAATGAAAATACAATATAAAAAAGGACGAATCTATAATGAAAACATTAACCGAACAAGGCAAACTTGATATGCTTAACGGGCCTATTTGGAGTAAGCTTCCGTTGTTTGCACTGCCTGTTGCGGCAACGGCTATATTGGAACAACTGTTTAACGCCTCTGACATTGCCGTTGTAGGTAATTTTACCGGAGCAGACAGCACGGTGGCGGTGGCTGCGGTGGGGGCAAACAGCCCTGTAATAAGCCTTATTGTAAATCTGTTTATAGGCATTGCACTGGGTGCAAATGTAGTTATTGCAAATGCCGTAGGCCGTGACGACAAGCAGGCTGTAGAGAGGGCTGTACATACCTCTATAGTTATGGCATTTGTAGGCGGAATTATAGTTGCGGTGGTTGGCGAGCTGTTTGCAGAGTCATTGCTGCAATCCCTTCAAGTTCCTAATGATGTTTTACCCCTTGCACTTTTGTACCTTAGAATTTATCTGCTGGGTATGCCGGTAATTCTTTTGTATAATTTCGAGGCGGCTATTTTCCGAAGTGTAGGCGACACAAAGGTACCGCTTATTGCTTTGGCTATTTCGGGAGTACTGAATGTAGTGCTTAATTTATTTTTTGTAATTGTATTACATATGACGGTAAACGGTGTGGCTGTTGCAACAGTTATTTCAAACGGTGTCAGCTCTGTGCTGTTATACAGGCGGCTTATGAAAAGTGACAAGTACATTCGTGTAGAAACAAAAAAGCTTAGAATAGACCCTATAAGCTTTAAAAAGATAATGAAAATAGGCTTGCCGGCAGGCATACAGAGTGCTGTATTTGCCGTTTCAAACATTGTAATTCAGTCGGCAATAAACAGTCTTGGCAAGGTTGTTATGGCGGCGTCAAGTGCGGCATATAATATAGAAATTTTTGCCTATGATGTGCTTAACTCCTTTAGTCAGGCCTGTACAACCTTTGTAGGGCAAAACTATGGTGCAGGTAAGTTAAAGCGATGCAGAAGAACCCTTACACTGTGTCTTATAGAAGACGCAGCAGCCTCTGCCATTGCTATTGTGCTGGTGCTGTTTTCAGGAAGACTTTTACTTTCAATTTTCAACAGCGACCCGCAGGTTATAGACATTGGCTACACAAGACTAATGATAATTTTGTCTGCATATACCTTTACTATGCTTTATGAGGTTATGTCGGGCTACCTAAGGGGCTTTGGTATTTCACTGGTGCCGGCGTTAATTACTATGGTAGGTGTTTGCGGTGTGCGTATTGCGTGGATACAAATTGCCTTTCCGCAAAGTCCAACCTTTGAAACTATTATGACGGCTTACCCTATCAGCCTTTCTGCAACTGCTGTTATGATATTTATTGTGCTTATATGCTACCGACCGTCACACAGGCTGGCACAAGGCAAACGCCTTGCGCAATAAGCAATAATAAATATTTCAGATTAACTGCAAGGCACTGATAAAATGTACCCTGCCTGCAGCAGGTGATAATACTGATGATAACTATACTGTACCTAATGATACCTGTTAGGTACAGTATACTTTTAAGATTTAGAGAAATTCCCGTTTTAGGGAATATTTAAAAAGCTGTGTGAACATAAATACTTGAAATTCATATAGAGTGGTTCTATGTAAAAATTAAGTTAATAATAAAGGAGAGGCAATATATGAAAAAGGGTAGAAAAATTGCGTCGCTTATTATAATAGGTTTGGTTTTGGTAGTGGAGTTTTTAGCCCTGGTTATATTTACCGTAGGAATTATGGCAGAAGAAAAAATGTTTAGGGAAATGCTCGTTTGTGTTGTGTATTCCGGTTTGCTGACTGCAATGTCTGTTATAGGCTTGGTACTGGTTGCCTGCGACAAAAAGTGGGTACTGCTATCTCTTGTAGGTACTAAAATAGTAATGTTTTTCGCTTTTTTAGGTGCTACGGGCGGAGCTGACGCAAAAAGTACAAAGGCTTGTTTTATATTAGCCGGTTTTTGTGCGCTACTGTTTTCCGTAACTGCACTTATTATTATATGCGTCAAAAGGGCCAATAAAAAAAGAATTTACGGGTACAACACGGCGGTTGATTATAATTATGACGACGATAACTGCGTTTGGGATGAAGCAGAACGGCATTTAAAAAGTGCCACAGATGAATACTGCAAAACCAATAATATAGCCTTTGAAGCTTTAACCGACAGGGATATTATACAAATTGACAGATACTCTGTTGTTCATATGGCATACCTTTTTGCGTGGCTTGTAAAAAATCATTTTGTTAAAGACAACAGCAGAAACGAACTTGTGAAGTACGATATAAATGAATATGACTTGAACATCATCGCAAACGAAACACGAGATCCTATTTATATTATTTTGCATTGGAACGGTACTCTGTTTTCGGATATATTAAAAAGAGATCACAAAGGCAGAATGGCAAGGCAGTTTATTTCTGAATACATTGGATATAAAGAACCCAGGTTTAGCAATACATATGTTAGTTTTTATCTTGACGATTATATAGCCACAACGCCGTCGGGCAAAATGTACCACGATGATTTTTCTTGGGAAACATACCACGAGCTTGAGCAGAAAATAAATAAAAATTACAACAGATATTTAGCACAAAACGATGCAGTTGCCTCAACCGGTATAGCACTAAAGGTTTTTTGGCCTCTTTTTGGTGTGGTGCTTGATGTTTATGCGGCAGAGGGCGTTTCAGATGACTATATACACAAATGCGTTAAACACCTGCTAAAATTCAGCGATAATCTAATAACCGATATGTGCCAAGGTATGGTTGAAACCCTGCACTGCCAAGGCTATAACTTAGACAGCCTAATTTCCGAAACTAAAAAGGGTAAACTTGCTGTAAAAGGCAATTTTATTCCGGACAGCATAAAAATATACAACCCGCCTATTGGTGAAGACAGGCCGGCATATGTAATTTTAGACCGAGGCAGCTTTGATTCTGTACATGGCATAGGCATTCCTGTTTTGGGCGATAAAATAATGGGAATCGACTACAGAATATACACTCCAAACCCATGGTTTAGGTATTATTTTACATAAAAGTTGTAAATTTTTTATATTTTTAGGAGTTTGCATTATTATACACATTATTATGCAATAAAAACTCTTTACAT
>CADANT010000046.1 GCA_902789345.1 uncultured Ruminococcus sp.
CTATATTCATAAGCTGTTTCAGGAGAAATAACACCCTGTGCAAGCAGATTGTCAATAGACATTTTTCTTGTAATCATACCTGCGCCCTGGTTAAGCTCTATAGTTTGCTCAATTTGCGGAATTTTGTTTTCTCTAATCAAGTTAGCTATAGCGGAGTTTACAAACATTATTTCAAACATACCTATTCTGCCCTTGATGTCACACCTTGGCAGAAGTCTTTGCGAAACAACCGCCTTCAGTGTTGTTGAAAGCTGGCTAAGCGCCTGCTTTTGTCTTTCAACAGGGTACATATCAATAAGACGGTCAATAGTTTTAGCCGCACTTTCGGTATGTAGTGTTGAAAATACAAGGTGACCGGTTTCAGCAGCTCTAAGTGCAATTTCCATAGACTCAAGGTCACGAATCTCACCCATTAGGATAACATCAGGGTCTTCACGAAGTGCTGACTTTAGTGCTGAAGAATAGCTTGCACTGTCCTCGCCCATTTCACGCTGGTTAATAATACAGCGGTTTGGTGTGTGCATATACTCAACAGGGTCCTCCAGTGTAATAATATGCAGATTTTTCACTTTGTTGATTTCATTTATAATTGCCGCCAGTGTAGTAGACTTACCACTACCTGTAGGTCCTGTTACCAAAACCAAGCCCTCTTGCAAAAGTAATATTTTACCCAATGACTCCGGCAGGTTTAAGCTTGACATCTCCGGTGGTTTTTCTTTAATAATACGCATTACAAGTGAAGAACCATGTCTTTGGCGAAATGCATTTACTCTGAAACGGGCACAGCCCTCCAGTGCATAGGAACAGTCGTAGTCACCTGTTGACAGGAAATCTGCCAAACCGTCGCTAGGCAATACCTGCGCAATGTAACCCAAAACTGTTTCGTCGTCAAGAACATCAAAGCCCTCAAAATATGTTACAACACCGTTTACTCTGTAAGCCGGCACATTGTTGCTGGACATATGAATATCAGATGCATTATGCTCAACGGCAAATCTAACCATATCCTCAAATTCCAATTTGTAACACCTTCCTCTCTCAATATTTTTTAATCTTCCTGATAAACCTCTGCAACAGTGTCAAAGTATGTTTCAAAGGTGATTACACCGTCAACAAGTAGTCTTCTTAGGTTTTCTTTCATTGAAATCATACCGTCTTCTATTGCTATATCGTTTAACTCTTCGGTAGTTTTTTCCTCATGAATAGCGTGCTTTATTTTGTTGGTTACAATCATTATTTCGTGTACGGCTGTACGGCCCTTGCTGCCTGCAAAGTTACAGCGCTCACAGCCGCCTTTTTTAGCATCATATAATGTTATGTCACTGTCAAGTGGCATACCTATCATACCAAGCTCGCTTTCGGTAGCCTTATGCGGTACTCTGCAGTAAGGGCAAACCTTTCTAACAAGTTTCTGTGCTATAACGCCAAGTAATGATGATGATACCATAAACTTCTCAACGCCCATATCTATCAGTCTTACAACCGAGCTGGCCGCATTGTAGGTATGTATTGTTGACAATACCAAGTGACCTGTAATAGCGGCAGACGCTGCTATTTCAGCAGTTTCTTTATCACGAATCTCACCGACCATTATAATGTCCGGGTCTTGTCGCAATATAGAACGCAAAACACTTGCAAAAGTCAGACCTGCTTTTTCGTTAATATTAACCTGTGTAATTCCCGGTATAACCATTTCTACAGGGTTTTCAACTGTAATAATATTTGTTTCGTCATTATTAAGCTGTGACAGGCCTGTGTAAAGTGTTGTAGATTTACCGGAACCTGTAGCACCTGACAAAAGTATAATACCACGGTTACTGTGAAGCAGGGTTTCAAACTTTTCTTTGTTTTCGTCTATAAATCCTATGCTGTCAACTTCCAGCTTAACACCTAAAGCGGTTGTAATTCTGATAACTATTTTCTCGCCGAAAACACCCGGCAAGTCAGAAACACGCATATCAATTTTTGTTTGTCCCACAGTATAGTGCAAACGACCATCCTGCGGTATTCTCTTTTCTGCAATGTTCATTCCCGATATAAACTTTATACGGCTTATAATTGACGGTGCAAGCTGCTTTGATATTCTTGTATATTCACGCAGCTTACCGTCTATACGGAAACGAATTCTCATATCTTCTTCTTGTGGCTCAATATGAATATCCGATACCTTCAGATTTACGGCATCTTCAAACATTTTATTTACCAGCTTTATAATAGGCTGGTCTTCAACATTTTCTTCCTCGTCATCTGTATTGTTATCGTCGTTCTGCATTTGCTGCATAATGTATTCCTGTGCTTCGTCATACATTTTTGCCTGCTGATCAGAGCTGAACAGTTCATCCTGCTTTGCCTTGATTTGTGACGGTGTAGAAACAACCATTCTAACCTTTTTCTTTACATAGCTGGAAACGGTTGAATTTACACGGTAATCAAGGGGATTAGATGTAGCAAATACAAGTCTGCCGTTTTGTTCATCTATAGGTACTATATTGTAGTCACGCATCATATTTTCGGGTATAACTGAATGCATACCCTCCGGTATAGCCCTTTCGGTCAAGTCAACCATTTCAAGGTGCATTCGCTCTGCAAGTGTAGCGTAAATATCCCACTCGCTTACAAGCCCCTCTTGTACCAGTGCCTCCTCCAAAGTAATAGAGTCGTCGTCCTGGTATTTCTGCTGCACCTTTTTTATATTTTTTAGTGAAACAAGCTCCTTGGCAACAAGGCTATTTTGAATGTTGAATTTAGAATTCTTCATACTAAGCTTCTCCCCGACTTTATAAAATGCTTAAATACAAATTAATTAAAAATGCTAAAAGCTGATGTAACACTATTGTTACAAAAACTCCTACACAAATTGAAGGTCCAAAGGGAATATAATTCTCTGTTTCTTTTTTTCTTACAGCATTTACAATAAGCGTAACAAGTATAATTACAAAGGCAACAAGTATGGCTATAAGCAGTGCCATAGCTACATTTGGGAAGCCTGTTGCTATGCCTACGGCGGCAAACAGCTTTACATCGCCAAAGCCCATACCGTCTTTTTTGGCTACAAGCATTGTAATTAAATTCACTACAACTATAAGCAATCCTACACTTATGCCGCCTACTAAAGGCGACCACCAGTTCTTAATTAAGTATTGGCTGTGAGTAAGGTCGTAATACGCAAATATTAACGAAAGTACAGCCGCCAGCACTGCAAACTGGTCCGGTATTATAAAATACTTTCCGTCTGACAGTATAACCATAGTAAGCACGAAAGTTAAAAGCATTACTATAAGGCTGTACCAACTAAGGCCAAACACCATATACACAAGTGCAAAAGCTGCACCGGAAAGCAGACTGCCTATTATATAAAGTGGCTTTCCTATAAAGCGCTTGCCCTCCAGCATATCCTGTGTAGGTTCTTCGTTATAATCGCACAGCCACTGTGCAGGCACTTTGTTTAGCAGTGCTACTCCTGCAATATACAGCAGTACGCCTGCAAGTGCCGACACAGCCGCCAGCACTAAATTAAATGCTGTAGGTTCTACAAATATACTCATAGCTTTGGCTTATCCTGCTGTTGTAGCAGCCTGGGTTGGCTGAGTAGCTGACGCTGTTGTGTCAAAGTAGTACAGTGTTATACTCATAGAAACATCACCGTCATCTGATTTTGAACCTTCACCGCCACTTACACTACAGCTGTTTACATAGTAACAACCCTTTGACTTTTGCTCAAAAAACTTCAGCATACTAAGGGCAGTTTCGTAGTTGCCACTGTAATTAAGTGTAATACTAACGGATTTTACAGGGTAGCCACCGTTAGAGGTTCTGTTTAGCTTATCCTCCTGAGGCTCACCAAGGTTGTAGGTTTTCAAAAGAATATTTCTATCAGAACAGTACTGCTCAATTTCCTTCGTACAGGTGCTAAGGTCAACAAAAAGCTCCTTTTGCTTTTTTTCATACTCGGCTTGGTTTTTCTTTATTTCTGCCTCTATTTTGTCCTGCTGTGACAGTGCAGTATCATACTCTGCTATCTTTTTAACATTTTCATTATGCTCGTTTATCATAGTTGGTGCATTGTTAATAAGGGACATGCCGATGAAAATCCAAAAAACAATGGCGACCACTATAGTACCTACCAGCACAAACAAAAACTTAGGCACTTTTTTTAATTGTTCCATTTATTTTAATACCCCCTTACTGTTAGGCTGTTGTAGCCGCTTCGGTAGTTGTTTCTACCTTTACAGCACTGCCGTTCTGTAATGTATTGTATCTTTCCTGCTCCTCTTCGGTATCTACTACATTATGCAGATTAAGAGAGAAGTTATAAAGATTTTTACCCTTATCTTCACTTTGTGATACATTAATAGTATTGTCCACAGTAAAGAAGCCGTCCTTTGTAATATCTTCCTTTAGCTTTAGGTACTCCTTAAAGCCGCCTATTGTACCGTTAATTGGTATACTGATTTCAGGTGTTTGATTCGTATCTCCCTCAGAATATGTAAGTGAATAGCCGTTTGTAGATTCCACCTTATCAGCAACCTGCTTTTTGGCCTGCTCCAGTGTGTCACACATAAGTACAGGGGCCTTTGTAAGTTTGTTGGCATCTGCAACCTGGTCTTCCAGCTTCTTTTTGGCCTCTGTCTGTCTTTTAAGAAGGTCAGCTGCCGACACATACTTTTCTTCTTTAAATTTCGCCTCATCCATCGATTTTTGAATATTCAAAAAAGCATAGAAAGCACTGCAGCTTACTACCGTTAAACCAACCAATATTGTAAAGGCTACGGTTACTCTTTTACCAATATTAATTGACTTTTCCTTTAGGGGCTGCAAACCAACCATAAGGTTGTTTTTGTATTTGTCCCCACAGTTCATCAGGTTGTTAAAAAGAATGTAGCTGCCTGTTTTATACTGCTCATCGCGAGCGTCTATGTCCAGCTCCGGAAGTGCCATTTTGGTGTTGAACTGGTCGGTAATAACATCAACATCCTTGGCAACACCTAATTTTTTAACAGTACCGGCAACATGAGGGAAAAATCCTACATAGTCACTTATAACTGCCTGGTCAATGTTAAGGTCAAGGCTCATTGCAACAAGATTAATGCTGTGTACAATATCGGTAACAATGTCCTCTCTTAGCTGGTCTATTCTGCGCATTGCGGCAGGGTTGTTATAGTTGTAGTCCTGGTTAATACCCCACTGTTTAATATACTTTATTGCGTCCGGTATAGAAAGCTGTCTGTCCTGGGCTACAATATCCACCGCCTCTATCAAAGGTGAACGGTATGTATGGGTGTACAGTGGCAGAGAATCTCTAACCAATACTACACGCAGTGCACAGTAGTCAATTGACAAATAGCAGACAGTTTTGTTGTAGGTATATACAACATCACGGGCTACCTTTAGTGCCGCAACATCGGCAGGTACAATTTTGTGCAGGGTAAGTCCCATTTCTGTAAATCTTTTAGCCAGCTCTGTAGACAGCTCCCTTGGTATAGCAAAGGCTCTGGAGGTAAGCTCAGGCACCTCCTTTGGCGGAGTGCCGTAAGTAGTGGTAATTACAGAGAACTGACCCACATCGTCCTGAAGAATTTCTTTTAGATTATCTACAGCAATGTTGTTTAACATTTTTTTGTTACAGCGTGCATGCTGGAACTCGGTAGTAACAAGGTCAAACTCCTCTACAAGCAGAATAACCTCCTTAACCTCCGGTCTTTTCATTTCACGCAGGCCGTCGTGAACCATTGTGGCAAATGCCTTTGGCACCTCCCACACTGTTTCTTTACCCTCCATATACTCTCTGTCAAGAGGCTTTATGTAAGGAGCAGTAAAACGGTAAGAAAGGTCTACGGTTGCCTCTTTTTTCTGCTCTTTTTCCTTTAGGATAGGTTCACAGCAGGTAAGGCACATATAGTCCTTGGAAACCTGTACTATTACTGATTTCAAAAATAAACACCACCTAGTTTTTAATTTTATATACAGCCATTTCGGCAAATTTACCTCATTATACAACAAAATGAAAATCATTTTCTATTTTGAACTAAAGGCGAAATCATATAATTAACCATAAAATTATTATTATAACACAGATATATTACAATTGCAAATTTTATTTATAAAATGCGTAAGGCTCGCCTACAGCGAGCCTTACTTTTTATTAAATTACGGAAAATTTACTTAGTATCTAACCACGCATTAACTAATGCTTATTAGTCCAAGCTGTCAATATTTACATCGCAGAAATCAGTTACACCCTGGCTAGCACCTGCCTGAGATAGCTGAACTATAGAAGTACCAACGCCACTAACTACAGTGCCATCAAAATTTTTGTAATCAGAACCATCCTTTGTTAGGAAAATGCACTTCTGAGTTGTTTTGTTCCAGTATGGGAAGTAGTCCTTACCGTAGTATGAAACGCTTTCAAAGCCATTGCAGATCTGCTTAGCAGCAGCAACCATAGCAACATTCAGATTTGCATGATCTGTCTTTGCATTAGCAAGTGTAATCTGACCAGAGACAATGTCAGCACCACCTGTTGTTGTATACTTAGCGTCAACATCAACCTTCTTAGCACCGTCGTAAATTTCTGTGCTGCCTGAAGCTATGTAAGACTGTGCCTCTTTAATTGCAAGCTCAATCGACTGACCATCTGATTCAGCACCATTCTTAGTAGCTGTGTTGATAATCGAGTTTACAACCGGAATAGCGATAGCAGCTAGGATAGCTAGAATAGCGATAACTACTACCAACTCAACTAGTGTGAAACCTTTCTTGCTGTTTTGTAGTTCAGCTTTTTTTGTTGTGATTGCATTTGTCATTTTAAAATTTCTCCTTTTAAAAGTATAATAAAATGTATCGCGGAAGTACAGCATACTTGTGTGAGCCTTTTCCGCACAGCCCACTGTGTACTTCCTTAGTACGGTTATTATTATAGCACCCCAATAGTCATATGTAAATACACATATTGTTAAAATTTGGAGCATTAAATTTGTTTAAAAAGGCACATTATATAAAAGTGTAATCGTATTTCGATAAGAGTTCGTCATTATCACAACGAAAGTGCCGAGTCTGAATAGTTACTTGTCCACGAAACAATGTCGTATTTTTCTACAGCATAACTCCCATCGCTTTCAGTAGAAAGCTGACAAAGATTATACGACATTGACGCCGGCAGTGTACTGCCGTTTATGTCCTTTAGCAAATAGCCGCCGTGACCGTCGCTAAGCAGCAGTAAGCATCGGTCACTTGTTTTGTCCCACACCGGAACATATTTTTCGCCGTAAACACTTTTGTGTTCAAGAGTAGATTCAATGGCGTTTACCTTAACCACATCGCTTAACGACGGCTTTACGGAATTTTTTATACCGGGATAATTATCTGTAGTTTTGTTTACATACTCTGACTGTGCGGTTTTAATGGCGTACTCAAGGGTTTGCGCATTGGCAACAGCCGCATTTTTAGCCGCTGTATTTAATATGGAATTTACTACAGGAACAGCAATAGCCGCAAGTATAGCCAGTATGGCAATAACCACTACCATTTCTACAGTAGTAAAGCCCTTTTTGTTTTTGTAAAATATTTTGTTTGTCATTTTTAGCCCTCTTCTTCCTTTAACTTTATCTTATCTTAATTCTTTCATCATCTTTTTCATTATCATCAATGGTATACCCTACACCATAATGTTACCTTTTCCTGCGTATAAATGAACCTGCCGGTATTTCAACAGCACAAGGCACCGTAAGCTTTTCCATAGGGTGCGGTGCCGATTGTACCGATTCACCGTTGTGGTTGAAAATTTCATCTACCGTTATTTTAAAGGACTCACCCATTGGCGGCAGAACATCGAGCTGTTCACCTACAGAAAATTTATTTTTCTGCGTTAAATAAGCTGTACCGTTTTCCCAACTGTCACAAATAGCAACTACATCATACTCACGAATATAGCCGCCGTTGGAATGTACCTGCCCCGGCTCTTTGCCAAGGAAAAAGCCTGTGCTGTACTCACGGTGACTGATTTTATTAAGCTCTTCGCCTATCCACGCCGGCAAGGTGTAGCCCTGCTTATCCTTATAATACAGGTCTACCGCACTGCGGTAGGCGTGGGTAGTTACAGCCGCATAATAAGCCGACTTAGCCCTGCCCTCTATTTTCAAGCTGGTAATACCGCTTTCAATAAGCTGCGGAATATAGTCTATCATACACATATCCCTGGAATTATAAAGATATGTCCCGTCACCGTCTTGCTCGACAGGGAAAAACTGCCCCGGACGGTTTTCTTCGTACAGGTGGTACTTCCACCTGCAAGGCTGTGCACAGTCGCCACGGTTGGCATCTCTGCCGGTCATATAGGCGGAAATTAGGCATCTTCCGCTAAAGGATACGCACATAGCGCCCTGCACAAAGCACTCAATTTCAAGCTCCTTTGGCACCTTTGCTCTAATTTCGGCAATGTCCTCAAAGGTAAGCTCTCGTGCAAGCACTACCCTATTTGCACCCATATTGTATAGTGTGTTGGCGGTGTGATAGTTCATAATTCCCGTTTGTGTAGACATATGAATATCTACATTTGGAGCATATTTTTTGGCTAAATCCATTACACCAATATCCGCAACTATTACAGCGTCTACCCCGGCGCTGTTTAAAAACTCAAAATGCTGCGGCAGTCTGCATATTTCCTTGTTGTCGGGTACTGTGTTGCAGGTAACATACAGCTTTGCACCAACTGCATGGGCCTTTTTTACTGCTGAAATAATCTGGTCGTTGTCAAAATTTTTGGAGGCAGTGCGCATACCAAACTCCTTACCCGCCAGGTAAACGGCATCTGCGCCAAACCTAAGGGCGGCGTCTAGGCTTTCTTCCTCTCCGCAGGGCGCAAGCACCTCTGTAGGGTGGTTGTATCTGAATATCGGCAAATTTAACACCTATCCTTTCTTGTATTGTATGGTCTTAAAATTACTTTGTTATCTAAAATTTTATCATTATAAAGGTTGCAGAGCTGTAGAATTACGGCACATATTTAACGCAAGCAATAATTTTTGCATACGCCTTTAATATAAATTTCCTGCACCGTATTACAGGAAAACGGCTTTCCGAAAAAGTAACGAAAAGCCGTTTTATTTTAATAGTTATATTATGACAAACCTGCCTCTGCCATATTTGACTGGTGCTCTGCAAATGTAGAAGCATAGTAAGCCTTTGCCTCTTGTGTAGTTGTAGCAGAACGGTGACAGAAGTAATAGTAGTTTGTATCGTCAGGGTTAATTGCGGCGTCAATAGCGTCAAGACCCGGATTGCATATTGCTCCAGGCGGTAAACCCGAAAAATCGTAGGTGTTGTAGTTACTCTTGAAAGTAGCCGCTATTTCAGACGGAATATCGTCCTGTGCACTGTATGGATAGTACAGCGTAGCGTCAGACTTTAGCTTGTCCAAATCAAGGTCGCCAAACGGTGAAATACCGCCTGTATCTATGGTAGCAAGTCTGTTATAGAATACTGAAGATACCACATACATATCCTTTGTGTCGGCAGCCTCTGCCTGTACAAGGGACGCCATTTTAACAACATCGTTAATTGTCTTGCCCTTGTCCTCTATAATAGTTTTAAGAGTAACGGCATCTGTATAGCCGCTGATATTTTGTGTATCAACACAAATCTTCTGCTGGAAGTTGTTTAAGAAGCGGCGAACGCTGTCTTTCGCATCTTCACCAATGTAGAATTCGTAAGTATCCGGGAACAAATATCCCTCAAGCCTGTAAACGCACTTGTCGTTTTCAGGTATATCTTTCAGGAACTCAAACTCATCGTCAAAGTCATGAGAGTTACAGTAGCTTAGGAACTTATCTGCCTTACAAACCTTTTTGTCCTCAAGTGCCTCGGCAACCTGCATAACTGTCATACCCTCTTTAAACTGTACCGTAACTGTGTCGGTAAGAGCCTGGCCTGACCTTAGGGCGCTGAGTATAGCCTCGTAGTCCATATTTGGGCGCATATTATATATGCCCTCTTCAAAGCCTGTGGTTTTATTTGTAATGGTAGCAAACAAACGGAAAAACGGCTCATTTTTAATAAGGTCGTTTTTAACCAGCATATCCACAACCTCGTCAAAGGTTACATCCTTGTCAAGGTCTAAAACAACATTTTCGCCGTCCTCCGGTCGGTTAATACCAAGCAAATCGCTCATGCCGCTCCAAATGTATACACCTAAAACTACCGATATAGCCACAACCATACACAACCAAATTAAGCGGAACATACAGCCGTTTTTCTCTGCCTTTTCCTTTTGGCGTGCCTTTTCGGACTTGCGGTAGTCCTTTAGGGCTTTCTTTTCCTCTTTATACATTTTGTGCTTCTGCTCGGCGTTGGAAAAGCTGGAGATCTCCTCGGAAGCATCTTCACCTTTGCTATCCT
>CADANT010000047.1 GCA_902789345.1 uncultured Ruminococcus sp.
GTATCACCGCAGAGAAGTGTCGTATTGAAGTGTTTAATTACTAATTAGTATTAATTACAAATTTATCGCAGGGTATGGGGTTGATTGTAAAATAGTGTTGAAGCTGGCAGCCACTAATATTTATCCTTTGAGCTATTATGCAGTCTGCGATTGTATGTAGAAGACGGTGACTATTTACGGTTGGTGTTTATTATATAAATTATGGATATAATGTGGTTTGCTTTTATTGTGTAACTTTATAAACAGCTGTGGCAATATTAAAAGTATGTTTTGATTTGTTGCGCTGTTGGCTGTGTAGAGAGAAAATTGCATAATAAATTTTATAAAAATGAAAACTGAGAGTTATCTTTATTACCTTTAATATAAAATATGCAGTAAAAATTTGTAAATATGTGTTAGTTGCTAGAATAGCAAATGTATGGTAAAATAAAACTGTATGTAGGTAAAAGGAGGTTTATTTAATGATAAAGTTTGTTAATGTGTCAAAGGATTATGAAGACAGTGACACACACGCACTGCGAAAAACATCGTTGACAATTAATGACGGTGAATTTGTGTTTATTGTTGGCTCATCGGGAGCAGGAAAAAGCACACTCCTAAAATTAATAATGAGGGAGCAGCTGCCTACAAGCGGCGATATAATAATTGACGACCAGGTCATAAATAGGCTTTCAAGAAAAGAAGTGCCGTATTTACGCAGAAAAATGGGTATGGTTTATCAGGATTTCAGACTTATAGATAAAATGAATGTATTCGACAATGTTGCGTTTGCTATGCGTGTTATAGGTGCAAGTCCGTCGGAGATAAGAAAGAGAGTACCGTTTATTTTAAAATTGGTGGGACTGGAACATAAAATAAAAGTGCGTCCCAGTCAGCTTTCAGGCGGTGAACGCCAACGTGTAAGCTTGGCAAGGGCAATAGTAAATAAGCCAAAGGTTGTTATAGCGGACGAGCCTACGGCAAATGTTGACTTTGATATGTCCATAGGAATTATAAAACTGCTAAAGAAAATCAACGAAGACGGAACAACGGTTATAGTTGTTACCCACGATAAAGATATAGTAAAGGAAGTAGGCGGCAGAATTATTGAACTTGACCAGGGTCGTGTAATTTCTGATACCGGTGCTTCCCAACCGGAACATTCCCATAATCAAAATGGCGATAATGCAGACGACAGCGAAAATTCTTCTGAATTATTAAATGATGCCAAAAAGAACAATGCCGACAAAACGGAAGATAACGCAGAGCAAAAATCCGAGAATACCTACGCAGTAACCCAAGAAAAAGAAGAGCTGTTGGATATGGATAGGTATGATAGGCTTATTTCTGAAATTACTGCCGAACAAACCGACAAGAAGTAAATCGGCGTTGGACTATAGAGGAGTTTTTACATATGAAAGGTTTTGGATATTTATTTAGCGAGGGCGTTAAGGGTGTGTGGAACAACCGTGCAATGTCTATAGCGTCCATAGGTATATTGGTTACTTGCCTTTTAATAACAGGCGCTGCGGTTTTATTTTGTCAGAATCTGCAAATATTGGTTGACGAAATCGGTGACGAAAACATTACCACAGTATTCCTTGATTTTGATTTAAAAAGCGATAAAGAAGCGGCCATAAAAAAGCAGCTTGAATCCAATGACAATGTTGAGAGTGTTTCTTTTTATTCAAAAGAGGAAGGCATAAAAGAGTTGCAGGACAGTCTGGACAGCTTGGATGATATTAAAAGTGAATTTCAGGGTGACAACAATCCTTTGCCGGATGCCTACAAGGTAACTATGAAGGATTTATCTAAATACGAAAAAACAGCTGATGAAATTTCTAAAATAGACGGAGTTCTACAGGTTAGCAATAAAAAAGACTGGGTACAGCGTTTTACACAGATTAAGAATTTTGTTGCTGTGGGAGGCTTTTGGGTAGTTTTGGTGCTTGGTTTAGTTTCATTATTTATTGTATCCACTGCCATAAGAACAACAATGCACTCAAGGCGCTTTGAGATAAGCATAATGAAATCTGTAGGCGCTACAAATTCCTTTGTACGCATTCCGTTTATTGTAGAGGGTATTAGCTTGGGTGTTCTTTCGGGAATTGTGGGCTCTATACTTTTAAAGTTTGTATACGAGGGCATTGGTAACGCTCTTGAAAGCGGACTTTCAAGAACTATTGCTATTATTGATTTTAATTCTGTGGTAGGTTATGTATTTTTGGGTATGGTTTTGTTTGGCGGCGCAATGGGAGCAATAGGTGCGGCAATTTCAATAAGAAAGTATTTAAAGCTGGAAGGCAACGAGCTTCTGGGCTGGTAATTTCGGAAGGAATGGTGAAATAATGAAAAAATTATTTTTAGCTGCTATTGCAGCATCTCTTATTTGTATGCAGACAATGTCAATTTATGCGGTATCTGACCAAGACATTCAAAATGGAAGCGATAACTCAAGTGCAATTTCTGCTAAAGAGAATGAAAACGAAAAGCTTATTCAGCAAATTTCTGACCTTAATAAGGATATTGAAGCAACAAAGCTTGAAATTGCACAGCTGCAGCAGGAAATTGACAATTCCAATGTTACCATAAAGGACCTGAATTCCGATATTAAAACCAACAAAGAATTGCTGAAAAAACGAATTAGGGCAATATATATGTCAGGCTCCACAAGTAATTTAGAGATTATTTTAGGTGCCGAAAATTTTACGGATTTCCTCAACAAAATGGACTATATTTCTGTTATATCAAAACACGATTCTGAAATGATAAACACATTGTCACAGCAGATTGACAGCAACAAAGACAGCCAAAAAGTTTTGGAAAATTCCAAGAAAACCCTTGAAACTAAAAATAAAGAACTGCTTAAAAACAAAGCAAGCTTTGAAAAAATTCTAAAGGCCAATAAAGAAAAGCTGAATTATTTGTATGCTGAGAACACTGAAATTTCTGACAATCTTTCAGCCGACAATGACGCAGGCTACCAAAGTCTTGAAAGTAATATAAAGAGCTACTATAGCCGCCTTGAAAATGAACAGGCAAGCGAATCGTCAAGCAGCAGTGCGGCTTCAAGCAGTAAGCCGTCATCAAATAAAAACCAATCGTCCAGTTCAAGCTCATCTACATCGGGTAGCTCTTCGCAAACACCGGTTATAAAGCCTACCCAGCCGGCAAGTTCAAACGATGATTCGGGCAATGATAATTCAGACAATAACAGCAACGGCGGCAACAATAACACAAGTACCACCGGCTACATATGGCCTGTGCCGGGCTTTTATAACCTTACTTCATTGTGGAATGAGGACAGAGGCTCGTATAACCACGGTGCGCTTGATATTGCCAGTGCAGGCATAGACGGTGCAAATGTTGTTGCGGCAAGGGCAGGTACGGTAACCTTTGCAAATAACGATTGTATACACAACTGGGGCAAAGACGCCAGCTGTGGTTGTGGCGGCGGTTATGGAAATTTTGTTATGCTTGACCATGGCGACGGCTATATGACGGTATATGCCCATATGAGTTCTATAGCAGTATCTACAGGTGACTATGTAGAGGCGGGCCAGCTGTTGGGCTTTGTAGGCTCTACAGGTCACTCTACCGGTGCACATTTGCACTTTGAAACACGCTACGACGGCGTAAAGTATAACCCAATGACCGAGTACCCAAACCTGTCAATTACATACTAGAATATATAGATGAAAAAAGCGGACAGCTCTGCAATAATGGGGCTGTCCGTTTGTGATATTAACAAAAATTTTTACAAATAGGAGGCAGAGGTTATGCACGACATATGGAATCCTTGGCATGGCTGTATAAAGTGCAGTGAGGGTTGTGACAACTGCTATATGTACTACTTAGACAGTCAAAGAAACAGCTGCGGCAGTAATATTTACCGAACTAAGCAGGGCTTTAATTATCCACTGCAAAAGAATAAAGACGGCTCCTTTAAAGTGGCAAGCGGCGAGCAAATTCGTGTGTGTATGACCTCTGACTTCTTTTTAGAGCAGGCAGATGTATGGAGAGAGGACGCCTGGAGTATTATAAAAGAGCGCAGTGATGTTAAGTTTTTTCTGCTTACCAAACGCCCACAAAGGGTTTTGGAGTGTTTGCCTGACGACTGGGGTAACGGTTGGGAGAATGTGTTTTTTAATGTGACCTGTGAAAACCAAAAGAGGGCAGACGAAAGAATTCCCATAATGTTGTCACTTCCATTTAAGCACAAAGGTATTATGTGTGCACCTTTTATTGGTAGTGTAACCATAGATAAATACCTTGCCACCGGGCAGATAGAACAGGTTATTTGCGGGGGTGAAAATTACGACGGCTGTCGTCCCTGCTGTTTCGATTGGGTTAAGCAGCTGCGGGGTGAATGTATAAATCACGATGTTACCTTTTGCTTTATAGAAACAGGCACATTGTTTATAAAGGACGGCAGGCAATATCATTTGCCAAACAAAAGACTACAGGCAAAAATGGCGTATAAGTCCGGTATGAACTTTGCAGGCAAGCCAATAGAATTTAAGCTTACCAATCCGCTGGGAATGGAAATTCCAAAGGAGGAATTGTATGTGCCGTATTTTGGAGAAAACTGCAAAATGTGTGGCTCACGGTTAATTTGCAACGGCTGTTGCCGCTGCGGAAAGTGCAATGCCAAAAACACGGCAACAAGCAAGCCATAAATCAAAAAAATTAGAAAATACAACAAAATAAAAGAACAGAAACGGCACACCCTGCTTTTTGATGTGACCCCCAAAAGTTAGACTTTATATAGCGTAGTAGTTTTATGACTGCTACGCTATTTTTTATGCAGCCAAGGTGTTGAGACGGTACTGTATCGGACTCATCCACCCAAGTTTCTCTTTAATTCTTTTCTCGTTATAGTATTTTATGTATTTTTCAATAGCATTTTTAAGTTCTTCAAAACTGTAATAAGTATTCCCATAATACATTTCTTGTTTTAATATTCCAAAGAAATTTTCCATAACAGAATTATCGTAACAATTACCTTTTCGGGACATACTTTGAAATATTTTGTTTTCTTTAAGAGCACACGAATATGCACCCATCTGATACGCCCACCCCCTGTCTGAGTGGAATGTTCTTCTATATGGGCAATCAGATGTTATTTCGATTGCTTTCTTTTGAGCAGATAGAATACCAATAGCTGACGGTATTTGTGTTATACTGTAGCATAGAATTTCGCCATTAAACATATCGAGAAACGGATCTAAATACAGTTTCTTAATCAACATTCTGCCTTTGCTATCTATCTCATAATACTTAAATTCAGTAGTATCGGTAGTTATTTTTTGATGCGGAACACTTGTATTAAATCGTCTGTTAATTCTGTTGGGAGATATTTTACCAACATTACCTTTGTATGAACTGTATTTGCGAGTTTTACGAGTAAATGAAGTAACTTGAAATCCTAATTTTTGCATAATCCTTTGAACTTTCTTTTTATTCACAAAAATCTTTCTGTTTCGTAATTCTCTATGTACTCGTCTGTAACCGTAATTCTTATTTTCAATATGTATTTTAGTGATTTCATCTTCTAAATATTTATCAGGATTTTCTCTGTCAAAGCGTTTTTGCCAGTACATGTATGTTGACTTTGGAAAACCAACTGTCACGAGAATGTCTTTTAATTTGAACTGTCCTCGGAGACTGTGGACGATTCTCGCTGTTTTTTCTGAAGAGCTTCCTCCTCTAAACGCAGTCTCCTCAATTCTTTTAAATAGGCATTTTCTATTCTAAGTTTCAGTACTTCATCTTCAAGTTCCTTTATGTGTTCGGCACTTGTATCAATAGGCTTCTCTTCAATATGTTTAGAAGACTTTTTAAACTCCTTAACATCCAATGTTTTCTTACGACCTTTCTTCTTAGGTCTCAAAGCATCAGAACCGGCAATTCTAAAATCATTAACCCATTTGGCTATTAAAGAGGGATTATTTATTTTTTGAGACAGAGCCAACTCCTGATACGAGACTTCACTTGATAAATACAATTCTACCACATGAAGCTTAAATTGAAAAGAATAAACATTGTTCTGCCTGGAACGCATTAAGCCTTCCTTGCCAAATTCTTTAAATGTAGCAACCCACTCTTTTATTCGTGTGCAAGAAGGTATGTTGTGCTTTTTTGCAAGATATTTATAACCTCCTTCACCATTTATGTATTCATGTACTACTTTTAGTTTGAATTCATAACTATATTTTGCCATAAAAAACCGACCTCCAAATCGTTAGATTCTTAGTCTAACTTTTGGGGGTCGGCTTACTTTCAGGTGTGCCGTTTTTTATATTGCCATTATCTTTTTAGGGATATCGGTATAAGCATTGTTAAATTGTTAATAAAGTGGCGTTTAAATTTGCTCCATTTCTTCACCAACAGCGTGCTTTACACGGTCCTGTACTTCAGCCTTTTTGGCGTTGTTAAAGCGGTCAACTGTACCAACAAGATATCCGGTAATTCTTCTTATTCTTTCAAAGCTATGCTGACCGTCGCACTCACTTCTGCCACACTTAGGGCAGGTGTCGCCAATAATTCCTGTGTAGCCGCATTCAGGGTCACGGTCAACAGGGTGGTTAATAGAACCGTAGCCAATGCCACATTCTTTCATAACATGAACAACCTTTTCAAAAGCCTCTAGGTTTTCTGTCGGGTCGCCGTCAAGCTCAATGTAAGAAATGTGTCCGCCGTTTGTTAGGCTGTGGTAAGGGGCTTCTATTTTAATTTTATCATAGGCGGAAATATTGTAGTAAACAGGAACATGGAAGCTGTTTGTGTAGTAGGCTCTGTCTGTTACGCCTGGAATTTTTCCAAATCTTTCAGCATCCATTCTTACAAATCTGCCTGAAAGTCCCTCAGCCGGTGTGGCTATTAGTGAGAAGTTAAGTCCGTACTTTTCTGTAGCCTCGTCCATTCTCTTTCTCATATAGCCTACAATTTCAAGACCAATGTTCTGTGCTTCTTTGCTTTCGCCGTGGTGCTTGCCTACCAAGGCTTTTAGACACTCGGCCAGTCCTATAAAGCCCAGTGTCAATGTACCGTGCTTTAGTACCTCGCCAACGCTGTCGTTAGGGCCAAGCTTATCGCTGTCAATCCATATGCCTTGTCCCATTAGGAACGGATAGTTGCGAACAAGCTTTGCAGACTGAATTTTAAATCTGTCAAGCAGCTGATCTATAATAAGATCTATCTTTCTGTCAAGCTGCTCATAGAAAAAGTCTATATTTCCGTTACTTAAAATAGCAAGTCTAGGCAGGTTTACAGATGTAAAGCTTAGGTTGCCTCTGCCATTTACAATCTCTCTGGTAGGGTCGTAATGGTTAGCCATAACTCTTGTACGACAGCCCATATACGCAACCTCTGTTTCAGGATGCCCCTCTTTGTAGTATTTTAGGTTAAACGGAGCGTCAATGAATGAGAAGTTAGGGAAAAGTCTTTTTGCACTGACTCTGCAAGCAAGCTTAAACAGGTCATAGTTAGGGTCTGTGTGGTTGTAGTTTATACCGTCCTTAACCTTAAAAATATGTATAGGGAATATTGGTGTTTCACCGTTACCCAAACCGGCTTCTGTTGCCAACAGTACATTTTTAATAACCATTCTGCCTTCAGGAGTAGTGTCTGTACCGTAGTTAATAGAGCTAAACGGAATCTGAGCACCTGCACGGGAATGCATAGTGTTTAGGTTGTGTACAAATGCCTCCATAGCCTGGTAAACTGCACGGTCAGTTTCTGTGTTGGCGTGCTTAAACGCAAAGCGCTGCAGTCTTCCTGCAAGCTGTTCGCCGTATTTTTCAGTAAGCAGCTTTAGCTCCTCTGCCATATATACCTCGCCGTCGTCAAGCTTTGGTGTGGCGTTGCTGTTTGCCTCGGCAGTGTCCGCAATATCTCTAACATCGTCTACTGCAGTTTCACTGTCAACCAACAGTTCAGCCGCTCTTAGCAGATTTTGTCTGTAAATTCTGCGGTAGGTTTTGGCAACGCCCTTTGACATACCATAGTCAAAGTTAGGTATGCTCTGACCGCCGTGCTGATCGTTCTGGTTACTTTGTATTGCAATACAAGCAAGAGCAGCATAGCTGGCAATGTCATTAGGCTCTCTTAAAAAGCCGTGACCTGTTGAAAAACCGCCTGTAAACAGTTTGTCTATATCAATTTGACAGCAGGTTGTTGTCAAAGTAAGAAAATCAAGGTCATGAATGTGAATATCTCCGTTACGATGAGCCTCGGCATGCTTTGGGTTTAAAATATACATTTCGTAGAACTGCTTAGCACCCTCCGAACCGTACTTTAACATAGTACCCATAGCTGTGTCGCCGTCTATATTTGCATTTTCACGCTTAACATCGTTATCCTTAGCTGACTTAAAAGTAAGGTCCTCGTATATCTTCATTAGCTTTGTGTTCATCTCACGCACCCTTGTGCGCTCTGCTCTGTATAGAATATACTCTTTTGAGGTTCTTGCGTGTCCGCTTTCAATAAGTGTTTTTTCAACTGTGTCCTGCACATGCTCTACAGTGGGAATGTCACTGCATTCCTTTTCCAAAGCGTCTTCAACTGCCAAAGCAAGGTTTTGAGCCTCCTGGTAGTCGTTTCCGCCTACTGCCTGTGCTGCCTTAAAAATAGCGTCAGTTATTTTTTGCAGGTCAAATTTAACTTTTCTTCCATCTCTTTTAAGGATGTATTCAATCATGCTCCATATCCTCCGTTTCATTTTCTCCTTATTCACATAGCCGGCATAAATTGTGTGACCAATAACCCTATAACACAATATATAGTATGTTCTATGCTCAGCGTACCTACTAAGTATAGAACATAACCCTGCCTAAGTCAAGCAACAATAGGTTATTAACCTTAACAACATTTACACAGAAAAATTGTTTATTATTCCTAGTTCTACAAAATAGCACCTTTAAAAAGATTTTACTGTAGAGTTATAATATAAGTTTTAGAAGTCATAAAAGTGTGCTAAGTCAGTTGTCTGCCTTGCTTGTTGGGCAAATTATATATAAATTATCCTTAGTTTTAAGGCCACATACATTGTAGGCGTCTAACGCCAGTGACTTTTAGTCATATATAAAAAGACGCAGCTAGGTAAATTTATTAAACAAAAACAGAGAGAACAGCCAAGGCTATCCCCTCTGTAAATTGATAAATTTAAAATTAGAGCTGTAAATAAAATTAATTGCTGTGTGCTTCAAATATAGTTCCCGGGTTATGCCCCTCCATAATGTCATAAAGCACATCCGGGTTGCTACCGTTTAAAACACAGCACTCTATGCCTGCTTTGGTAGCTACCTCGGCCGCAGCTACCTTAGTGGACATACCGCCTGTACCGCGGTTAGAGCCGCTTCCGCCTGCCATATGCTTAATTTCCTCTGTAATTTCAGGCACTCTTTTCAGCAGCTTTGCATATGGGTCTTCCTTAGGGTTAGTTTCGTAAAGTCCGTCAATGTCGGTTAGTATAATCAACAGGTCGGCATTAACTACTCTTGCTACAAGAGCCGACAGCATATCATTATCGCCAAAGTTTGCTCCGGCAATTTCGTCTGTAGCCACAGTATCGTTTTCGTTTACAACCGGAATAATGCACATATCAATAAGCTCTTCAAATGTGTTATATGCATTTTCACGCAGTCTTGGGTCGTCTATTACTCGCCTCGTTAATAGTACCTGACCTACAGTGTTGTTGTATTCCCCAAAGATTTTGTCATACATAAACATAAGCTCACATTGTCCTACAGAGGCTACGGCCTGCCTTTGTGATGTGGTTGTGGGCCTTTCTTTCAGTCCCAGTTTGCCAACCCCTACGCTTAACGCACCGGAGCTTACCAAAACAATTTCATTTCCTGAATTTTGCAGGTCGCTTATTACTCTGCACAGCTTTTGCAGTCTGCGTAGATTCAGCTTTCCGTTTTCATATGTTAAAGTAGATGTACCTACTTTTATAACTATTCGTCTATGTTCCATTATTATCACCTTATAGTATATGTTTAAGTGTCAAGTAGCATTTTACCACAATAAAGGTAAAATGTAAACCAATTTTACCACAGTAAAATACCCACAGCATTATATGTTTGCTGTGGGTAGGTTATAATTATTGGCTCTATAATAAAAGTTGGGGTAAGGAAAAGAGCCTACAAAATAAATTATAAAAAAATAAAGGCTCTATAATAAAAGTTGGGGTAAGGAAAAGAGCCTACAAAATAAATTATAAAAAAATAAAAAAAGTAGAGCATATTTTTCCGGAATCCGTTAAA
>CADANT010000048.1 GCA_902789345.1 uncultured Ruminococcus sp.
TCAACAATTCCATTTTAACGGATTTCGGAAAAATATGCTCTACTTTTTTGTTTTTTATAATTTATTTTGTAGGCTCTTTTCCTTACCCCAACTTTTATTGGCTATATTACAAATGTGGGGGCAAATTATATTATTCTGAGAGAGTTTAACAGTAACAGAAAAATTATATGTGACTACTACAATATAAAGTTTGTAACTATTTATGACGACACAGCACAGCAGTACCAAACACCATATTTGTAGTAGTTAGTTTCTATGCGGTAAGGTAAATTACATTTTTATTTGCCTTGCCGCTGTGGGGCAGATAAGAAGTCTTATAACTCTTAAAAAACCATTATTTAATATCGCAATATAAATACGGAATATTGTTTTAGCTTTGGAAATAAAATCACTTGCATAATAGGTCAAAATTATGTATAATGTAGTTTAAGTGAGGCTACAATGCAGAACTATGATTAAAAATAAAATTTTTCCTGCGTTGTTCTGTTTTTTTATAACTAAAATGGTTAGCGGGTGATTTTTCAGTATGAGTAATGTTCTAATAATTACTAAAAGCGAAAAGTCTGCCCACGGGTTAAAGGCACTGCTTTTGCAGGAGGGCTTTGACCAATTTAAAACCGCACAGTCTGCCGAAAAGGCCAAGCTGTGTACAGCCATAGAAGCTTTTGATTTAATCTTTATTTACACTCCTTTAGAAGATGAGGTAGGTATAAATCTTTCTGTTTATTTGTCAGAACATACCGATTCCGGGGTGGTTGTTGCAGTCAGCGGCGATACATTTGTTAAAGTGGGAAATCATCTTTTAAAGCACGGCGTGGTAACGGTGGAAAAACCAATTACCGCTGCTCAGATGCACCAGTGTATTATAGCTTTTAGAGCTTACAGCAGCAAAATAAAGGAAATACAGCAAGAAAACAAAAAGCTAAAAGAACAGCTTGAGGAAATCAAGGTAATAAACAGAGCTAAGTGCGTGCTTATGCAGTGCTTGGCTATGAGTGAGCCGCAGGCCCATAAATATCTTGAAAAGCAAGCTATGGATTTACGAATAAGTAAAAAAAATGTAGCTGAACAGGTATTAACAACCTACGAAATGTAATTTATTAAGCAGAAACAGAGGAAAGGGATTGATTAAATGAGCCGCAAATCATTTCTTATTTTGGAAAACGGCAAGGTCTTTGAGGGAAAGGGCTTTGGCGCTGAGAAGGATGTAGTGGGTGAAATTGTTTTTACTACTGCTATGACAGGTTACCTTGAAACACTTACTGACCCTAGCTACTACGGACAAGTTGTTGTACAGACATTTCCGTTGATTGGTAATTATGGTGTGATTCCGTCTGATTTTGAAAGCAGCCAGCCTGCTTTAAAGGCTTATATTGTTAGAAATAGGTGTCAAGAGCCGTCCAACTTCCGTTGCGAGGGGATTCTTGACACTTTTTTAAAGAATACCGGTGTGCCGGGAATATATGACATTGACACAAGAGCGCTTACAAGAATAGTAAGAGAATACGGTGTAATGAACTGCAAAATAACCTCTACTCTTGACAACCTTGATAAGGACTTAGAGGAAATAAAGCAGTACAAGGTAGTAGACGCAGTAAAAAGCGTAACTCCAAAGGAGGTTGCTTCATTTACTGCCGAAAATCCAAAGTACAGCGTTGCTTTGTGGGATTTTGGTGCAAAGTCTAACATTCAGCGTTCGCTGTTAAAGCGTGGCTGCAATGTTACTGTATTTCCTGCATCAGCTACAGCTGAAGAAATTGCGGCTATTAACCCTGACGGCATTATGCTTTCAAACGGTCCGGGAGACCCACAGGAGAATCAGGAAATTATTAAGCAACTGCAGCTTTTGTGTGAAAAGAAAATTCCTACATTCGGCATTTGTTTGGGACATCAGCTTTTGGCGCTGTCGCAGGGAGCTACAACGGACAAGCTGAAGTACGGACACCGTGGCGCAAACCAGCCTGCTACAGATGTTGAAACAGGCAGAGTTTACATTACAAGCCAAAACCACGGCTATGCGGTAGTAAGCAAGTCTTTGCCGGCTAACGCAAAGGAAAGCTTTGTTAATGCTAACGACGGCACCTGCGAGGGTGTAACCTATACAGATATGCCTGCGTTTTCAGTACAGTTCCACCCGGAGGCTTGCGGTGGTCCGCTAGATACAGAGTTCCTTTTTGATAGGTTTATTTCTCTTATTGAAGAAAATAAACACTGTTGATAATAAATACCTTTAAAATATAAACCCGTTTATGAAAAGAAAGGATGTTATTAATGCCGATTAACAAGGATATAAAGAGAGTTTTGGTAATAGGCTCCGGTCCTATTGTAATAGGTCAGGCAGCAGAGTTTGACTATGCAGGTACACAGGCTTGTCGTGCACTAAAGGAAGAGGGCTTGGAGGTTATTCTTATTAACTCTAACCCGGCTACAATTATGACAGATAACGCAATGGCTGATAAAATTTATATTGAGCCGTTGACATTAGATACAGTAAAAAGAGTTATTCAAAAAGAAAAGCCTGACAGTCTGCTTTCTACACTTGGCGGACAAACAGGTCTTACACTTTCTATGCAGCTGGCAAAGGAAGGCTTTTTGGAGGAAAACGGCGTAAAGCTGTTGGGTGCCAACCCTGAAACCATTGACAAGGCAGAAGACAGACAGATGTTTAAGGACACTATGGAGGCCATAGGTCAGCCTGTAATTCCGTCTTTGGTTGTTAATGATGTTGAAAGTGCGGTTAATTTTGCAAATGAAATAGGCTATCCGCTTATTATTCGTCCGGCATTTACCCTGGGCGGTACAGGCGGCGGTATTGTAAATAACGAAGAGGAGCTTCGTGAAATTACAGCCAACGGTTTGGAGCTTTCACCTATTACACAGGTTCTTGTAGAGCAGTGTATAGCCGGTTGGAAAGAGATAGAGTTTGAGGTAATGCGTGACAGTATAGGAAATGTTATTACCGTTTGTTCTATGGAAAACTTTGACCCTGTGGGTGTTCACACAGGCGACAGTATAGTAATAGCGCCTGCTGTTACATTGGCTGATAAAGAGTATCAAATGCTTAGAAGTGCGGCACTGAATATTATCTCTGCGCTGGGCGTAGAGGGTGGCTGTAACTGTCAGTTTGCTCTTAACCCTGAAAGCTTCCAGTATGCGGTTATCGAGGTAAACCCAAGAGTTTCCCGTTCTTCGGCTTTGGCGTCAAAGGCTACAGGTTATCCTATAGCTAAGGTAGCCGCTAAAATTGCTATCGGTTACAACCTAAGCGAAATTAAGAACGCCGTAACAGGTTCTACTTATGCTTGCTTTGAGCCGGCACTTGACTATGTTGTTGTAAAGTTCCCTAAGTGGCCTTTTGATAAATTTGTTTACGCTAAGAGAACACTTGGCACACAGATGAAAGCTACAGGCGAGGTTATGGCTATTGCTCCTACCTTTGAGCAGGCTATAATGAAGGCTGTAAGAGGCGCAGAGATTTCTCACAACACACTGAATGACGAGAAGTTTATGCAAATGTCTGACGAAAGCATAAGAAAAAGACTTTCTGTATGCGACGACGAAAGACTGTTCTGCGTATTTGAGGCTCTTAAAAGAGGCGTAACAGTAGACGAAATTCATGCAGTTACTTTGATTGATGAATGGTTCCTTGAAAAGCTGCTAAAGCTTGTTAATATAGAAAAAGAAATGGCAAAGGGTCAGCTTACACCTGAGCTTTACTACAAGGCAAAGACAATGGGCTACCTTGACAAGGTAATTAAAAAGATTACCGGCTGTGAAATCGAAAATCCTGCTGTTCCGGTTTACAAAATGGTTGATACCTGTGCGGCAGAGTTTAAGGCAGAAACACCTTATTTCTACTCAACCTTTGACGAGGAAAACGAGGCTGAGGAGTTTATAGAGGAAAACTACAAGGGCAAAAAGACTATTATAGTATTTGGTTCAGGCCCTATAAGAATCGGTCAGGGTATTGAGTTTGACTATGCGTCTGTTCACTGCGTTTGGGCTTTGAAAGAAGCAGGCTACGAGGTTGTTATTGTGAACAACAACCCTGAAACAGTATCAACAGACTTTGATACATCAGACAGACTGTACTTTGAGCCTCTTACAAACGAAGATGTAATGGGCATTATAAAAACAGAAAAGCCATACGGCGTTGTAGTTGCTTTCGGCGGTCAGACAGCTATTAAGCTGACAAAGTTCTTAAGCGACAACGGTGTAAACATTTTGGGTACATCGGCAGACGGCATTGATATGGCAGAGGACAGAGAGCGTTTTGATGAGCTGCTTGAAAAGCACCACATTAAAAGACCTCGCGGCTTTACAGTTATGACAACCGAGGAAGCTCTAAAGGTTGCCGAGGAGGTTGGCTACCCTGTTTTGATGCGTCCTTCCTATGTATTGGGCGGACAGAATATGATTATTGCCTACAACGAAGATGATATTGTTGAGTATATGGCAATTATTCTTTCACAAAATATTGAAAATCCAATTTTGATTGATAAATACCTTATGGGTACAGAAATAGAGGTTGACGCTATATGCGACGGCGACGACATTCTTATTCCTGGTATTATGCAGCACATTGAGCGTGCCGGCATACATTCAGGCGACTCTATTGCAGTATACCCAGCATGGAACCTAAGCGACGAAATGACACAGACAATTATCCGCAGTTCAAAGGATTTGGCTTTGTCACTTAACACTAAGGGCCTTGTAAATATTCAGTACCTAATTTATAAGGGCGATTTGTATGTTATTGAGGTAAACCCTCGTTCATCAAGAACAATTCCGTACATCAGCAAGGTTACAGGCGTGCCAATGGTTGACCTGGCTACAAAAGCTATGCTTGGCGAGAAGCTGTCAGATATGGGTTACGGTACGGGCTTGTACAGAAAATCACCTTATACAGCTGTAAAGGTACCTGTATTCTCCTTTGAAAAGCTGATAAATGTTGATAACCACCTGGGACCTGAAATGAAGTCAACAGGCGAAGTGCTTGGTATAGCAGGTACTTTGGAAGAGGCTTTGTACAAGGGCTTGGTTGCAGCAGGCTACAAGATGGAAAAATCCGGCGGCGTGCTTATTACCGTAAGAAATAGCGACAAGGGCGAAATCGGCGACTTGGCTAAGAAATTTGCTATGATGGGCTTTGACATTTATGCAACAGCAGGTACGGCAAAAATTCTTGAGGCTTACGGAATAAACGCTATTACAGTTAAGAAAATTCACGAATCAAGAGAGCATAACACACTTAAGCTTATTGAAAGCGGTAAGATTACCTATGTTATTTCAACCTCTTCAAAGGGCCGTATCCCTACAAGAGACAGCGTAAAGATAAGAAGAAAAACTGTAGAGAGAAATATTCCTTGCTTAACATCTATAGACACGGCAAATGCTTTGGTAGAGTGCTTAATGAGCAGATACTCACAGTATAATACTGAGCTTGTAGACATAAACAATATGAGGAGCGAAAAGATGAAGTATAAATTTACAAAAATGCAGGGCTGCGGTAACGACTATATTTACTTCAACTGCTTTGACCAAAATATAAATAACCCTGAGGGTTTAAGCGTAAGACTGTCTGACAGACACTTTGGCATTGGCGGCGACGGTGTTATTCTTGTTTGCCCGTCAGATGTTGCAGACGCTAAAATGCGTATGTTTAACCTGGACGGTTCAGAGGGTAAAATGTGCGGTAACGGTATTCGTTGTGTAGGTAAGTTTCTGTACGACCACAATATTGTAGACCAAAACAAAGAAACTGTTACAGTAGAAACACTAAGCGGTATTAAAACCCTTAAAGTATATAAGCAGGATAACGAAGTAAAAAGACTGAGAGTTGATATGGGCAAGGCAGAGCTTAACCCGGCTAAGATTCCTGTAGCTATTGACAAGGAAAAGGTTGTAAACGAGCCTGTTATTATTGACGGCCAGCAGTTTAACATTACCTGCGTTTCAATGGGTAACCCTCACTGTGTAGTATTTATAAATGATGTTGAGGGCCTAGACATTGAAAAAATCGGTCCTAAGTTTGAACACGACAAGCTTTTCCCGGAAAGAGTAAACACAGAGTTTGTAAGAGTTATTAATGAAAATACTATTAAAATGCGTGTTTGGGAGCGTGGCAGCGGCGAAACCTGGGCTTGCGGTACAGGTGCTTGTGCAGTTGCAGTAGCAGCTGTTGAAAACGGCTTCTGCAAAAAGGGCGAGGACATTACCGTTCAGCTAAAGGGCGGAGACCTTGTTATTAATTATACAGATGACACAGTATATATGACAGGTGCTGCTGAGCGTGTATTTGAAGGCACAGTTGAGCTATAACATTCGACAGAGAGGTATAATAATATGGAAACAAAATATATATTTGTAACCGGCGGCGTTGTTTCGGGCTTAGGCAAAGGTATTACAGCTGCTTCACTTGGTCGTTTGCTAAAGTCAAGAGGCCTAAAGGTTACAGCACAAAAGCTTGACCCATATATAAATGTTGACCCGGGAACAATGAGCCCGTATCAGCACGGCGAGGTTTATGTAACTGAGGACGGTGCCGAAACAGACCTTGACCTTGGTCACTATGAAAGATTTATTGACGAAAATCTTAACAAGTTTTCTAACCTAACAACAGGTAAGGTTTACTCCAATGTTCTTGAAAAAGAGCGTAGGGGTGACTACCTGGGTGAAACTGTTCAGGTTATTCCTCATATTACAAACGGAATTAAAGATTTTATTTACAATGTCGGTAAACATTCAGAGGCTGATGTTGTTATAACAGAAATCGGTGGTACTGTAGGCGACATAGAAAGCCAGCCGTTTTTGGAGGCTATCAGACAGGTATCGCTGGAGGTAGGCAGCGAAAACTGTATTTTCATTCATGTTACACTTGTACCGTATATAAAAGGCTCTAACGAACATAAGTCAAAGCCTACACAGCACAGCGTTAAGGAGCTTCGCTCTTTGGGTATTAACCCTGATATTATAGTTTTGCGTTGTGACGAGCCTATTGACGAAAGCATTTTCAAGAAAATTGCACTGTTCTGCAATGTTAAGTCTGACTGCGTAATCGAGAATATTACACTGCCTGTGCTTTATCAGGCACCGCTTATGCTTGAGAAAAATAATTTCTCTGATATTGTCTGCCGTGAGCTTAACATTAACCTGCCAAAGGGCGATATGACCGAATGGATGAATATGATTGAAAGAATTAAGTCCAGAGATAAAAAGGTTAAAATATCACTTGTAGGTAAATATGTACAGCTGCACGACGCTTATCTGTCAGTGGTTGAGGCACTTAACCATGCAGGCTACGAAAATGCTGCCGAGGTAGAAATAGACTGGGTAGACGCAGAGCTTGTTACAGAATACACCGTTGACGAGCTGTTGGGAAATACAGACGGTATTTTAGTACCCGGCGGCTTTGGCAACAGAGGCATCGAGGGCAAAATTACAGCTGCAAAGTATGCCAGAGAGCACAATGTACCATATTTGGGTATTTGCCTTGGTATGCAAACTGCCGTTATTGAATTTGCAAGAGATGTTTTACACTGGAGCGACGCTAACTCAGGTGAATTTGATGAAAACTCTGCCCACAAGGTTATTGACATTATGCAGGATCAAAAGGGCATAGAGGCAATGGGCGGAACAATGCGTCTTGGCGCTTACCCTTGTAAGATTCGCAAGGGTACAATTATGGACAGAGCATACGGTAAAAAGGAAATTTCCGAAAGACACCGCCATCGTTATGAGTTTAACAACGAGTTTAGAGCTGACTTTGAAGAAAACGGTATGCTTGTAACAGGTACATCTCCTAATGGTATGCTTGTTGAAGCTGTTGAAATTCCTGACCACAAGTTCTTTGTAGCTGTTCAGTATCATCCGGAATTCAAGAGCCGTCCACAGTCTGCACACCCACTGTTCAGAGAATTTGTAAAGGCTAGTTTAGAGAAGTAATTTAAACAGCATTTACAGAATTATATATAAATCGGTGAATATGCCAAATTGTAAAGGAGAGAAATGGAATGCCACAGATTAATGAAAATTACCTAAAGCTGGAGAAGAACTATCTTTTCATTAATATCGCAAAGAAGATTAATGCGTATATTGAAGAAAATCCTGAAAAGAAGTCAAACATTATCCGTATGGGTATTGGCGATGTAACACTTCCTATAGCACCTTGCGTTGTTGAGGCTGTTAAAAAGGGTGCAGAGGAAATGGGCGTAAAAGAAACCTTTAAGGGCTACGAAGACAGCGGCACAGGCTATGACTTTTTGAAAGAGGCTGTAGCAGGCTACTATAAAAGCTTTGGCGCAGATGTAAAGCCTGAAGAAATAAGAATCAGCGACGGCGCTAAGTCAGACTGCGGTAATATTGTTGATATTTTCGGTGACGACAATGTTGTACTTATTACCGACCCTGCTTACCCTGTATATGTTGACTCCAACCTAATGAACGGCAGAAAGGTAATTTATGCCGATTCATCAGAGGCTAACGGCTTCTGTGCAGAGCCTGACTACAATGTTCACGCTGACCTTATTTACCTTTGCTCGCCTAACAATCCAACAGGTGCGGCGTTCAACACAGCACAGCTAAAGGCGTGGATTGACTATGCTATTGCTAACAAGGCTATTATTATTTATGACGCTGCTTATGAAGCATTTATTACACAGGACGATATTCCAAGAAGTATCTTCCAAGTAGAGGGCGCAAGACAGTGCGCTATTGAGATTTGCTCATTGTCAAAAACAGCCGGATTTACAGGTATGCGCTGCGGCTACACTGTAATTCCTAACGAGCTTGAGGTTGAAGCAAGCGACGGAACAAAGGTTAGCATTGCTCAGCTGTGGGGCAGAAGACAAGGCTCAAAGTTTAACGGTGTTTCTTACCCTGTACAGTGCGGTGCTGCTGCTGTATTCTCAGAAGAGGGCAGAGAGCAAATTAAGGTAAACCTTGAGTATTACAAGGAAAATGCCAGAATTATTGCAAGCACTATGGATAAGCTGGGTATAAGCTACACAGGCGGCATTAACTCACCGTACATTTGGCTAAAGTGTCCAAACGGTATGGGCTCATGGGAGTTCTTTGACCTGTTGCTGAAAGAGGCTAATGTTGTAGGTACTCCTGGTGAGGGCTTTGGTAAGAACGGCAAGGGTTACTTCCGTTTGACTTCATTTGGTGACAGAGATGCTACTATTGAGGCTATGGCAAGAATAGAAAAGCTGCTTTCAAAGTAACTTTAACGCATAAAAATACATATGGTGCAAGGGCGGCGTGCTTACACTGCCCTTGCACCGAGAACATAGAATATATAAGAGAAAAAGAGCCGACTTTCTGCTTTGGTGAACTTCACCAAGAGAAAGTCGGTTCTCTTTTGTTTTAAGAGGCTCTATAATAAAAGGGCTCTGTGTCAATAGTTGGGGTTAAACCGTAAAAAGAAAATTGATTTAAACAAGTGGCAATGGACTAGGTTGCCACTTGTTTTTGGTTTTGGTGTGAGAAAATATGAAGAATACGATTACGG
>CADANT010000049.1 GCA_902789345.1 uncultured Ruminococcus sp.
TCACACCAAAACCAAAAACAAGTGGCAACCTAGTCCATTGCCACTTGTTTAAATCAATTTTCTTTTTACGGTTTTACCCCAACTATTGACACAGAGCCATTTGATAATAGATTGTGGATTTTGTATGAACAAAATATAAATTTGATCCGAAAAAAACGGTTCTGTTTACAACAACAGAACCGTTTTTTATAATTCTAAATCTCAATAGATTATTTATCAGCTAAAAGGTAAAGATACTTCTGACAGCACTGTACAAAGCCGGAACTGAGGTCTGATATACATTATCAACCGTATTAATTGCAAGTGCGGCTGCTATTAAAATAGACAGAACAATCGCACCGGCTAGCAATATATACACCACCTTGTATATACGGGATATATTTCTAACAGACTTTTCAATATACAGCAAAATAATTATTGCCGCTACAGCCATTATAGGCGCAATGTCACATACATAGCTTATGGTAACACCGGCCATACAGAAATCCGTAAATGCTATTAATACCGATAGCACTACACACAAAATTATAAACCATCTGTTTATGATGTTTATTCTGAGTCTTTTCTTGGCGGCAGGAATAAAAGCAACAAGCCAATTCAACGGAAAAGCAAACACTCCATATGAACCGGTCATATAAAAATAGCGTGAATAGCTGTTTACACTTATTATTCCTCCTAAATAAGACGGTGTACCATCCAGGCAGGATGATGGACTTACATACGGAAACGCAGCCGCAGTGTCCGGCATTTGGAAAAAGTAATGGTACAAGGCTGCCCACAAAAATGCAAAAGACACATTGTTAAGTGAAATATTATTTACAGTCAGCTGGTAAGATGTACCGAATTCAAACAACGATCCAAAGCGGGCATAATTGTATACCATTAATGCTATTGCAAAAAGAGCAACAGGCACTATAAACACTGCAACATAGCATAGTTTACTTTTTAATTTAATTTTCTTATTTAACAGCACTGAAATAAAGAACGGTGCTGTTGCTAAGGCGGCAATAACAAGGTTTGGCCTTGATGCCGCAATAAGACCTACTGTAATTCCACACATTAAAAATTTGTACCATTTTGGTTTTCTATATGCAGACAGTGTTAGGTATATAAGTAAGAATAAAAACGCCATTCCGCACAGCTTAGGCAGATTGTAAAAATCCCCGTATGCTGAAAGTATGTATATTCCACAAACAAAAGGAATTGCCACTCCACTTAACATCACCAGAAAAAAATTTGGTTTTCTTACTACAACCGTCGCAATTTTGCTTACAGCCATAAAGCCAAATATTGATATCAGCATACTAAACAAGGTGCAAACAAAACTTTCTGTAGGCAGTGCCCCGGTTATAAAATACATAGGATAATATACTAAAAACAGTGGTGCTGTACCGAAGTAGCTGTAGTACTTTCCGTTATAAAAAGCCCTGTCCCACGAAGCGTCTGCGCCTATCTCGTTTCTGTACTGAGGATCATACACCTTATCCCCTGCATCTATAAGTTTTTGGTCAACAGGTATGTCAAGATTGAGCTGTCCCTTTTGAAAAGCGTCAAACATTTGATAATACGGTGAGCGATAGACAACACTCTCATGGTCATATGGACTATACGGAGTTATTACATTGGCACCCTTAGCACCAAACACAAAAATAAAACTAACACAGCACAGAGCTACAACTATTATTATAGCAACAAATTGCTTAGGACTTTCGTTGTAAACGGCTTTGTACAGCTTAAATTCTTTAATTGCCAACACCAACAAACAAATTAACGCAAAAATAATCAGCCTTAGATAATTAATCTGAATCGGCAGTTCTTTATTTAGTCCAATTTCCCTTATTGTTAAGTCGGAGGCGTTTTTTATGCCTATCTTTAATGTATCAAGCTCTTTCGAGTGAACATTTAATACAACAGGACTGTCATTACCGGCGTAAAGCTTTTCGCTGAAAACACCTGTTAATGATTGGGACAAATTATTATCTGTAATTCCGACGCTTACAGTTACTAATTTTGGTTTTCCTTCAAATTGAATATATACATTTTCACAACCCTCTTTTAAATTTGAATAGGTTATAATAAACTCATTATCTTTATCAATTAGTATAGAATCGGCTGTATTAATACCCTCTGACAGCTTGGCTGACGAAAATGGCAAAACATTATTGTTGTTTTTAACAGGTGAAGTAAACGATGAAATGTTGAACACAGTAAATTCCAACGCCATTAAAACAAGTACAATGCACGCAGCTTTTTTAATAAACGGGCAAAGTGTAATTTTAAATAATTTTTCCAATTTACACAATGTAAAAACATTTACACAACAGCACGTTATAATTGTGCCTATTAAGCACGAAATAATATCAATATTATGCTTTAGAATTACTGTAGTTACAAGTCCATAAAGCAAAATTGCTAAAAAGCCCACTATTATAGGAACAGACTTAAAATAGATAAATTTATTTTTATCCTTATATGCACCTGCCAACAAATAAAAAGCCCCTGTAAATACGACATATATAATACCGCAAAGCGCTACCAACATAGGAAAATTCCACCTCTCATATATGTTTCATTAAGATTTTAACATAAAAATATACTCACTTCAACCAACATATTCCTGCCTCATAAAATACATTTTACAGCAACATATTATTATGGTATAATTTTTTCACTAAAAGGCGGTGATTCCTTGGGTATTCAAAAAATTAAAAGCCCACTTAACGAACTTTTACCATTAATAGAAAGCTGTATAAACAATAAGGGCTGTTTTCCTCTTACAGTAACAGGTACAAGTATGCTTCCTACATTGGTGCCAGACAGGGATTTAGTGTACTTGGTTTCATCTCTTGAAATGCCGCCTAAAAAATACAGCATAGTGCTTTTTAAGCGTGATAACGGTATAATTGTTCTTCACCGCATTATAAAGGAGTTAAACAATAGTCAATTGTTAATTAACGGTGACGGACAGTTTTGGACCGAAGTAATAGATTCATCACAAATTGTTGCTGTTGTAAAGGCATACAGAAGAAACGGCAAAGTAAAAAAATGCACCAGCAATTCTGTACAACTTTACACCTTTGTTTGGTGTGGGCTAAAACCCATAAGACCCTTATTTTTTAAGCTTGCAGGTATTTTTAATAAATTAAGGAGAAAGAATGGTAACAAATAAAGTTAGATAATCTGCTCAACAAAACCTTAGTGCTATACACAGAAAAGAGAGCCGACACTTTACCCGTGCGGCTCCCTTTTTTATAGGAAAATAAAACTTACTGACATTTATAATAAGTTTTAATTTGCAGACTATACAGCTTTTATGCCTCTTTCACCTGTTCTTATCCTTACTACATCCTCAATGTCATATATAAATATTTTACCGTCGCCTACATTACCGGTGCAGGCAACCTTTTTAATGACATCAATTGTTTTTTCTGCCCATTCGTCTGTAGATACTACAATTTCAAACTTAATTTTGTTAAGCATAGTAATCTCAACATCTACGCCTCTGATTCGCTCGGTGTGGCCCTTTTGGTGACCGCAGCCCAAAACCTGAGAAACTGTAATACCCTTAACATCTATTGCATCCAATGCGTCCTTTACTTCCTCATACTTTTCAGGACGCACAATAGCCTCTATTTTTTTCATTGCTATCTCTACCTTTCTAAATTAATCCAAGCCGTTAAATGAAGGGTAAGCTGATTCACCGTGTTGAGTTGAATCAAGACCAAGTCTTTCATCCATTTCAGATACACGAAGTGTCTTAGTAAACAGCTTAACTATACCCGCACAAATAAGTGTGCCTACTACAGCAATAACAATAGTAACTACTATACTTTCAAACTGTGCAAGGAACAAGTGGTAGTCGCCAAAAACAAGACCGTTCCACTTAGCGCCTGATTCAACGCCCGGAGCAAGCTCCTTTACGCCGAAGATACCTGTTGCCAAGCCACCCCAGATACCGCCGATACCGTGACAGCCAAATGCGTCAAGTGCATCGTCAATCTTTAACACTTTCTTGATTAGGTGCATACAGAAGTAACAAATTGGGCTAACAAGCAAACCGATAATAATTGAAGCCCATACAGGTACAAAACCTGCGCCAGGTGTAATTGCAACCAAACCAACTACCAGGCCTGTTGAAGCACCTACCAAGGTTGGCTTTCCTGTAGTAATTGTATCAATAACCATCCAGGAAATCAAGCCGCAAGCCGATGAAACAGCAGATGTTATAAATGCGTGTACTGCTGTACCGTTTGCTGCCAGTGCACTACCTGCGTTAAAGCCAAACCAGCCGAACCATAGGAATGCAGCACCAAGAAGTACAAACGGAATGTTATGCGGTGTATATGTACTACGGTCATAGTCACGGCGTTTGCCAAGAATAACAGCAAGAACCAAGCCTGTAACACCTGAGCTTATATGTACAACATTACCTCCGGCAAAGTCAACTGAATTTAGATACAGACCTGTACCGAACAATCCGGCACCGCCTTCAACCTCGGCACCCATAAAGCCGCCGCCCCATACCATATGAGCCAATGGGTAATATACAAGCAGCGACCATAGGCAAATAAACGGAACAAGTGCCTTAAACTTCATTCTGCCTGCTACAGCACCCGTAATAAGTGCCGGTGTGATAATTGCAAACATCATTTGGAAAGCACAGAACAACATATCTGGAATTTCCAAGCCTCTTGTGCTGTCTGAAATACTAACATTGTTTAATCCCAAGAAATCAAAACCGCCTACAAAGCCTCCTGCGTCTGTACCAAACGAGAACGAATAACCAAACAGCACCCACATAAGAACTGCTGTACCGGTAATAAATACAGAAGCCATCATAGTGTTAATTACATTCTTTCTGCGAACAAGACCTCCGTAAAAGAACGCCAGGGCAGGTGTCATAATAAAAACAAGTGCCGTACAAAAAATCATAAAGCCAATGCTTCCGCTATCCATTTTAAAATCCCCTTTCATATTTTTAATCAAATAAAATGGAAAAGGCGCCACAACACACTTTTCTCAAGTGTTTGTAACGCCTTTGTTGTGGTTAAGTTTACCACAAGGGCTTTTGCTTGTCAATACCATATTTCTTGCAAACTGTGTTTTAGCACACCAGATTTTCAGCAATTTTTATGTTAAATTTGCAATTCAACTTTGTTTAAATTGCATTTATCTTTGCAAATAATTAAACATTGCTACATTTTTAAACATTTAATATATTATGTTTGTCAAAATAACAAAACGCATATTTATGCTACAGCACACCACAGCAAGGGAATTTTTAAACTCAAATACATATTATCGTCAACAAATGTTGAATTTCACAATTCACAGTCCGACAGTTGCACCAACACTAATTCAACTAAAAAATATTATGGCTCTATACATTTTGTCTTTGCTGACAAACACTAAAGCTTTGATTAATTATATGACATTTTTAGCTTTGTGTGGTAAAAATACTTTGTACACAGATTGACTTTATAAATAATATGTGATAGAATTTTGACAGTATAAAACACTTTAAAAGCGATGATGAAGACAGGCAGCTTTCTAAGAATTTTAGCGAGTCGGAGTATGGTGAAAGTCCGATAATTACATTAGGCTGTAAATCACTTCGGAGCTGCAATTTGAACGCTTAAATGCAAGTAAATGCGTCGGATTTTCTCCGTTAACAGAAAACGCATATGCAGTATGCTGTAATAGGTGGTTTTGCGAAGTTTTTAGGTCTTCGTCCTGTTATGGGATGACGGCCTTTTTATTTTTTAGGAGGTTGAAGAAATGTATAAAAAGGTTGACACAAACCTTGACTTTGTTCAGCGTGAAAAAGAAGTTGAAAAGTTCTGGAAAGAAAACAAAATCTTTGAAAAGAGTATTGAGGAACGCAAGGGCGGAAAGCCGTATGTATTCTATGACGGTCCTCCAACAGCTAACGGTAAGCCGCATATCGGCCATGTGCTTACCCGTGTAATTAAGGATATGATTCCAAGATACCAAACAATGAAGGGCAATATGGTACCTCGTAAGGCCGGTTGGGACACACACGGTTTGCCGGTAGAGCTTGAAGTTGAAAAGCTGTTAGGCTTAGACGGCAAGGAACAGATTGAAGAATACGGACTTGAGCCTTTTATAAAGAAGTGTAAAGAATCTGTATGGAAGTACAAGGGTATGTGGGAGGATTTCTCCGACACTGTAGGCTTCTGGGCAGATATGGACAACCCATATGTTACCTATGACAACAACTTTATTGAGTCTGAATGGTGGGCATTAAAGAAAATATATGACAAAGGCTTACTATATAAGGGCTTTAAAATTGTTCCTTACTGCCCTAGATGCGGAACACCTTTGTCCTCGCACGAGGTTGCTCAGGGCTATAAGGATGTAAAAGAGCGTTCAGCTATTGCAAAGTTTAAGGCAAAGGGCGAAGATGCATACATTCTTGCATGGACAACAACACCTTGGACACTTCCGTCTAATGTTGCCCTTTGTGTAAACCCTAATGAGGATTATGTAAAGATTCAAACAGGTGACAATGTATATTATATGGCCGAAGCCTTGGTTGACAGCGTAATTGAGGATGAGTACACCGTTCTTGAGAGATACAAGGGTAAAGACCTTGAATACAAAGAGTACGAGCCTTTGTTCGACTTTGTTTCGCCTAAGGAAAAGTGCTACTACATTACCTGCGACACATATGTAACTCTTACAGACGGTACAGGCGTAGTTCACATTGCACCTGCATTTGGTGAAGACGACGCAAATGTAGGCAGAAAGTACAATCTTCCTTTGGTTCAGCTGGTTGATTCAAAGGGTGAAATGACAAAAGAAACACCTTGGGCCGGTACATTCTGTAAGGACGCCGACAAGGAAATTTTGGTTGACCTTGATAAACGAGGTCTGCTGTTCTCAGCACCTAAGTTTGAGCACTCATACCCACACTGCTGGCGTTGTGACACACCGCTTATCTACTATGCAAGAGATTCTTGGTTTATTAAGATGACCGATGTAAAAGACCAGCTTATTGCAAACAACAACACAGTAAACTGGATTCCTGATTCCATCGGTAAGGGCCGTTTCGGCGACTGGCTGAATAATGTACAGGACTGGGGTATTTCAAGAAACAGATACTGGGGTACTCCACTTAACATTTGGGAATGTGAATGCGGTCACCGTCACTCTATCGGCAGTATTGAAGAATTAAAATCAATGTCTGACAACTGCCCTGATGATATTGAACTGCACAGACCATATATTGATGATGTTACAATAAAGTGTCCGCATTGCGGAAAGCAAATGCACAGGGTTCCTGAGGTTATTGACTGTTGGTTTGATTCCGGTTCAATGCCTTTTGCACAGCACCACTATCCTTTTGAAAATAAGGAACTGTTTGAGTCACAATTCCCTGCTGATTTCATCTCAGAGGCTGTTGACCAAACAAGAGGCTGGTTCTACTCATTGCTTGCAATTTCAACCCTAATTTTCAACAAAGCGCCATATAAGAATGTTATAGTACTTGGTCTTGTTCAGGATGAGAACGGACAAAAAATGTCAAAGTCAAAGGGTAACGCAGTAGACCCGTTTGACGCACTGCAAACCTACGGCGCAGACGCTATAAGATGGTATTTCTACACCAATTCTAACCCGTGGCTGCCAAAGAGATTCTACGGAAAAGCTGTTGTTGAGGGACAAAGAAAGTTTATGGGTACACTTTGGAACACATATGCGTTCTTTGTACTATATGCTAATATTGATAACTTTGACGCTACAAAGTATACACTGGACAGAAACAGTTTAGCTGTTATTGACAAGTGGTTGCTTTCCAGGTTAAATTCAACAGTTAAGGCTGTAGACAACTACTTGTCTAACTATAAAATTCCTGAAGCTGCAAAAGCACTGCAAAGCTTTGTAGATGAAATGAGTAACTGGTATGTAAGAAGATGTCGTGAAAGATTCTGGGCACAGGATATGACACAAGATAAGATTAACGCTTATATGACATTGTACACATCACTTGTTACAATAGCAAAAACATCGGCTCCTATGATTCCGTTTATGGCTGAATCTATCTACCAAAACCTTGTACGCTCAATAGACAATACAGCACCGGAAAGTGTTCATCTATGCCTATTCCCTACTGTCGATGAAGCTGCTATTGACACAAAGCTGGAAGCTGATATGGACGAGGTTCTAAAGATAGTTGTACTTGGCCGTTCTGCAAGAAACGGTTCTACAATGAAAAACCGTCAGCCATTGGCTAAAATGTATGTTAAGGCTCAGAAGGCTCTTGATAAGTTCTATGTTGATATTATTGAGGATGAGCTTAACATTAAGGAAGTAGTATTTACAGATGATGTAGGCGGCTTTGTTTCTTACTCATTTAAGCCACAGCTTAAAACTTTGGGACCAAAGTACGGCAAGCAATTAGGTGAAATCAGAAATGCTCTTGCAAATGTTGACGGTGCCAAGGCAAAGGCTGAACTGAACGAAACAGGCGCAATGACGCTTTCTATTTCCACAGGTGATATTAAGCTGACAGAAGAAGATTTGCTTATAGATGTTAAGCAAATGGAGGGCTTGTACACTGTAAGCGACAACGGCGTTACAGTTGTGCTTGACACAACACTTACTCCTGAGCTTGTTGAGGAAGGTTTCGTTCGTGAGATAATCAGTAAGGTTCAAACAATGCGTAAAGACGCAGGCTTTGAGGTTATGGACCACATTGTTGTTGGTGTAAGCGGCAACGATAAAATTGCTGAAATTATGTCTAAAAATAAAGCCGGCATTGCAAAGGATGTACTTGCAAATGATATTGTAAATACAACCGACGGTTTTGTTAAAGACTGGAATATTAACGGCGAAAAGGTTGAAACAGATACCTGGAGTAACAAGATCGCTAAGGGGAGTGCGATAAACTATTCTTCATTTGCTCCAACAAGAGAGGGCTACCGTGTCCTGGGCTATAAAATTAAGGGGGAAGATAAGATATATTATGCATATAGAACACCGAGCTCCCCTACAGATGTTGATTATATAATGGACTATGTGGTTGAAGACGATGTTACATTTGAAACGATTTGGCAAAAGTGTTACTATATCGTATTTGTCACAGAGGAAGGACAGTTTGATTCTTATAATGATGTGCCGATAAGGACGATAAATGAAAGATTTGATGATGGTAAAGCCATACCATATTATCCTATACCACAGTGCGATGGTAAGGTGCTTGTTGGTTATAAAATTGGCGAATCTGATACAGTTCTCTATGATGATGATTATTTAACGAGGTTAAATATTGGTCTTGAAAATCCTGATTATCCAAGACTGAAAGATTACATGCCAACAGCTGATGCAACTATGTATGCAGTGTGGAGCGAGGACTGTGCTTCTATTGGTCATAATATGACAGCCCACGCGGCAGTGGCAGAGACATGTACAGAACCAGGAAATAGTGCATACTGGTATTGTGATAGATGTAATAAGTATTT
>CADANT010000050.1 GCA_902789345.1 uncultured Ruminococcus sp.
TATAATTAGAAATGTTGTAATTGATAATTTTCTTGGAGTTTCTAATGCAAGTAAGAATTATGCAAAGTATGTAGAGAATGAGAAATACAGACTTGATACAAGTGGTGTTAATATTTACAACGGTGGAACACTGAAAGATAGAGCAGGTAGATCAGGAAACAACTATAAATGTGTAGGTGAAACTACAAGTGTTATAATCCTAAGGGAGTACTATTAATGACAAAAAAGATTCAGCTAACTAAGCCTTTAAAAAAACTGAATAACAAGAAAGGCTTAACTTTAGTTGAGTTGATTGTTGCCGTTATGATATTGATGATAGCAGTGGGCGCATCGGTAGGCGGTTTGTCTATGAGTTATCGCTCCACAATGCTGGGCGCCGAAAAAGACGACGCCCAGTCAGTGGCACAACGTAACTGTGATATTATTATGAGTTGTATTTCAACCAATATTGACAAAGGTAAAACTGTCGGTGAACTATTTAATAATGCATATAGCAGTCCTACGTTTAAATCCTCATATAAAACTAAAATCGAAAGCGACACTACTATTGGAGCTTACTCTGTAAGAGACCCGGCCGGTTCAGCTGTAAAAAGTTACGATCCGGCTCAATACAGCATAATAGAGCAAATTTCAAGTGAAAGCTCGTTGGTAGGAGATTCTAGTGTGAAAAAGCAATACTTCATCATAGATGTTAGTACAAGAAAACTAGGCTCCGGCACTTCTGCTAAGGAATATTCTGTTTACAAGATAACAACATATACATATTATTCAAGTGATGGATATGTTAGCTGTGAGGGTGAAGTCAATATTGAAAAATAAGGAGGGAGAGGTTGTATGAATACTAAATTAAGCGCTATTCGCCGTATTGGCCAAAAGGCAAAAAGTAAGCGTGGTGCTACGCTTGTTGAGTTAATTGCTACTGTAGCAATACTTGCGATAGTTTCGTCACTCTCTTTCCAGGCTATATTTATAGCAAGCGAAGAGTACCAAAGGGCGACAAAAATTTCTGAATGTCAACGCAGCATTTCACTTATGCAGCGTAATTTGGATAAGTATATCAAAACAGCTGTTAAGGTTAAGTTTAAAAGCTCGGTCACAGCTACAAATATAACAGATGCAATTAATGAGTTTGTTACTGAATGTAATAATGACCCTGACACTGACACCAAGCTGCAGGATGCTGATAGTGACGCAAACGATAAGTATTGTGATTATGTGCTGTACGCATTTGTTGCCGATCCGGTAAATGCCCCTGATGCATTATCTTTTAGGTTGTCAAAATACAACAAGGGAAGTAACTCGTTTGATGCGATATTTACAGTTGATAACATCAAGGAAATGAATTTTGATTTAAAATTGATGAATTCATCCCCGGATTCCATTTTGTTTGACTATACAATGAATTCAATGACAAATTTTGAAATTATAAATAAGTCTATTGATAATAATTTGGCAGACAAAAGCGAATATTCGGTTGCCGCAGGCTCGGTTATGAATAATATTACAGATACGTCAATAGCCTTAGGCAGTTTGAATATAAGTACAGATTTTGGTAAGACCTACAACACTAATTTCGTTTATTTCAGAACAACTCAACGAAGGTAATTTAGAGAGAATAATTTCAGCAAACCCAACAGTCATAACAGACTGTTGGGTTTTGCATTATCACTAAAATAAGATTAATAATTTGTATACTTTTTTTGCTGAAAATTCTTACTAATTTTATGGATGTATGATATAATTGGTACAGTTGTACTTGTACACATTATTAAGAAATGAAGGAGATATTAATATGAAGCTAGGTAAAAAAACTCTTTCGGTTATTTTGTCTATAGCTATGGTGTCTACGCTGGCAGTTACCTCTGCCGCAGTTACCTCTGCTGCTGACTCAACAACCGCCAAGACAGCCTCAAGCTTTTCTTGGGATAATGCTTCTGTGTATTTCTTGCTTACAGACCGTTTTAATAACGGAAACACAAGCAACGACCATTCCTATAATCGTGGATTAAATCAGGATGGCACAGTAGCAAACTTAAACACAAATGCTGCGGCATTCCAGGGCGGCGACTTTGTCGGTATTACGCAAAAAATTAATGAAGGCTATTTTGATAATTTAGGTGTAAACGCACTTTGGATTTCAGCACCTTACGAGCAAACACACGGCTATGTTGTAGGTGGTACAGGTAAGGTTAATTACCCTCACTATTCATATCATGGCTACTATATGCTCGACTATACAACCACTGACGCAAACTTTGGTACTGTTGAGGAGTTCCGTCAAATGGTAGATACTGCTCACCAGCATGGAATTCGTGTAGTTTTGGATGTTGTTATGAATCACCCGGGCTACGCTACAATGGTAGATATGGATCAGTATGGCTTTGGTGTTTTGGCTGACAACTGGCAGGACACATACTACGACTGGAACAACATAAGCAATGCTGCTTTTGACAAGGTTATTAAGTACAACACCGGCTCATCAAAATGGGCTAAATGGTGGGGCAGTGATTGGATTAGAGCAGGTATTTCCGGCTATACAGCAGGTGGCAGTGACGACCTTACAAAGGGCGTTGATTATCTACCTGACTTTAGAACAGAATCAACTACAGAGGTTGATATTCCTGAAATTCTAAAAACAAAGTGGACCCAAGAGGGTACATTGGCTGAAAAGCAGGCATATATTGATAATTGGTTTGCACAAACAGGCTATCCGAAAACTCCAAGATATTACCAGGTATGCTGGCTGTCAGCATGGGTAAGCGAGTTTGGTATTGACGGTTTCCGTTGCGACACAGCTAAGCATGTAGAAAAGGAATCATGGGCTGCACTGAAAACAGAGTGTACAAAGGCTTTGGCTCTGTGGAAATCAGAAAATCCTGACAAGGCTCTTGACGACAGCAGCTTCTGGATGACCGGCGAAAATTACGGTATGGGACTTGACCCATCAAGCGATTACTATACAACCGGCGGTTTTGACTCAATGATTAACTTTACACAGGGCGGCGGTGTTCCTGACCTGTCAAAGATTGCTGCAACATATCAGGACTACGCAGATAAGATTAATACTAACGATAATTTCAATGTTCTGACATACATTTCATCTCACGATGATCAGCTTGCTAACTACAAGAAAAATTCAGATATGTATTACCAAGGTACTGCATTCCAGCTATTGCCTGGCGCAATTCAGATTTACTACGGTGATGAATCTAACAGACAGAGATTGTCAGCTGTTCAGCTTGATAACGGCTCAAAGATTTCACTAAGCAGCTTAGGAGATCACTCACTAAGAAGCTTTATGAACTGGGACAGCTTGGATAACGACCTGGAAGCACATTGGCAGAAGGTTGGTAAGTTTAGAAACAGTCACGTTGCTGTTGGCGCAGGTGCAAACGCAACAATTTCAAGTTCAGATGCTAACGGTGTGGCATTTACAAGAGTTTACGACAAAAATGGAGTTAAAGATTCTGTAGCTGCAGTAATTGCTTCAGCTGCTAATACAGATGTAACTACTGATGTTAGCTCAATTTTTGCTGATGGCACAAAGGTTAGAAATGCTTACGACGGTACTACTGCTACAGTTTCAAACGGCAGTGTTACATTTAACAGCGGTGCTCATAGCACAATTCTTATTGAAGAGGCTGTTGAAACACCAACAACACCGTCGGACGAGCCTACAACACCTACAGATGACCCTACAGCAGAGCCTACTAACCCGGTACCGACTGATGAGCCTACAGCTCCTACAGTAGAGCCTACTACACCGGCACCGACAGATAATCCTACAACACCAACATCAACACCAACAACACCTACAGTAAAGCCTACTACCCCTACACAGGCTCCTACAAATGCAACAACCCCAACGAATGCAACAAATCCTACCAACGCAACAAACCCGACAAATGCAACTACTCCAACTAGCAGTAGCACAAATCCTACATCAAGTAATAATGATGGTGCTACAACAGGTAAAGTTGCTACCGGTGATTCTGCAACTGTTGCACTGTTGACAACAATTTTGCTGGCAGCAGGTGGTGTGGTTGTTACAGTAAGAAAAAAATATAAGAAATTTTAATTAACAACATAAAGTTTAATATTTGTTTCTCAAAAAACGCAGTCTACTGATTTTCCAGCAGACTGCGTTGATTTTTGTATAGGCTATTATTTGAATTTGGAATTGCTTCAACATTTCCGTTGTTACAGTGTTGGGTTTTGGTCAGACACAAGAGATAGCCTTTGGGGGCTACTCCAGCATTTCTGCTATAATGGTATTGGATACCAAAAATCCCTTTGGCGTCAGAGAAACAGAAGCATTGTCTACCTTTGTGTAACCGTACCGCTCATACTTTTTTGCCACAGCTATGCATTGACGGGGGACAGGCTTATGAAAAAAATCGGTGTACTCCTTAAATATTAAACCGGTTTTCAGACGCATACTAAGCATAATAAATTCCTCACTTGTTGCTCCCTCACCCTCATAAACAACTTTGTTATTATAAAAATCTGTAATGCTTCGTGGAAAATAAAAGCGTTTGCTGTTCAACATTGAGTGTGCAGACGGCCCCAGACCAAGGTATTCGTCACACTGCCAATATTTTATATTATGCTTGCTTTCGTAGCCTGCTTTGGCAAAGTTTGAAATTTCGTACTGTTCAAAACCGTTTTTGCTAAGGTAGCCCTGCATATATTCGTAAAAATCTGCCTGAGTATCCTCGTTAGGCAGGTTTAGCGTTGGTGCAAGCCTTTTGAAAGGTGTGTTTTCCTCAATTTTTAAAATGTATGCAGATATATGCTTTGGCTCTAGTTCAATGCAAAAATCCATGGAATTTTTAAGGGATTCTGTTGTCTGTTGGGGAATACCTATCATTAAGTCCAAAGATATATTGTCAATGCCACTGCTTTTGATTTTTTCAACGGCTGATTTTACATCATTGTTTCTGTGTATTCTCCCCATTTTTTTAATTTCATTTTCATTTGCACTTTGCACGCCTAGTGATATTCTGTTTACGCCTGTATTTTTTAGCTTTTCAAAATCTATTTTCCCGGCTGTGCATGGGTTCATTTCTATAGTGATTTCAGGATTGATGATGTTAAAGTGCTTTTTAGCGGCAGTAATAATGCTGTATAGGTTGTTTGTGCCTATTACACTTGGAGTTCCGCCGCCGATATATATAGTATCAAAGATTTTGCCGTTATATTCTTTGCCGAATTTCTCTATAGCCCACAGCATATGGGTAACATATGTGTTTATCTCCTCTTTACTATCAGCTTTGGAATAAAAGTCGCAGTACAGACATTTGCTGCTGCAAAACGGTATATGTATATATAGGCCGCAATTATTTTTCATAAAATCACCTTAAATGCTTTTTAGATTAATTATATTATTGCAAATTTGTAAAGTCAACCAAGGGCATAATATGTTTATGTATTATACGGCAATAGTTGACAATTATTAAATATATAAGTAAAATATTAGAGTATGTACTGTGCCTGAACGGGCTTTTTAGGTGCAGCAATTATAAGTAAAAATTATGGAGGAGTTATTTTGTCCACATTAAAAAGCGAAATTGAAAAGCGCAGAACTTTTGCAATAATCTCTCACCCGGACGCCGGTAAAACAACGCTTACTGAAAAACTGTTACTATACGGAGGAGCAATAAACACAGCCGGTACCGTTAAGGGTAAAAAGTCCACCAAGCACGCAGTTTCTGACTGGATGGAAATTGAAAAGCAAAGGGGAATTTCCGTAACCTCTTCTGTTTTGCAGTTTAAATATAACGGTTATTGTATTAATATACTAGACACGCCCGGTCACCAGGATTTCTCGGAGGATACTTACCGTACGCTTATGGCGGCTGACTCAGCGGTAATGGTTATAGACGGCTCTAAGGGTGTTGAAAATCAAACTAAAAAGCTCTTTAAGGTTTGCGTTATGCGCAATATTCCTATTATTACTTTCATTAATAAAATGGACCGTGACGCAATGAATACATTTGATTTACTTGATGATATTGAAAATGTACTGGGCATTCACACCTATCCTGTAAACTGGCCTATTGGCTGTGGTAAGGAATTTAAGGGAGTATATGACAGAAAGTCAAGACAAATTCTGAAATTTACTGCCAATAACGGACAAAAAGAGGTAGAGGAACAGGATATAAGCATTGATGATGAAAAGCTTGCCGACTATATTGGAAGCGACCACGCTGAAAATCTTTTGGAAGAAATTGAGCTGGTAGAGGGTGCAGGCGATGATTTTGACATTGAAGCAGTGCGAAATGGAAAGCTTACCCCTGTTTTCTTTGGCTCCGCTTTAACTAACTTTGGCGTTGAGCCGTTTTTAGAGAACTTTTTGCAGTTAACAACCTCGCCATTGCCACGAAAAACAGAGGACGGTGAGGTAGACCCTGTATCAGAGGATTTCTCGGCTTTTGTATTTAAAATTCAGGCAAATATGAACAAAGCACATCGTGACAGGGTTGCGTTTATGCGCATATGTTCCGGTAAATTTGAAAAGAATATGGAGGTTTTCCATGTTCAGGGCGATAAAAAGATGCGTCTTTCTCAGCCACAGCAGATTATGGCACAGGAGAGAGAGGTAGTAGATGAGGCCTATGCCGGTGATATTATAGGTGTATTTGACCCGGGCGTATTCTCCATTGGTGATACAATTTGTATGCCTAAGCACAAGGTAAAGTTCCAGGGTATACCTACATTTGCACCGGAGCATTTTGCTTTGGTAAGGCAAAAGGACACTATGAAGCGTAAGCAATTTATAAAGGGAACCGACCAAATTGCACAGGAGGGTGCTATACAGATTTTCCGTGAGCTTGGCGCCGGTATGGAAGAGGTTATAGTTGGCGTTGTAGGCACATTGCAGTTTGAAGTGTTGGAATACCGTTTAAAGAATGAATACAATGTGGATATTATTATGAACACTTTGCCGTATCAGTTTATTCGCTGGATAGGCAATAAGGACATAGACCCTAAAAAGCTTGATTTGGCGTCTGATACAAAGCGTATTCAAGACCTTAAAGACAATAACCTGCTTTTGTTTACAAGTGAATGGAGCATAAACTGGGCGTTGGAGCATAATAAAGGCCTAATATTAGAGGAATTCAGTGTAAATTAGCACACAACATTAACCTACAGTTTAAACTTTGGTTAATTAACAGCAAAGCTCCCCCGTCAGTCAGCAAATCAGCTGTACTGACGGGGGAGCTTAGTTTTAGAGAATTATAATATTATTACGCTTCCTTATAGAAATATATATAGTAGCTGTTTATTTGTGCCTTTATAACCTCTTTGTTTTGGTAACGGGGGATATACAGGAAAGTGTCTGTTGAATTGTCGCTGTACCTTACAAGCAAATAATTCTTGCTTGTAGTAAATGTACCCTTGGTTTTGCTCTCTTTTATAGATGCTCCCATATTAATATTAAAGCTGCCGTCGGAAGAGATTACAAGAGAGCCGCCGGATTCGGTAAATGATGAACCGAAAATTTCCTGAAATGTAACCTCCTTGCTGTCAGAAACAGTAGTAGCCATTAAAGGTTTCCAGGTGCCTGCAAGACCTTCAGCCGTTACTGTGACAGTTGACGGTGAATCAGGCACATCTATTGGTGCGGCTGTAGGATTCTTTACAGTTTCGTCAGTGTCAGATGTATCTGCCTCGGTTGGTGCAGTGTTGTTTTTATCGTCGGAAAATTCAAAGCTGTCACCCTCCTCAACAGAAAAAGTGCTTTTTTCTGTTGATGCCGCGGCAGTTGCGGCAGAAGTAGGTGCTTGGGTAGGGGCGGTAGCCTTTTTAGTTGCTGATTGCTTAGTAGCCTCTGTAGTTTGTGTAACAGAGGTTGTATTTGTCGCAGAGGTTTGTTCTTCGGCTTCACAACCACAGCCGGAAATAATGCCTGCGGTTAATATACTGCACATAATCAGTGCGGTTATCTTGTTTTTCATATTTACACTCCTTATTTATTGTTTTCATTAATGCACATAAAGGCACTCATTGTACCACGGTGACCGTTTGTAGCACGGTGTGACCACAGCAGGTTGCTGTTGCATTTTGTGCACACATCACTTACGGTTATATTCTCGGCTTTTATACCGCTTTGAATAAGTATTTGTCTGTTTGTTTCAAGCAGGTCTGCCATATATTTACCGTTTTCTTTGGGCGTCATAATTTTTTCTAAGTCAAGCTCCGGTATATCTGCAAAATGTTTGTAACAGCTTTCGTCTATTTCATAACAGCATTTTGAAATGGCAGGGCCTATACAGCATATTATATCGGCAGGGTTGCTGTTATAGTCGTTTACCATAGTGTGCACCACTTGCTCACAAATTTTGCCCACCGTACCACGCCAGCCGGCGTGTGCCAGCGCTATAACCTTTTTTGCCTTGTCCACAAAAAATATAGGGGTGCAGTCTGCATAATATGTAACCAATGTTACACCCGGACGGTCGGTTACAAGAGCGTCAACACTCTGTATATCTCTAGGCTTGCTTATGCCAATGCCACAGTCGTTTTCCGTTACCTTGCGTACAAAGGTGTGGTGGTCTTGCGCAGAGGCAACAAGACTGTCGAAAGAAAAGCCGACCGCCTTACACAATCGCTTGTAATTTTCTGTAACATTGTCCGGGTTATCCCCACGGTTAAAGGCAAGATTCATTGTTGAAAATTCGCCTGTACTTACACCGCCCAGCCGGGTAGAAAATGCGTGGGTAATAAACGGCAGCTTTTCAAGTGCCTTGTATGTTAGAAAAGGAACATCATTTTGTACATTTAGATTCATTATTTCACTGTTGAATTTTGGCAGATTCATCTAATTCCTCCGTAATACCTGTATACTAAATCTTTGTACTTTACATTATATTACTACCGGTGTTATAATACAAGTGAACATTTAGTAACATTTTGTACGGTGCTTTGTTTGATTATAAATAAAACGAAGGGGAATTTATATGAGATTTTTTAATTTCGGTTTATTTGGTAATAATATCGAGGCCAGCTGTGAGTATTGTCACAACGCTCAAAAAATAAATGGAATTACAATATGCAAGGCAAATAAACAGCTTGTAAACGGAAGCTGTTCAAGGTTTAAGTACAACCCGCTTAT
>CADANT010000051.1 GCA_902789345.1 uncultured Ruminococcus sp.
GCATATCTTGAATCGTTCCGGACAGAAGATCCTTTAATGCCTCCTGGATATCGTCAGCGGACTGGATATCATACTCTTGGAGCAATCCCTGAATCAAATCTCTCTTTCCTTCAGTCATTGGTTTTGGTTTGTAAACTTGTTTTTTCTGTTTGCCATAATAAAAGGCCTCCTATGATTTTAATATTTTATCATAGAAGACCCTTATATTGTCTAATTTACAGAAATTTTTTCACAGGCTCGCGGAATCTTTAAGGGGTTTCTGTGTAGGCAGTTGTGTTTTATAAACTTATTCTAAATAAGCTTGTGTATAATTTGTGCTACTCCATCGTCGTTATTACTGCTTGTAATTATATCAGCGCACAGCTTTACTTCTTTTCTGGCGTTAGCCATCGCTACGCCTGTCCCGGCATATTTTATCAGACTTACATCATTTAGCTCATCACCAAATGCAATGACTTCGCTTTGTTTAATATTAAGCGCTGCATTAAGCTTGTCCAGCGCCAATGCCTTAGAGGTTTGGTTGTTAAAAAACTCCAGAAACCACGGTTTAGAGGTACAGCAGCAAACGCTCTCTGATACAGTACTTGACATTTCTTTTAAATATTTTGCAATGTTTTCCTCCGAGTCATGCCAAAGCACCTTAGTGATAATCTTGCTTTCAAAATCCGCAAGGGAGTTGAATTTTTCAGGGGCTATGCCGCTGATTTTGCTGTAGCTCATGGTGTAGTCGTTTATAACATTGCAGTATAATTTATTATTGCTCCAAATGCATATGTTGGTATTATATTCAATGCCACGGTTGACAATATAAAATGCGTCTTTTTTATCCAGCGGGCAGTGGTAAATAATTTCGTTGCTTTTTAGGTTTATTATCATAGCGCCGTTGTAGGCTATTGCATATGTACTTAATTGTGCAAGGCGACCGTATTTTGTAATGCCATTTATGGCACGACCGGTACACGGAACAAGAATTATACCTTTATTAACTGCACACTCAAGTGCCTCGTAGTTAATAAAAGAAATTTCTTTGTTATCATTTAGCAAAGTGCCGTCAAGGTCGGTTGCAAGTAGTTTAAAATTCATATATAACTCACCAAATAAATATGTAAAATGTAACGCAGAGGTTTAAGATAAATTGTTAAAGTTACAAACAACTTAGTTTTTTACCATTGCGCCGAATGCCTCTCTGATATTTCTTACGCCAACCAATTCTATGTTGTCCGGAAGTTGGCTCTGTTTAATATTTTTTAAATTTTGATAAGGCAATATTATTTTTGTAAAGCCAAGTCTTGCGGATTCTGAAATTCTAGCCTGTGCCTGGGAAACACCTCTGATTTCACCGGCCAATCCTATTTCACCAAACGCCAGTGCGTTTTCCAAAATTGCAACATCCTTTAAACTGCTTATTAAAGACATTGCCACCGCCAAATCTACTGCCGGTTCGTCAAGTCTTAAACCACCTACTACATTTATGTAGGTGTCTGCACTTGAGAAAAAATACCCGGCTCTTTTTTCCAATACAGCCAAAATAAGATTCATTCTGTTATAGTCAAAGCCGGTGGACATTCTGCGTGGGTTTCCGTATCCCGAGCCGGTAACCAACCCCTGTATTTCTGCAAGAATAGGTCTGGTACCCTCCATTGCACAGGCAACACAGGTTCCCGAAACATTCCTAGGTCTGCCCGAAAGCAACATCATAGACGGGTTTTCTACCTCGCTTAGACCGTCATTTGTCATTTGAAACACACCAATTTCATTGGTAGAGCCATAACGGTTTTTAACTGCTCTTAGTATTCTGTAGGACATTTGCTTGTCGCCCTCAAAATGAAGAACAGCGTCTACAATATGTTCCAAAACCTTTGGACCGGCTATAGCGCCGTCCTTATTAACATGACCTACTATCATTACAGGAATTTCAAGTGCCTTTGCGGCACGCATTAAAATATTTGTACATTCCCTTACCTGGGTTACACTTCCCGGTGATGATGAAAGCTCTGTAAAATTCATTGTCTGTATTGAATCTATCATTACTAAGTCCGGCTTTTCGCTTTGGATTATTTGTGACACAATCTCAATGTCTGTTTCAGTAACGACAAAAAGATTATCACAGTCAACACCAAGTCGATTTGCTCTAAGCTTTATTTGCCTTTTTGATTCCTCACCGGATACATACAAGATTTTTAAATCATTTCCAAGCTTGTTGCAAACCTGTAAAAGAATTGTAGACTTACCTATACCGGGGTCACCGCCAAGCAGTACCAAAGAGCCTTTTACTATGCCTCCGCCAAGCACACGGTCAAACTCCTTTAAACCTGTTTTGTACCGTTCTTCGTTGGTTGTGTCAATTTCTCTCATTGATATTGGCGGTGTGTACGAGTATGCTTTTTCTGCTTTTGATGTATATCCAAATGAGGCAGCAGGTTTTGCTGTGTTTTTTAGCTCCTCCTGCATAGTGTTCCACTGACCGCAGCCCTGGCACTTGCCAACCCATTTTGATGACTCCCAGCCACATTCGGAGCAAACAAAAACACTTTTTACCTTTGACGCCATTTAATCACTTCCTATTTTATATAAACCGATTTATTATAATGCTCTGTAGTATTTACAGCAATTTATCTTGTTGCAATAGCTGTTATCAAATATTACCTATTGTTTTTAGCAGCTTTTCCTGCACTTTTTTGCTAAAGCTTTTAAAGACTACATCATATGCCATATCTATCATAACCTTAACAGTCATTATAAACTCCAATTTAGTAATCAAATTTCATTATTTCAACGAATATTTCCATTCACCGTTTTCAACGGTATAATAGTGAAATTCGTTTATATCGTCCTCTAAAAATACACGAAGCATATCAGCCATACCATCTGCAAGCCTTTCACTCTTTATCATATCTTTTAGCGGCATCCATTTTACTTCACCCTCCGCTGAGGATTTAACACTGCCGCTAAAACAGTTAGTTTTATAAAAGACAACAAGATACCTTGTGCCGTCGCTTTTTTCCCAGTCCTTTGTACCGCATATTCTCAGCTTTCCTACAGTAAGACCTGTTTCCTCATACACCTCACGAATTACAGAGTCTACAAATGACTCGCCCTTTTCTATATGACCTCCCGGAAATGTAATGCCGCCCCAGTTTTTATCAACCTTATCCTGCACCAAAACATTTCCGTTATCATCGTACACCATACACATATTAGTTAGTGTTACAACCTCTGCTCTCATAACAGCTCCTCAAATTTATTAATTTAAAATAGATTTATGCTTAACCATAATTAAAGCCACTGAATAAATGCGGTTTTATCAGCACTGTTGTAACCTGCATTTTCATAAAAATTCAACGTTTTTTGCTCTTTTGAACATGTTAAGAGCATCATTTTATAGCAATTCTGATTTTTCGCAATTTCTCTTGCATAATTTAAGCATTCTGTAGCATATCCTTTTCCTTTGCATTCTAAGTGAGTTACCACATTTTCAACAAAAGCATACGGACGGACATTCCGTGTTAAATTTGGGATTATAACACAAACACAAGAAGAGACGATTCTCCCATCAACTACATTAACAATAATGTGGTGGTTTTTATCACTTATTATTTCGTTCCAAACATTTTGTAAATGCTGTGACTGTTCAGGAATATCTTTTTCGTGTAAAAACAAATATAAATGCAACAGTTCGTCTAAGTCTTCTTTAACAGCTTCTCTTACCATATTTATCTCCTGATTTTTTACCGGAAAAACTATATTATATCCATAATGCTTTATAACAATGAAAGCAGGTTATATATAGTTATAAAATTCCGCATAATGTGATTTATGTATTTTACGGTCTTTATTTTATCATACTCAAATTGTAATTACTACAAATTTTGTGAAATAATTAAATACTTAATATAGAAAAACGCCTACATTATGTAAAAATGCAGGCGTTTATTTTTGGCGCTTTTTTAAATATGTACTTTGGGTTACAGACAGGAATTATACTAATCAGCTTGTTATTAAAATAATGACCTGTGTAGGGAGAAAAATTGGACAGTCTAAAATAAATAAAAAAGTAAATATCAGTATTATTTTAACCTTTTTTGAATATAAATTACCGTATTGGTTAGAGCATTTCACTCATCTCTTTTAAGCAGTCCTTGCAAATTATATTGTCTTTAAAAACCGTCAGATCGTGTATATTGTTACAAAAAATACAGCCGGGCTTGTATTTCCTCATTAAAATTCCTTCGTCCATCATAATTAATTCAACCGGTTCATTTTTTCCCATATTGTAGGTTTTTCTCATTAATGATGGTACAACAATTCTGCCAAGGCTATCAATAGTGCAAACTTGTCCCATTTTTCCGTTTTTCTTTTCTGTTTGTGACATAATAAGGAATCTCCTTTACTTTGATTTACTATACTTATTTTACCAATTATTGGTTATTTTGTCAATGAGATACCAAAAAATATTTATTGTGTCTAATAATTAATATTGGGTGTTATTTTATGATGAATTTTGTTTGGGCTATACTTACATTAATCGCAATACTTTTCGGTGTTTTGCTGGGTAACGGTGACTTAGTTGCCGCCTCTGTGCTAAGTGGAGGAGAATCTGCTGTAAAGCTGTTGCTTACATTGGCAGGTACTATAAGCATCTGGAGTGGCATTATGGCTATAGCGGATCACTGTGGTATTACAAACGGTTTAAGTATATTGTTTAACCCCATACTTAAATTTTTGTTTCCCGACCACAAAAATAATAAAGAAGCAATGAACGCCATAAGCACAAATATTACTGCCAACCTTATCGGTCTGGGCAACGCCGCCACTCCGGCAGGACTAAAAGCGGTGGCGGCTATGCACAACGGGGGAAATACTGCTAACCGTGGTATGTCAGTATTTGTTGTTATGAATACTTCATCAATACAGATTGTTCCTACTACAATAGCAGCGCTAAGACTGTCAAATGGAAGCAGCTCACCTATGGAAATAGCACCTTGTATTTGGATTTCTTCAGTTGTTGCGTTAGCCGTAGGAATTATGGCAACAAAAATATGCACTAGGTTTACAAGGTGATTTTATGGAATATATTGCGTCAATATCGGTTGTAGTTATAATTGCCGCTATAATACTTACCGGTCTTATTAAAAAGCAAGAGGTATTTATGCTTTTTACTGCCGGTGCGCTGGAGGGACTAAAAACAACTTTAAGCATAGCTCCGTCAATTATCGGTTTGGTTATGATGGTAACAATGCTTGAAAGCAGTGGCTTGTTTATGTGGCTGGCAAAGGTACTGGAACCTGTGTACAGTGCTGTGGGATTTCCGCCGGAGGTTATACCAATGGCTCTTATAAGACCTGTAAGCGGAAGCGGAGCTTTGGCTGTTCTTGACAACATACTTGCACAAAATGGGGCAGACAGCTTTGCCGGCAGAGTGGCAAGCGTGGTTATGGGTTCAACAGAAACCACATTTTACACTATTGCAATGTACTTTGGCAGTGTAAATATAACTAAAACCGGTTGTACAGTGCCTTGTGCATTGCTGGCAGATTTTACGGGGTTGGTTATGTCAGTGGTAACAGTTACGCTGTTTTTTTGCTGATTATGTACCGCTGTGTAAATTTTACTAAGACAGGGAGAGGTTAGAGTGTTTTTTGAAATATTAAACGGTATGTATATGTTTTTTATACTTCACCTAACATCAGGAAATGTGTATCCGAAGCCATTATCAGCTGCAGACGAAAAAAAATATCTGGCAAGGGTGGCACAGGGTGACAAAGAAGCAAGAAATATTTTAGTAGAGCATAACCTGCGCTTAGTTGCACATATAGTAAAAAAATATTATACAGGTACAAATGATTATGATGACCTGCTTTCGGTAGGTGTGGTGGGATTGATAAAGGCCATTAATACCTTTGACGCAACTAAAACCCAGCGTTTAAGCTCGTATGCTTCTATATGTATCCAAAATGAAATATTGATGATGTTTAGAAATAATAAGAAAGCGCAACAGGAGATTTCACTTAGTGAATCGGTAGACAGCGACAAAGACGGAAATAATTTGGTGCTAATGGATGTAATAGCGGTGGACGATGATATTGTTGAAAAGATAGATACCAAGTTTAAAAGTGAAAAGCTGCAGCAGTATATAAACGAAGAATTGGATGAAAGAGAAAAAACAGTAATAGAATTAAGATATGGGCTAAACGGTCATGAGGAAAAAACCCAAAGAGAAATAGCTGCAATGCTGAATATATCACGCTCGTACATATCGCGAATCGAAACTAAGGCCTTAAAAAAATTACGGCGCAGGTATGACAAGGGATGAAATTATACAGAATGTAATATTACATTCTGTATAATTTTTTACCAATTTATAAGATGAGCTATCTTCGGAGAATGGATACGAAGCAGTATCATCCTGCATGTATATGAATAAATATTCATATCTAATAAAAAGCGGATATACACGGTATTTAAAATGAATAAATATACACAGCTGTTATTTTAAATGTTTTTGGTAATTGAATAATATGCAAACCATAATTTTAACCATATTTATTGACAATAATCGCCATAAAATCACTTGCTATCAACGGATTTAATTACTTTTTAATAGCCTGATAGAGTGGTTTTAAACATTTTTTTAGACTTGTTGACATTTTCAATGTTAAATGTTTAATATTTATTCACATTTATAGTTTATACAATTTTTCTTATGCAGTACTATAAATAAGCATTGTAATAAATGCGATGTTTGCCTTTTGCTTGACAGTTGTTTCGCATGTTCTTTTTTATTCTTGCAGTTTTGGTGCTGATTGTGCTGTTGATTTTACTTGCTGTTGAAGCACACCGGGATAAAGCGCTAAACGAAATTGCCTCTTATGAAAATAATAATAACTATCAATAACAAGCAAAATAATATCTTTAGTTCATATTGACACATTTAACTTCTTTACTTGCTAAATGTTTCTGTTTTGAGCTAATGCGTTGTTATAGTCAGCGTGGTGTTATATTTAGCATTGTATATACAATATATCAATAAAATTATTAATATATTTTAAATTATTATATAAATCGTTGCAAAACGACAGCTGGGTTGGTATAATATAACATATTTAAAATGTTTAGGGGTGATTGTTATGCTATATGCAGCTCGGCTTACATTAGATGGTAAAATACAATCTGTTAATGATCATTTAAGAGAAACAGCTTCTCTTTATACTGTAGATTTAAAAACCATAATGACCAGTACTCAAAAAATTATTAAGCTGTTGCATGATATGGGAAAAAACTGTGAAAAGAGTGACCAATACCAAATGACAGTGGGAAAGGGAGAACGGTGGACAGGAGAAAAGGTGATTCACTCTCATTATGGTGGCAGATACATATATGACCGCTTTGTAGGGTGGTCAAATGTAAAACCGGATAATTATTGCGGATTATTAGCAGAAATAATTTGTATTGTTATTATGTCACACCACGGTTTGTTTGACTGTATACCTGTTGTAGGCCCGACTAATATTAATGAACAAATTCCAAAAAATAAAACGGGTAATAAGGTAATTGATAAGATTAACAACATTAATAAAAACGACTACAGTCAGTGTAAGAATGAAACTTTTTATAGCAATGACAGTGCCGTAAGTGAAGAGGAGATTGATTTATTATTTAGTCAGGCTAAAAATGAGCTGATTAAATTTTTTGATGAAATACAAGGCTACTGTTCCAATTCTAAGAAGAAATATTTTAATGTATCGCTTTTAATAAGGGTGTTGCTATCTTCTCTTGTGAATGCAGACCACAAAAGTGCACGGGATTTTGGCAAAGAAAACCCGGTAAAAAAACCTGAAAGTACAGTGTGCTGGCAAACTTGCTGTGATTATTTAGAGAATAAAATAAAGGATTTTGATACGGACAAACCTATCAATAAAATTCGTTGTGAAATATCGGACAAGGCTAAGGAGTTTGCGGAAAAAACTACAGAAAAATCCGGCGAAATTGTTAAAATGACAGTTCCTACCGGAGGTGGAAAAACTTTAAGTTCTCTTAGATATGCAGTTCATTGTGCGAAAAAATGCGAAAAAAGCAGAATGATTTATGTTGCACCATATAATTCTATTTTAGACCAGAATTATAACAAAATAAAAGAATACTTGCCTGATAGTGTTGGTGTATTACCTCATTTTGGAGATTTAATAAATTACACTGACGATGCTGAAAATGAAAATAATAATTCAAATATGGAGTTAATGTACGCTGTGGAAAATTGGAGCGCACCTGTAATTGCAACCTCTATGGTGCAGTTCCTTAATACATTGTTCGACGGAAAAATCAGTTCAATAAAAAGGATGTTGGGGTTAGTAAATTCGGTTATTATTTTAGACGAGATACAATCCATTCCCTTAGAATGTATTAATATGTTTAATTCTGCTATTGAATTTCTATCTAAAATATGTAAATGTACAGTTGTATTGTGTACTGCAACCCAGCCGCCTTTTGATAAATTAAAAGGTACAATTAACAGTATTGAATGCAGTGAGATGATTAGCGGTTTTAAACAGTATTACAACAGTCTGAGGCGCACAAGGATTATAGACAGTATAAGGGACGAATACTATACTTTTGCTCAGACGGCTGCTTTTGTATATGAGCTTTTGTATGAAAACAAAAGTGTTTTATGCATCTTGAATACCAAGTCTTCAGCGTTGGCTGTTTATAAGGAGATGAAGAAGCTAAATGACTGTGAAAAGCATGGGGCTTTTGAATTATGGTTTTTGTCTGCTTATATGTGCCCTGAGCATAGACAGGCTGTTATAGAAGAAATGAAGAATGAACTTGAATCCGGCAAAAAGGTTGTTTGCATAAGCACACAGGTAATTGAAGCGGGCGTTGATGTTTCATTTGAAGCAGTTGTAAGATCGCTGTGTGGCCTTGACAGTATTGTACAGTCTGCCGGAAGATGCAATCGAAATGCTGAAAAAGAAACGGGAAATGTTTACATTATAAATACAAATGATGTTG
>CADANT010000052.1 GCA_902789345.1 uncultured Ruminococcus sp.
TGCTCCTTTTAATTTGCCGTTGCCTTTGTTTTTGATACAAATATTTTATTAAATGTTTCACTGTCCATATAGTCCAAAAAGCTGTATTCGTCACATAGTCTTTCTGCTATTTCTCGGCTTTCACTATTACAGCCATAATCAACACAAACAACCCTGCTCCATTTGCTGCTACCCATCAATATTGTTCTTTCGGCGGCACTTCGCAGCACCTGTTCAACACATTCCATAGTATCATCAATAGGTACAACAACATATATAAATTTGTTAGTTTTATTTCTTAACAAAAAAATTAAAATCATTTTCCATATGTAAATCAGTCCGGCTGCTGCAAGGAGTATAAATAATAAATCTTTAATTGTTTCAAACATAAAATCACCTCATTACATTTTATGTTTTTGGAAAAATATGGTGTGAATTTATTTTTTATTTCTGATAAAAATAATATCGACGGAAAGTCACATTACAATTTTAAAGGAGTATACTAATTATGGATAACTCATATGCTAATGAATCAATTAAGTGCACAGTTTACCAGTGCAAAAACCATTGCAGCAGCAAGGATAACTGTTCTTTGAATTGTATACAGGTAGGTACTCACGAATGCAACCCAACAGTTGACCAGTGTACAGACTGTATGTCATTTGAAAAGAAGTAATCGTTAGTGAATTTGCGACACAGATTATTGTGTATTTACTAATGATTTGTTCAAAAAAACAAATCTAAATTTTTTTATAAAAACACTTGATTTTTTTTTAGATATCCGTTATAATAACAAATGTAATAAGGAACTGCTTATTACAGATATTAATTGCTTACAACTTACAATTAACCCTAATACACTATCTGGATAGATCCCTTAGCTTTTGCTGGGGGATTTATCTATTTACGGATTTTTAAAAAAATAATTGCAGAGCATACTTGTTTCTCCGTTTAAGTGGTTTCTTAATTAATCCATTTAAACGGATTCAGAATAAGTGTGCTCTGTTTTTTTAGGCTCTGTGTCAATAGTTGGAAAACCGTAAAAATTTTATTTAAACAAGCAGCGATAATTAAAGGCAGTTTTTATTACAGAGGTTTTTCTATATAAGAAAAAAGCAGATGATCTTACAAAATCATCTGCTTAAAGTTTGTAATATTTATTCTGCTTTCTTTACCGAAACTGTTACGGTATAACTGTTAATGCACCAACAGCTTGTTTGATTAACAAAGGAAATACTAACAGGTACCTCTTGTGAACCTTCAAAGTTGCTGGCAAGCTTACTTAAATCAGCGGTTGCAATAATATCCGAAGAAGTAATTTCATTAATTATGTCTGTCGGGCCTGCTATTGTAATATCTATTGCACTTGTAGTAACAGACGCGGTATAGCCATCGGATACAGAGCTTAACAGGAAGTTATCTATACTAACTACCGTTGTTGAATAATCGCTTAAATCCAAAGAAATCTTTGCCTGCTCCTGGTTACTGATGTCAATACAACCGTTTGGCAGTGATATTGCACTGGTAATCTGGGTTTTAGTAGGGTCAAGGGTTGAGAAGTCTATAGGGTCCAAACTGATTTTGTCAAGCTTTTCAATTACCTGCTGCGGGCCTGCAACCGTAATAGATGACGGTTTAACAGTGGCAATTTTAGTTGTATCTATTCCGCTTGGAACATTTGTAAATGTAGGTATAATTTTAACATCCTTCTTAGGAAGTATCTGTATTGTAACCTCAACAGTCTTAGGCGTTACTGTTATCATATCACTGTTAAACACTTCGCCGTCAGAGTCTAAAAGCTGAACATTCAGCGTTTTAGTTATATTAGAGCTTTGCTCTCCTGTTATTTTATCCGAAACCTGAACTTTGTTTATCTTTTTAACCTCTTGCTCCGGACCTGTAACGGTTACTGTATCTGTAGATAGAACCGGCCTTGCCAGGTAATAACCGGCAATGTCGCTGTCGTCACTTTTTGGCAGTGTAACCTGCGATGTGTCAATGTTCTTATCTATCGCAAATTCCTGCTGTCTTTCTTTGTCTACAGTTATGTTAATAACCGACGGCGTTACAGATACAATTTCATAATCGGTTTTAACGCTGTTTTTCTTTGCAGAAAGACTTATAGCGTAGGTATCCGCCACGGTAATTGCACTGGTGTTCTGTGCTACTACCTGTATGTCATTTTTTGTTATAGAGCCGGCAGTAAGCCTGTTGCCTTTTATTTGTACAGTAACCTTCTGTTCACCGCCACGGTAAACCTTTAAGCCGTCAGCTACTGCTTGCTCCGGAAGCTCTATAGTAACAGGTACATCAGCAACCGAAACCGTGCTTTCTTCACCGGAGGACGAAGCAAAAGCCACCCAGAAAATACAGGACAAAAGAAAAGAAAGCAACAGTAAAAATTTTGTATTGTTAAATAGTGCTCTTACATTAACTATCTTTTTCTTTTTTTTCTTTTCCATTTGTACCTTTTTTATCCTTTCTTATTGATGAAAAAATAGGAATATAATCTACAAAATCGTTTTTCGCTCTTGTATATTCCGGAATTACAAGCTTTTCAAGGCGTCTGTACAGCTCGTCGCTGTCGTCCATAAGTCTTAGCCTGCCCTTGTAGGCCACCGAAATACCTCCGGTCTCCTCAGATACTACAACTACAACGGCGTCTGAATCCTCACTCATACCTATAGCTGCTCTGTGTCTTGTGCCTAAATTTACATCAACATCCTGATTTCGGCGTGTTAAAGGCAATATACAGCCTGCTGCATACACTCTGCCGTTTCTTATAATTACAGCGCCGTCATGTAAAGGTGCTTTGTTAAAGAACATATTGCCAAGCAGCGGTACAGACGCTTCTGCATCTACTATTGTACCTGTGTTTATAATATCGCCAAGCTTTGTTTGCCTTTCAAAGACTATTAAAGCACCTACCTTTTTCTTACTGAAATTTTTAGAAATAGAAACAACCGCATTTACACAACGCTTAGTTTCTTCGTAAAGCTTTTCTGCTTCGTCCTGATTTGAAAAGCCAAAGTATCTTGATATTTTACTTCGGCCGATTTTTTCAAGCACATTTCGTATTTCCGGCTGAAAAATAATTATTAAAATCAGCACACCAAACTCCATAAAGGTTCTTAGTATTGCCGAAAACATTGTTAAATTCAAAAAAGAGGAAACAAAATATATTCCTATTAATATAGCCGCACCTTTAAGCAGCTGTACAGCCTTAGTATCCTTTACAAACTTTATTAGCGCATAAATAATAAAAGTTACGCACACTATATCTATAACATCTTTTATTTCAAAAGTCTTTATAACAGATAAAAAGGACTGAAACCATGACACAATAAAATCCATGATTATCCATTCCAATCTATAACATCTTATTAATTGCAGTCCTACATTCAACCGCAATTTACATAGTTAATTTTATCACAAAATTTTAAAATGTACACTACTTTATTTGAATTTTTTATTTTCAAAATATGAAATATTTTTTATTGCATTTGCTAAGGCGGCAATGTCGTTGTTATTGTTAAAATAGGACATAGAAGCTCTTACCGCACCTGTTTCCTCTGTACCAAGCATCTTGTGGGTTAAAGGGGCACAATGCAGTCCTGCCCTTACAGCTATGGAATATCTGCGGTTCAAAATCTCTGCGGTTTCCTCGCTTGATTTGCCGGTAACATTAAAGGAAATAAGTGGTGCGTTGTACTCTGCCGACGGTTTAGGGGTATACAAAACAACACCGTTTATCCTGCTTAGTTTATCATACAGAGAAACTAACAAAGAATACTCGTGGTTGTGTATTTTCTTAATAGACACACTATTAACAAAGTCTATGCCCTTTTTTAAGCCACAAATTCCGGGCAGATTGCAGGTACCGCTTTCAAATCTGTCCGGCAATGTATCGGGCTGTTTTAAATCCAGCGAGCTGCTTCCTGTTCCGCCGCAGACCAAAGGGGATAGGCTTTCAGGTTCCTTGATATATAAAATTCCTGTTCCCATAGGTCCCATTAAACCCTTATGTCCCGGTGCAGCCAAAAAGTCTACATTTAGCTCTTGAACATCTATGGGCAAAACACCCGAAGTCTGCGCCGTATCAATTAACACCTTTATACCGTATTGATGTGCAAGGGCTGTAAGTCTGCCAACAGGCAAAATAGTTCCGGTAACATTTGAAGCATGGGTTATAACAAAAAGCCTTGTGTTCTGATTTATTGCATTTCTGAAATTATCAACTGTAGCGTCAAAATCACCATGTACTACATCGGCAACAGTATAGCTTACTTCTCTGCTTTTAAGAAACTCAAGGGGTCGTAAAACAGAGTTGTGCTCTACATTTGACACCACCGCATTATCTCCCGGTTTTAAAAAGCCCATTATAACAGTATTTAACGCATAGGTACAGTTTGGAGTAAATATAATGTTCTCAACATTTGGAGCGTTATAAAAATTTGCAGCAGCTTCTCTGCAGTTATACACAAGCTCGGCAGCCTTTAGTGACATTTTATGTCCGCTTCTGCCGGGGTTTGCCCCGTAATTTTGTATTGCACTGTTAACAGCACCATATACTGCCCGGGGTTTTGGAAAGGTTGTTGCTGCATTATCTAAATATATCATTAATACACCACCTAATTCACAGCTAAAATATTTATATTGTTTTCTTTCAAAATGCTTACGGCCTTATCTGCATTTTTAAGCAGTACCAAGCTATAGCCACAGCCCTTAGAGTCTGATATTTTTGATGTTTTTACTATATCCGCATATATTCCGTAATTTCTGAGAATGGATTTTGCTTTCATAGCGTAGGTAATTGATGATACCGAAATAAACTGCTTTGTCATATACTTCACCTCATTATTCATTTAAACTCAATTGTTTTTAACATATTATGCTTTATGCCTTTTATTAGTGATATTTATAGACTTAATACTTAATGAAAGTGAAAGCAGGTATGCCATTTTGCGGCGCTGTTGGCGCACTTTTGACATACCTGCTTTTAATAAAAGGGGAGAGGATAGTTATTATTTAATTTAGTGCTGTTTTTAATACAGCAAGGTTATCTGTCATCATTGAAAGATAGGTTTCGCCGTTATTAAACTGGTCTTTTGTAAGATTGTGGCAGGAATAAAAAGTAAGCACCTTGGCGCCTGTTTCACCGGCTATTGTATCGGCTACAGCCGAACTGCTAAGTTCTATTTTAAAAACCACCGGAATTTTATCCTCTTTAACTTTGTCAGTCAAAAAGGCTATAGTAGAGGCACTTGGCTCGGTTTCGGAAGCACAACCCGGGAAAGCGGCATAGTATTTAAGCCCATATTCCTTAGTGAAATAAATCAGCGGAAAACGGTCGCCAAATATAATCTCGTTTCTTTTACCGTTTTTTACTATTTCAGAAAAGCTTTTGTCAAGTTCCTCAAGCTTAGACACATAGTCCTTGGTGTTCTCTTTGTAGTATTTATCATTTTGACTGTCAGCCTGGCAAATTGCGTCGCTAATAGCATTTACCATTTTAATTGCATTTTTAGGTGAAGTCCAGATATGTTCGTCCGTTTCCGGTTCGTTGTCATCTTCATCGCTGTGTTTTTCCTCCTGCATTCCCTCTACGGTTTCTTCCTGCAGTGTATCAACATAATCGATCAGCTTTACAACTTTTGTTTTGCTTGTGTCTACAGAATCCAGTATATTATCAACCCAAGCGTCGCTTTCTCCTCCTATATAAAGGAACACATCAGCCTCCTGGATACTTATAATATCCTGTGGGGTAGGCTCATAGGTGTGCGCCTCTCCACCCGGGGGAATCAGCATTTTCAGACTGCCTTTGTCACCTGTAATTGCCCTGGCAAAATCGTACTGTGGAAAGATAGTGGATACTATTTTAACTCCGCTAACTTGATTCTCCTTTTGACCACAGCCCAAAAAAACAGATGCAATTACTATTGCCAGCACTGTAAACAATAAAAATATTTTCTTCTTCATTCTTACCTCCTGTTACATAAAAACTCCACCGCAGATATTTCCGTGGTGGTGTTTTTATGTATATTAAATATTATTTGCTAAAATCACTCTATAATTCTTCTTATGGTATAATATCCGCCTATGTTAGTGTCGTGCATAATCATATAGCCTGTATCATAAGCATGCACCCTGCCGCCGTTACCGTCATAAATAGCAACATGACCCGGGTAGCAAAGAATATCACCTGCTTTTGCTTCCTCTATAGATTTTACCTCTGTTCCGGCAAGATACAGGTCAGTACGAACGCCCCACAGGTTAATGCCGAATCTCTGGTAAACCGCACATATAAAACCGGAGCAGTCAACTCCTGTTGCCAGGTCTGTTCCACCCCAAACATAAGGTATCTTTCCGACATACCTAAGAGCCTCTTCAATAACCGAATCGGCAACAACAGGGTTTACAGGAACATACACGCTTGTGCCCTCCGGACAGGTTACAACAGGCATCGTATTTTCAGCTGTAATTTCACATTTTTTAGAAAGATATGTGCCGTCTATTGTAGTACATACAATGTCACATTTACCGTCGCCTGTAATTGTAACATTGCCGTCATTATCTACACAGGCAACATTCTCATTGGTGGAATGCCAAGCAACATCTTGGTATGTAGCATTTTCAGGGTAAACAGTAGCTGTCAGTTTAACAGGCTCGCTTTGTGGGCCGCTAAAATCATAGCCTATATAATCAAGGAACAGCTCATTAGCCTTAACTATTTTCTGAACCGTAACTAAACATTCGGCTGTAATATCATTAGTAGTTGTGCAATATATTGTGGCAGTGCCCTCAGATACAGCTTTTACAACACCCTTGTCAGACACAGTAGCTACACTCTCGTTAGAGGACGACCATTTGAGCTTTGTTTCGGTAACTGTATCCTCAGGGGTAATTGAGGCACTTAGCTTTAGCAATTGACCTATAGATGTTAAGGTGTATTCTGCTTTGTTAAGCTCAAGGGTTTCAGGGTAAACAGGTGTTGTTACGGTTATTTGCAGCGTTGCTTTTGTGCTGCTGCCCACTTTCTGACAGGTTATAGTAGCCTTACCGTCTGCTACACCTGTAACTACTCCGTTCTTATCCACCGTCGCCACGCTTTCGTCACTGCTTGACCAATTTAATTTATATTTGCTTCGGTCAACTCCGTCAGCCAGTTCTACCGTATATTTATCACCTGTAGAAACTGCGGCTTTTTTCTTTACAAATGATATTTTATATTCTTTTTCTTTTTTTGGCAAGGCTTCATCAGCCGTTGCACTTTTTGGTGAAGTGGTTTTTTCTGTTGCTTTCTCCACAACAGTATGTACCGAGCTTTCTTTACCCGAAAGTTTATCAGCGGAGTTACCGCCCATAATTTCACTGCCGGCAAACAAAGCACCGGCAGTACCGGCTACAATTACCACCGCTAGGCTGCTTCCTATAATCGTAATTGCTTTTTTCTTTCTCGGTACAGCTTCTTTTTTGTGCTTTTTTAGTAAATTCATTATAAAACCCCGTCCATTTTCTGTATAAAAATGTTTACACGCTTATGATAACACATTACATTTTTGTAATCAACGAAATTCACTAAAAATTTAATAACTGTTCACATTATCTGTAATATATTCAATCCACTATTTGCTCTTATATATTTATAACCTGTTCCATATCCTTTGGCAGTGGTGTGGTTACCGTTATTTTTTTGTGGGTAACAGGGTGAATAAATGTTATGGTTTTGCAGTGAAGAGCCTGTCTGTTTATATATTCCAAAGAACCGCCGTACATATCATCTCCTGCAAGGGGGTGCCCTATATATGACATATGCACCCGTATTTGATGTGTTCTACCTGTTTCAAGATTAAATTCAAGTAAAGTATGGTTGTTGCCGGTAATTAACGGCTTATAGTGTGTTACGGCATGCACGCCGTCGGCAGTACCTGCAACACGCTGGATTGTGTGCCCCTCTAAAAGAGATATATTTGCATCAACCGTACCCGGCTCTGTAATTATGCCCTGACATACTGCAACATAGACCTTTTTTACATTCTTCACAAGGTTTGCGGCTGCATAGCCGTGCTTGGCTAACAG
>CADANT010000053.1 GCA_902789345.1 uncultured Ruminococcus sp.
TCTCGGCAGGTTTCGGCATACGCCAAGCCTATTGCCATTTCATGCATTCCTGTTGTCTGCATATCGTAGTAACAGTTGTAGAAGTAGCCAAAGGTATTGTTACTCCTTTCAGTGCGAGATGTACTGAGGTAATAATCGTCTATATTTATAGCACCTATAAAACCACCTGTTGGATAATAGTCACTCATATTATTTTTAGTTTTGTAATAATTACCTTTAAAAAAGCTTTTGTCGTTACCGATTGATTTATTAATATTGTTTTGAGTAAGTATATTACCTACTTCACCTGCCGCATAGCAGTTAATATATGCATTACCATAGATATTATTTATTATTGTATCGTCTGGTACTTTTACCGCTGCACCCGTTTGAGAATACACATCATCTATACCAATAAAGCCACCACAATATTTACCCGTATAATCCATACCTACCATAGCAGTTGAATAACAGTTAATAAATACTGAAGTTGAGTCAGCTTTATTCATGAGATTAAAACTAGCATTACTCGTAGTTTCTGTATTATAGTAATCTCTATAATGCATACTGTATCCGACAAAGCCGCCCATTGCAACCTTTCCCTCAACAACCCCAGAAGAATAGCAATTTTTAAATACTGAACCTACCGTGTTTTTATGATTATAATCGTAATTATTACCGGTAAATGTTTCAATAGATACTCTGCCAATAAAACCTCCTGTGTTGTTATTCGCGTAAATAGTATTATTGGTATAACAATTATTAGCGGATATAACACGACCACATGAAATAAATGCACCAGAATCAACACCGGTTGAAAACATTTCGCAATTGACTGAATTTGAATTATTAATCATTACAGGAAATACCGGTTGAAAATAAAACATAAACGCATTGGGGTTTTTAGGAAATTCTGCATCATATCTGACTTTCGGAGGATTATGCGGTGATGTGAATGAAAAAAAGCCACCAACATGATTTTTTCCGTATATATATCCATCACTTATTGAACAATTATTAACAAACAGCTTTGAATAATCGCCTTTTCCTCCAAAAAATGCCATACCGTCATCGGTTGTATTTACATTTGTATTTTGCTGAAAAAAAGCCCCTTTCAAATGAACATTTTCAAAAGACACATTTGTTTGTTCCCAATTTCCATGTCCGTAAAATAGTCCGGCTAAAATGTCTCCGGAGTAGTTAGAAAAATAGTGCAATAGCATTACAGACTGGAAACCAAAATTCTCGACAATTAGTTTTGCCGAACCGGACAATTTATTAAAAAGACCGAGGCAAGCCCTATTACCATATATTTTTAAATTATAAACGGTATGGCCATTACCTTGAATATACAATGTTTTATTGATTAAATCTTTATCAGTAGAAAACTGTTTATTATCAGCACCTCCCATATCTATATCAGAAAGCAAATTAAGCTTTATTGAACTTACATTACTTGTTTGGTTTAATACCCAAGCAAACTGATCTGCAGTATATACATTATATACTGTATAAGTTGCACTTGAGGTGACATTAACAGTTTTGCCAGTGGAACCATCAATATATGAATCAGCATATTTTTCTGTAATAGAGGTGCTTGCCATTGAGGTTACTGTGGTAGTACCATACTTTTGCAGACCGCCGTCAATTTCGTTGCCGTCATTATCATAACCCTGCATATGTGAAGTGTCTGTCCAGTTGAAAAATTCATTTCCCTGCTGAACAGGCAAATCTTTAATAGCATCGGCAGACTGAACAGAGGTATAGTTTTGCCCAAACACTTTATTTTGAATTTCTGTCCACCGTGCATTTTGAAAATCGCTGATGTTGTCATACTTGGTTTGTGACACGGCTTCTGCCGAGGTGTTCATACTTGTTAATGGAAGCGATGTTACAAGCAGTACAAGTATCAGCAGAACAGAAATAGTGGTATGTGAAATTTTTCCTAAATTTATACTTTTCATTTATACTGCCTCCTTACTCCGGTTATTGAATTGAATTAAATTTACCCTAATTACTTACCCTACCTTAAGTTGTTTCTTCACTACAGCAAGTAGTTTTTCACCGTGTGCTGTAACTTCAAAACAATATTATCATAATAACTTTACTATCGATTTCCTACATAAGACTAATTATTAACCTAAACCTATTTTAAATAACTTTTCCTATATGCTATTAAGTAAATAATATCACTCGAATAGCCGTTTGTCAATAATTTATTGGCTATTTTAAACAAATTTAAACCTATACATGTGTTGCAATTAGTATTTATTATTTACTATATAATTAAAAGTAAGTTTCCCATTAATAATCCATCATAGCATATTACAGTAAAACTCCCATAGCTTTTAAAACCATGGGAGTTTCAAGTTCGGGCTTTACGGCATAGAATTACTGTTTCAGTACCGATTTATAATAGTTTCCAAATTCGGCGAGGTCGTCAATAATTGGTAGCATTTGACGGCCCAGGTCTGTCAGTCCGTATTCTACTTTTGGGGGCATTTCTCTAAAATCGTGACGGTATGCAAGCCCATCATCAATCATCTGCCTAAGGCTGTCGGTCAACACCTTTTGGGATATTCCGTCTAAATCTCTTTGGAGTTCATTAAACCTCCATGGGCGTTCTTTAAGGTTTCGGAGAATCAGCAGTTTCCATTTTCCGCCGATTAAAGATACGGCTGTTGCAACGGGACAAGCCGGCAATTCGTCTTTTGTTTTCATGGTTTCATCACCTCATAAACACAGTATATCACACATACTAAAAAAGTATACAGTCACAAAAAGGTGCGTACTTGTTTTTGAGTGTACAGAATGATAATCTATAGACAAGCAAAAGATATTTGCAAAAATTTTAGGAGGTAACAAACATGAAAAATTACACAAAAACCAACATTGGAAATGAAGGCAGAGCAGAGCTTCACCAGGCGCTTGGCTTAACAGGTGCGGAAATCAGTATCAATCAGCTTCCGGCAGGTGCCGGCGTTCCTTTTGTTCATTCACACAAAAACAATGAGGAAATCTACGGAATTATTTCCGGCAAGGGTAAGGTTATGATTGACGGTGAGGAAATTGCGCTTACTGCCGGTGACTGGCTCAAAATTGCTCCTGCGGCAAAGCGACAGTTCTCTGCGGCGGCTGATGAGGGTATAACCTTTGTCTGTATACAGGTAAAGGAGAACTCTCTGGGTGGATTTACCGCTGACGACGCAGTTGTGTATTAAGTTAATAAAAGGTCAAAGAGGCACAGTTTCGGGTTAACCGAGACTGTGCCTTTTGTTATGTTAGTTTTATAATTGTTACTCATCGAGCAAACCGGAAGCTACCAAACTAATTTCAGCATTTTAGTTATTTAATTATAAACCCACTACCACATTTCATTTGATTTAAAATTTTTCCTAAATTGCAATAACAAACTAAAAGCCTTTTATGTAACCCCGCCGTTGTTCTAAAAAATTTTTATTACTCACTCCCCTATATTTCCATAATTTTTTCCGTTTGGAATTTACAAGGTAAAATATTGTAATACTAACTGTTAGGCGGTGATTTGTGGGTAAAATTATTTGACAATTAGGTTATTAACGGTCTAATGGCTGATATATGTATACACACGCTGTATACTAATTATTTAGCTTCTGTAATTTATTTAATAAATTATTAATTTTTTTGTTGTACACGGTACGTTTTTATGGTAATATTAACATTATATGAAGAAACTATTTATAAAAAATTAATGAGCAAATTCCTATCTATTTTATTGGTTTATGCTCTATTACAAGGAGGAAAAAATGGAAAAACATCTAAAGCGAAACTCTTTTAAGGGTTCACTGGGCTTTGTTTTGGCGGCGGCCGGCAGTGCAGTGGGCCTGGGAAATATATGGAGGTTCCCTTACCTGGCGGCTAAAGACGGAGGCGGACTGTTCTTGGTGCTGTATATTATACTGGCACTAACCTTTGGTTTTACTTTGTTGACAACTGAAATTGCAATAGGCAGAAAAACTAAGCAAAGTCCCCTTACAGCTTATGGTCAGTTCAAGAAAAAATGGAAATGGCTTGGTGTGGTTGCCTGCTTAGTACCTGTGATTATAATGCCATATTACTGTGTAATAGGCGGCTGGGTATTGAAATATTTCTTAGCGTATTTAACAGGTCAAGGCACAGCACTGGCAGCCGACAACTACTTTACCTCGTTTATTACAAGCGACATTGAGCCAATAGTAATGTTAATATTATTTTTGGGTGCGTCTGCTTTTGTAGTATTCCGTGGAGTAAACAAGGGTATAGAATCTTTTTCAAAGGTTATTATGCCTGCTTTGCTGTTACTGGTAGTAGCAATAGCTGTATTTTCACTTACACTTAGCCACACTGATTCAAACGGTGCTACACGAACAGGTCTTGAGGGTTTAAAGGTTTATGTTATTCCGGACCTGTCAGACCTTACTGTTAAAAGCTTTTTCTCAACACTGCTTGATGCAATGGGACAGCTTTTCTTTAGTTTAAGTGTTGCTATGGGTATTATGATTACCTACGGCTCATATGTGCGTGACGACGCTAACCTTAATAAATCAATTAACCAAATAGAAATATTTGACACGGTTGTTGCATTTTTAGCCGGAGTTATGATTATTCCTGCTGTGTACACATTCTCGGGCATTGAGGGTATGGATGCCTCCGGCCCAAGCCTAATGTTTATATCTCTGCCAAAGGTATTTGCCGCAATGGGCTTTGCCGGCAACATCGTTGGTTGTTTGTTCTTTGCAATGGTTTTATTTGCAGCCTTAACAAGTGCCGTATCTGTTATGGAAGCTGTAGTATCAAGCTTAATGGATAACTTTAAACTGTCCCGAGTAAAGTCGGCAAGTATAGAGGGTATAATTGCCTTGGTTGTTGGAATTTTGGTATGCTTAGGCTACAACATAATGTATTTTGAGGCGTCATTGCCAAACGGAACAACAGGTCAGCTGTTGGATATAATGGACTATATAAGCAACAACATTCTTATGCCAATAGTAGCTATAGGCACCTGCGTATTAATCGGCTGGATAGTTAAACCTAAAACCATTATTGACGAGGTTGAAAAAAGCGGCACCAAAATGGGCAGAAAAAGGCTTTACACCGTAATGATTAAATTTGTTGCCCCTGCTATGCTTGTGTTGCTTTTCTTAAAATCAGTAGGAATATTAACAGTAATATAAAATGGAAGATTTTAAAAACGGACTCAAAAACGGTATCCCCATTGCACTGGGATACCTGTCGGTGTCATTTACCTTTGGACTTCAGGCTGTAAACGGCGGTATGAATTGGTGGCAGGCTGTATTAATTTCCCTTACAAATGTTACCTCGGCAGGTCAGTTTGCCGGGCTTGACATAATGACGGCCGGTGCAGGACTTTGGTTTGAAATGGCGTGCACACAATTTATAATCAATATACGCTATTCTCTTATGTCCCTTTCCCTTTCGCAAAAGACCGACCCCTCAATCAGGGGGATACATAGATTTTTAATTGCCTTTGGCATAACAGATGAAATTTTTGCAGTAGCTATGGGCTCACCAAATGATGTCAGCAATAAATATATGTACGGCTTAATATGCCTGCCTGTGCTTGGCTGGTGCAGTGGTACACTGCTTGGCGCTGCGGCAGGTCAGCTGCTGCCTGAAATCATACGCAGTGCACTTAATATAGCAATATACGGTATGTTTATAGCTATAATACTTCCGCCGGCACGAAAGAACAAAGCAGTTATGGTTGTGGTAATTATTTCTGTTTCGCTAAGCTGCTGCTTCAAGTGGCTGCCTCTTTTAAACAGTGTTTCAAGCGGTTTTGTTATAATAATATGTGCAGTTATAGCCGCAGTGGCGGGAGCAATATTCTTCCCTATTAAGGAGGAGAAAAACGATGGAAATTAAAAGCTTTTTTATCTACCTTATAATTATGGCCGGCGTTACATATCTCATAAGAATGCTGCCATTTGTCATATTTAAAGGTAAGATAACCAATACATTTATCAAAAGCTTTCTCTACTACATCCCATATGCTGTACTGGGAGCAATGACTTTCCCGGCTATAATTTTTTCCACCGGAAATTATTCATCGGCTGTTGCCGGACTAATAGTTGCCTGCGTATTGGCATTCAGAGAAAAAAGCTTACTTACTGTAGCAGTTTTTGCCTGCATAGCCGCACTTGCGGTGAACATTATATGCCTGTATATTTAGAATTTTTTTGACGGCTATTCATAAAATGTATTATTAATTTAAAGTTTTACTGTCTTTAGTTTATTGCAGTAAGCTTGGAAAACAGTATTTAGCTTAAAAGTCTTGAACCGGATATTTACTAAGGAGATAGTGCCTATGGAACAAACAATTACCAGATTTGTCAATAAAATAATGAATATAGGGAGCAGACACGGTCAGTTTATAGCATGGACTGTGTTTACACTAATATTTATTGCATTTTTTGTAGTGGGAATTATTGTCAACACTGAATGCTACTCTTTTTTACTTGGGGCAGAAAAATGTACAGCCACGATTTCTGAGATAAGAGACGGTATGTACAAGGATTATAACAGCTCAAAAGCAGATTTTGATTCATACATGGTAGGATTAGACACAGACTTAAATACAGCCTTTGTAAATTATACTGTTTATGGCGTTCCTTTCAAAAACATAATGATTGGACCGGTGAACTCGTCAGATAAAGTTGGAGATAAAATAGAAATTTATTATGATACATCAGACCCAACAAAAATTAAATCGGCAAACGGCATATCCAGAATAATGCTGTTTACTTTTATAATGGGACTCTTTTCTGTTATTGGAATAATCGGTATATTCGTTATGGCAATAAGAATTAAGAATGAAAAAATTTTTAAAAAGAAATTTGGTTATTGCATAATCGAAACAAAAAAGCATCGCCGGTAAAAACAACAAAAAATGCAGAGCATACACTCCGGGCATTTAACTGTCTGGAGTGTATGCTCTGTTTCTTTATTGGACTGTTTGTACTTTAGGTTTTGGAATTAAAGATTAAGCAACTTAAAAATTCCAGTCATCCGGAGCTTTCATATCCTTGTTTATAGGTCCTTTTTCCTCCTTAATATCAGTTACTTCACTTTTAGGCACTTTGCCCTCAAACAAATATCTGTCTATTTCTTCAAAACCGTTTTCTTCTGTAAATATACCATTATTGATGGGAATATATCCGGGGGTTATAGTATATTCTGTATCAGTTTCATTTGTTATTTCAACATCGTAGCCTTTATATTTTCCAACATTCCATATATTGCAAAACCATTCAATTTCTTCATTTGGTACAACTTTGATGTACTTTCCAACATCATAAAATTTGTTTTGTCCAAAATAAGGATTTTTTTCAAAACCGT
>CADANT010000054.1 GCA_902789345.1 uncultured Ruminococcus sp.
ATGTAAAGAGTTTTTATTGCATAATAATGTGTATAATAATGCAAACTCCTAAAAATATAAAAAATTTACAACTTTTATGTAAAATAATACCTAAACCATAAGTTTGGGGCACATATTCTATAAATAAATTGATAGGAGCAAGCCACCCTTTACAGGTAACTTGCTCCTGATTAATTTTATTTGTGAATTGTTGGGGGATGGGCATTTGTAGTCCCTTCAAAACTACGGTTGTTTTGGGATACTACATATACTTTACTTTGCGTTCTCCCTCTTCTTCCTGTACACACCGTAGGTAACAGCGGCGATGCCTAGTATTATCAGTGCTGAGCCGGTTATTACTGCCCATGTAAAGCTGTCTGAACCTGTCAGCGGTAAATCGCCGTTAATATCCTTTGCGTTCTTTACCGTAAAGGTTACATTGCGGTAATAGCTGTATTCGCCGTCTGTGTAGTCAGGCTTTGTCAGGTCGGACGGGTTTACAAGCGAGTCGGCTTTGTAGCCCTCAATTTCAGAGGTCTTTATCTTGTATGGCAGCTCCACATTCACTGTTATAAGTAATGGTGCGTAACCCTCGGCTGCTCCAACCTCCGTAAGTCTGTACTTGCCCTCCGGCAGGTTTGACAGGTGTATTTTACCCTTTTCCTGGGTTCCGTCAGGCATTTTCTCGCCTGTTACAAACTTGCCTATTCCTGTGCCCTCGTCAAACTCGTCACTAAATACATAGCCGCTTTCGTCATACTTTATCTGTACCCACTTCTGCGTGCATACTTTATCTGTACCCACTTCTGCGTGCTTTCGTTGTACTTTTCAAGCTTAAAGGCCGCTCCGTTTAGAAGTTCATCATCCTCGCCTTTTTTATACAGAGTAATTGAGCCCTTTGAATTTGCAAGTCCAAAGTTCAGATAACTCTTGGTGTAGTAGTAATTATCGCATTTTGCATTTATGTTGTTTGTGTAGCTTCTGCGATAAATCTCCGATGCCGTAGGCATATCCGACTTTACATAGTATGATGTTATTTCCGAGCTTTCGTTTCGTTCAACCGTTGCCAAATTTCTTGAGCCTATAGCGTCCTCCGCCTTTGCCTCAAGGAGTTTTTTGGTTTGGTCAAACTTATCAAACAGATAGCTGTCGGTGCGTGTATTTAAGTTAGGATTTTTCTCCTTTTCTATTACCGCCTTATACTCTCCCTGTGAAAGATTGTCAAAGCTGTAATATCCGTTTTCGTCAGTTGTTGTACTGCTTCCGGTATAAATAAACTCTCCGCTGTCGTTTATGTGATACAGCGATATGGTAACGCCTCTGAACCTTGGCTCATTTTCACCGATAAGTCCGTTTATGTCCTCATCAAGCCAAACATAACCGTTTATGCTTCTGCCTACTATGCTTGTAGGTACAGGCTTTGAACAGCCGTTTAGAGGGTTTTGGTTATCAATATCATAGGCAGTAAAGAATGCGTTGTTTACATATGTGTCATTCTGTACGCCGCTGTATTCCAGCGTCATTGTTATTGTTATGCTTTCTGAAACACCCAGCTGAACACCGCTGACTGCTACTGCCGTAACATTCTCTGCGTTTGGAGTAAATGTTCCTCCTCCGCCCTCTGCACGGCCAATGCTTTGCCACTGCCCTGTAGTATCGGTTACCGAACCGACGGTGCTTACACTTAAGTTTTGTGCCGCATCCTTGCCTCCGTTTGTCAGCCAACTTTGTACCGAGTTGTTTTGAGAGTAGTAAACTCCTCTTATGGTAGCTGTTCCGCTTTGCTTGATTTTAAGTGTTTTTAGTTTAAAGTGTACATCCGAGCCTGTTGTTCCTCCGTTATCATTGCCGTAACCTACTCTTGTATCTCCGTTATACGGCAGAACATCAAGTATTCCGAAGTTTACAGGTGATGAGAAATCCGAGTTTGTATATGTTACTGTGTAGGTTATTTCGTTGCTGCCTGCCTCTGAGTAAGCAACATCTACACTCTTTGAAATACCCGGCTGTAAAACATTTATTGTTACATGCTTTGTATCTGACAAATATCTGCCGTCTGACAGCGCCCAGTAAAAGGTTACATCATATTTGCCCCTGTCCTGCGCCGTAAACTTCTGCTGTCCTGTCCACTTCATATAGTTTATATATTCGTCCGAGGACTTGCTTGCTGTAGCGCTCATATTTACTTTGGAGCTAAGTCCGTACTCATTTATACGGTATATTTTTACTATGGTCTGTCCGTACTGCTTTTTGTCTCCGTCAGGATTATCCTTACTGTTGTAGTCGTAGGAGCTTCCTATTAGCGACTGCCTTACAAGGGTATCTGCAACCAATCCCTTATCCTCTGAAGCTGTGTCCGAATATGACGCACTTTCGTTAAAGGCAGAGGTCATTGCATAATACTGGCCTGTTTTTCTGTATGTCAGATCATCTTGATCTCTTAGGCTTGGGGAATCATAGCCCTGTACAGTTTGCTTTGAGTAGTTGTCATACACTCCCAGTCCTATCTTATCTGTAACGGCATAGCCTGCGGTAAATGCAAAATTGTAGTACGAAAAGCCTACATTGTCTATACCGGTAAAGGTAACATCTGACGAATCGTTCTTTCTGTAGCTTACGATATTTTTTGCAGAATTATCGTTGTTGTCTGTTTCATAAACTGAAATATCTGCGTCATTTCCCGCTTCAAGATATACTGTAGGAATCAGTCTTAGATTTCGTGAGCCTACAATAAACTGGTCAGTTACCTTTGGTGAAAGTCCCGGGTCTTCTACCGGCGTGCTTATTTCTCCGTACAGTGCAACTACATCTCCGTAGTCGTTTATCAGGTCATTGTAGTAGCTGTTGTCGGACACCCTTAGGTTATTCATATATTCTATTAGTCCCTCAGGTTTTTTTGAAGCAAGCACACTGCCAAGCACCTTGTAGTAAACATCTGCGGCTGTGTTAAACTCCTCAAGGGATTCTTTGTAGGATTTGTAACTTTCATAGTCATTCATCCACTGTATATACTGACTGCTGCTGCCTGTGCCGTATGAGGATATTGTCAGCCACTGCTTGCCCGGCATAAAGCTTTGGCACTTGTAGTCTGCTATTCTGCTTTCGCCCTCCTGCACAATATCTACCGACAAATCTACAACAGGGGTATTGAATGTACCTGTTGACTGCTTTCCGTCAACATTGTAGTCAATAGTAAAGCCGTTTTCACCTATTCTGTCATAGAATGAACTTGTTTCGTTTTTCCGAGAGTTAATTTCCCACGACACGCCTTTTTCGCCGGTGTTGCTGCCGGAGGTAAATGTAAATTCCGAGGTAATATCACGAACGGTATCGTAAACCTTTGTTGACGTCTTAAAGCTGTCAAAGGATACCAGCTTGTAGTCGCCTACTACATACCACACAAATTTACTGTCATCCACCTCTGACACATTACAGTCTGCCGGGTTTGTTTCTACTGTTATTTTACCGTTCTTTTGGTTGAAGTTAATGGTTACACTACACTCTGTAACTCCGGAGCTGTCGCCGTTTAGCATAAGCATAAAGTTGTCGCCGTTTTCGTCGCCGTAGGAAATACCGGAATCCCAGTTGCCGTTTGCGGCAATCTTAAACGGGTACGACTTTGTTTCTCCGTCTGTTCCAACCTTTATGCCTGTGTAGATCTTTGAATATGTGCCGTCAGAATTTGCCGTCATTAGTCCTGCCTCTGACGCTGCCTTTTCGTCCTCCTTTGTTCCCGGGGTGCCCTTGTCGGTTAGTCCCAACCAGCTATAGCCGGTAAGTCCCTTATCGCCCAGTACTGAATATGAACTTATTACCACTCCTTTAATTACGCTGTCCGAAACATCTTCGCCTGTTTCTACATTAAATGCCTGCTTTGTTACAGCGCCTGTTTGCGGGTTGTAGGTAAACTTTATATCATATTTTTCAGATTCATTTGAAAGTGAGAAAGAAATATTGCTGCCGCTGTCTATTCCTTTTTCTATTATCTTAAAGGCATAGTTCTGGCCGGAGGTAACATTATGCTGTGTATATTCATACACACCTGCTTCTTCATTGTAGGTCATTACGGCCTCGTTAAGGTCCCAGGTTTTTCCCATAAGGTTTTCTGTACCTGTAACAACATACTGCTTAATGTCAAGGGCGTCTGTAGGTGTAGTTGTAACTGAAACCGTCTGTTTATCCCTGTTAAAGGTGACTGTTACATCAGCGGTTTTGGTTAAGGTAAAGGTGTAGTTTTCGTTACTGCCGTTTGCGCCCCAGCTCATATCAAGAGAGCCGTTTGCTCCTACCTTAAATGCATATGTTCCTTTTTTAATTCCTGTAAAGGTCTTTCTGTAAAGAGAGCTGCTGCCGGAAACAAAGTCCATATGTCCTGCTTCTACGGCATCCTTTCTGTACTGCTCCTTTGCTTCCTCTGACTGATCCTCCGGGTGGTCCTTGTCGCCCAGCCAGAAATAGCCTGTAAGTTCCTCCGAACCTATTACAGAAAAGCTGGTTACATCTACTGTTTGACTTGCATACTCTGTGCTGTCGCCCTTAACCTTTGCGCTTACCTGAGTTTCCTTTGTGGCGGAGTTGTAGGTAAAGGTTACGGTGCACACTTCATCAGGATTTGTTGTGTGGCTCTTTATGCTAAAGTAGCTGTTGCCGCCCTCATCTATGGCATTTTCAATTACCTTGTAGGCATAATTTGCGCCCATTTTCACATTATCAAAGGAAACTGTGTATATTCCGGAGCCGCTTTGGGTTTCGGTCATTTTTCCTTTTGTTGCCGCCTCAAGCTCCTTGCCTGATTCTAACCAGTTGTACCCTGTAAGGGCCTGCTGACCTATTACAGAGAATCCTTTAAACTCATACTCGGTAGACTTCTCGGTAAACACTTTATATATTTTACCTTGAGTTGCCTTTGCGGTTGTAATATGGGTTTTGGAGCAGTGGCAGGAAAATTTTATTACTGATTTTTTAGTATTTTTTGGTGCTATTTTACATATTTTAGTTTGGTATGAACGGCTTTATTTGTACAAAATAACACGAACAAACATCAAACAAAACTAACTAAAAGAAGAAATTTCGGATAATTTTTAGAAAAATTTTTAGAAAGATTTTTAACTAACAGCAACAACTATCAGACTTCAACGCAAGCAATCTATTTATTAAAAAATTATTCTTTAGAAAAACAAGGACAGAGAGAAAATCAAATGATTATTCTTTCTTCCCTTTTTTACTTTTAACATAAAATTACAATTTGTTTTTACATAAGAAATGCCCTCAAAGAACTTAATCTCTGAGGGCATTTTTATTGCTATTTATATAGTTAACCTATACTTATTTGTACTCCCAATGACCGCCGTCTTTTACCTTTTCAGTCTTATAATAACCTTCCTTTACAGTTTTGGTCTCATAGTGACCGCCGGTTTTGGTCTCATAGTGACCGCCGTCTTTAACAGTCTCGGTTTTATAATAACCTTCTTTGTCGGTGACTGTTTTCGTGCCTACCTGAATATTTCGCTTTACACAACGATAAGATACACAAGTATCACTGTCAAGGAAATGCCACTTTACTGCGTTAGCATCTGCTAACTCTGCACCGCACTGATTACAAACATTAATCCAATCATATTCATAAGCAGGTTCTTCGTGGGTTACTGGGTCTACCCAAGTTTGTACTGTTTTGTAGTCATCTACCCACACTTTCTCAGTTACTGGTTCTACCCAAGTCTTTACAGTCTTATAATCATCTACCCATACCTTTTCTCTCTCGGTTGGCTTCGGAGCTGGTTGGAGCTGGCTTCTGGGTTGGCTTCTGAACTGGTTTTGGAGCTGGCTTCTGGACTGGCTTTGGAGCTGGCTTAGCAGATGAGTTACCACCATTAGAACCTCTGTTATTAGTATTACCCTTGTTTGAATTTGACTTCTTGCTGTTAGAGTTATTCTTGCTTGAAGATGACTTCTTGCCGTTAGAGTTACTCTTGTTGGTATTTGAGTTACCCTTATTAGTATTTGAGTTACCACTGTTAGAGTTCTTAGGAGCTGTTTTAACTACCTCATTGCTACCGCCATTAACAGCCTTTACCTCGTCACTCGATACCTTAACTACCTTGCCGTCCTCAGTTTTGACCTCAACTTCTCCTTTTTTATTCATCTCCAACTTGTTGCCCTCGCTGTCGGTAATGTTGCCGTCCTCATCAACCTTAAGGTCATTCTCCTTAACGGTGTCGGCTACATCTGGAGCTACGGTTTCAATGATAGTTTCTTCTGTTGCGGAGCTTGTAGGTACATCAGGGTTACAGCCTACGCAGATTATCAGTGCCGTTGCTGTTCCGCATACCATAGTCGCACAACAGGCTATTGCAATAGCTTTTGTTTTTGCTGTTGACATAACGGCTTTAAACAATTTTCCTGCACCGTTTGCAGAGCTTCCCACAGCACTTGGATTTTCAAGAAAATCCAGACTGATTTTAGGAACTGTAATATTTTTAGCTTCTTCTTTGAAGATTGAGCCAAACAACGGTACAAATACAACACCATGAAGTCTGTCACCGCTTTTCTTCTCGTAGTCGGTGATAGCTTTTTTCATTTTGGCTCTGGAATAGTTAAGTCTTGACAAAACAGTTTCCTTTGAACATTCAAAAAATTCTGCAATTTCCGAAACGCTCATTTCGTTGAAGTAGTACATTATTACAGTCTGATACTGCACATCAGTCAACGCTTCCTGCATAAAGGAAAGAATACATCCTCTTTTGGACTGATTTGTTATGTATTCTTCGGGGATTGTAAGCTCGTCTTGAACAGCTTCATTTTCTAAATTTTCATCACTCAGTTGAATTTCACCTTTGCCTTTCAAATAGTCTTTACACTTATTTACGGCAATTCTGTTAAGCCAACTTCTGAACTGAGCGGTTTTATCCAAAGTCTGAATTTTCAAAAAAGCCGTTATATAAGTTTCCTGCATAATGTCCTGTGCGTTAGCTTCATTCTTTAAAAAGCTGATACAAGTAAACCATATTTCTTTTTCAGTCAGCTTGTAGAGCTTATCAAATGATTTGTTATCTCCTTTCTTTATTTGTTCTACTAATTTGGAAATGTCCATTAAAATACCTCCTTTCATTTCCTTTCATAATATAGACGAATTAAAACGGCTTTAGATTTTATAAAAAGCGAAAAAATTTAAAAATATTTGAAAAATTTTTTAAAATTCTCGTTTTTCGTAGTAAATACGCAATTATTATTCAAAAATAGAATTATAAATAAAAAGTGCGTAACCGAAGCTACGCACGAAAAACACATAGCTCCTTTGTCGCCAAACAAAAATTTCCAACTGTCACCTAAGTGTGTGAAAATAGAAGCCTGTATTTTTACCGAAATAAAAATACACACCAAGGTGAACATACAATTAAATTTTTGTTTGGCAACTTTATTTTAGCACATATGTAAAAAAATGTAAACTAAAACATTAAAAATTTTTACAAGGAAAAATTTTTCAAAGTTTCAAAATATGCAACAATTTCTGTATTCGTTCAGTATCTTTCAACAAAATTCATTTACAATAAAAGTATAAATTTTAGAAAGGAGGTTCTTTTATGAAAGAGCCAAATAAAAACCAAAAACAAAAATCAGTAAACAAAGATGAAAAGCGTTTAATTATCTTTTCTATCGCTATAGGCTTTATAGCAATAGTTATGGCAATTGCAAAAGCCATTAGTAATAATCCAAAAGCTACGATACAAGAGCTTATGCAGGAATTACCTTACGCTTTCGGAGTTACAATTATCTGTTTAGCTTTTGTTGCTCTAATAGCACTTCTATTCATTTTTGCTCTTCACATTGATTTTGAGCCTCTTGATGAAGCAATGAAGATTTACGCTGAGAAGCTGAAAATCAAACGCTTAACTAAGAACGCTCAATATGTTTATACTCAATTACAGGGATTTTTATATTATATTCTCAGAGCCAATTACTCAATTCTGAATATTCCTGTTGAAAATGAAGCTTCACTTATACCTAAGGGTACTGCTGTTTCTGTACATAACGATTGTATAACTATGCAATATGAAATTATTTGTCCTAACCGTATGTTATATGATGATTTAACGCTGAAATCAATCTTAAACGGATTTATAGGCAAAGAACTTTATTATCGCGGAATAATCGGACTTGCTCCGTCATACAAAAATTTACCCAGCGTTTATATTGATCGTGTGTTTTATGATGGAATTAACAGGGAAATTGTTATCTCCACTGTATATATCAATGATGAGGCTTCATATGAATATTGTAAAAAGTCTTTTGAGCGTGACCGTAAGGAAATGAAGAACGGTAAAGCAATTTACCGACTTTTAAAACTTCTTTCAGACAGATAATTAAATAACAGTTTTTTAAAATTAGATAATTCTATTTAAGCCGTTGAGCATTTTGGTGTTCAACGGCTTTTTATATTGCCTGCTACATATCCCTCTAATCAGGATAGATTAGTGTGTTAAGCCGTTAAAATACTGGGGGTTGAGCTGTAGATTATGTGTTTGAACATTAAAACATATGTTAAACCATTAAAAACATAGGGGGTTGAGCTACCCTGACAGGAAGCCGAACATTAAATTACTGTTTTTATATGCTGACATATTCCTCTACTTAGGTAGATTATATGCTAAACCCCTATAAACATAGGGGTTTGAGCTACCCTGACAAAAAACTAAACATAAAACTGCTTTTTTTACATTTTGAAAAGTTGCCTTTTTCGGGTAGATTATGCGTTTAGGCGGTAGAATATAGGGGTTTGACCCTTACCTGAAAAAAACACAAACTTCAGAATAGTGAAGAAAATTCCGACATTTTTCTATATATTATGCAGGTTTTGATTGCAAAAATAGAAAAATGCGGTTAAGTGCCTAAAACCTATGTTACTTTTGATGGTTTGAGATTTTTGGGCAGTACCCTACAAAAAGTTGCACTACACTTGTTGTTACAATTTTAATAAGCATTTTCTAATCCTCCTGCAATTTAATGCCTGACATTTATAATTTGGAGGTACATAAAAATGTACAACGGTAAAAAACTTGATGATTTGGAAAAAGAAATTCTGGAGCGAGTCAATATAATTATTAAAAAGAAAAAACTGACTAATGTAAAATTAGCTGAGAGGTTGCATTATTCTGCACCGTCTATTTCAAAAATACTCAGCGGAAAGGTTACACTAACTATTAGTTTTCTTAATGACTTTATTGACAATATTTGTGACGGCGATATGCATTATCTACTTACAGGATATGTGTTTATTTCAGAAAATTACCTCAATCAAATGTTCGGCAATGCTGATTGTGAAACGCAAAAGAAATTGATTGAAACTTATGCAGAGCTTGGAAAAAATATACATAATTTAATTTCAAAATAAGAACTTTTTACCTTTGAAACTATCTATCGTTTGAAATTTTTAAGTAGTAGAATGTATATTGAAACAGAACCGGTTAAGTTTCAAAAATTTTATACTTGGAGGAATTTTTATGAAAAGTAGAATACAAACAACTGTTGACGGCTTAATTATGAATGACGCACATCGTTCTAAGGGCAGTGCAAACATTGACGGAAAGGAGGTCGCTTGGGATGAAGCGTACCAAATTACTTTATTGCCTATCCAAGAGAAAAAAGGACGGGTCAGAAAGTATAGTGTAGCAAAAGATCTTGTTGGCAATATTGAAAAACAACTTGCTGAGGTCAACTGGGGTGCTTATATCTCTCTTGAAATGAGCGAGGACGGTAAAACCGTAATTGCCGTTAACGTTATTTGCGATTGGGCAGAAAGTCTGTCAATCTTCTAAGGCAAAAGGCTCGAAGCTCGCCAAAGTCAGCTTGGCTGACGGCGGCGAGCAAGAGTTTTTGCCAGTAAGTAGACAATTTGCAATATTAACATACGAATATCGGCTTTACAAGCCTATTTTCAGTGTTGTCGGGCTTGTCTACAACACTGAAAAATGTAGACGAAATGCAATGTTATATTGCTACATTATTTTGAAAACGGAGGATTTATATGAAAGAAAGAACTTCCGTTCGCCGAATAGAGTTATGTACACAATTTTTTGACGGTGACGGAAACGAAATTATATCGATTGACAAAATCAAGGAAGTATTAGAAGAACACAAACAGTGTATAAAAGATTATGCTTTTATTACACACGATAAATGCACAAAGAAAGTGATTGCAGAAGATAAAACGGAAACGATAGAGCCTATTGCACCGCATATCCATATTGGCATACGCTTCAAGGATAATAACCCACAGCACCTTGAAGATATTGCGAATTGGTTTGATGTTCCGCAAAATTATCTTGAAAAAATAAAAGGAAGTTGGAATGATTATTTATTGTACCTTATTCACGCTAACGCACCTGATAAGCACCAATACAGTGCAGATGAAGTTATAGCTAACTTTGACTATGAAGCGGCTATAGATAAGGCTAAAAACAAAGTCAGAATTGAAAAAATTTTACAGCAGATTATTGACGGTGAAATTACAGACATTTTTCAAATTGACGGTTTAACTTATATTAACTATTCAAGAGAGATTAATGAAGCATTTAAGTACCGCCATAATCTTTTATCAAAGCAAATCGACCGAAAAATCGAAGTAATTATGATAACAGGAACGAGCGGTTCAGGAAAAACAACTCTTGCAAAACGCATTTGCAGAGCGAAAAATTACGATATATTTGTTAGCAGTAGCTCAAATGACCCTTTTTACGGTTATTCACTGCAAAAGGCTATAATTTTAGACGACCTGAGAGCCTCTGTTATGTCTATATCGGATTTACTCAAAGTTCTTGATAATCATAACAACAGCACTGTAAAATCTCGCTATCACAATAAGGCTTTGAATTGTGAGCTGATAATCATTACAACAGTATTAAAAATTGATGAATTTTTCAGACAAGTATTTGAGGACGAACACGAACCCTGCATACAATTCAAACGCAGAATATCAACATACATAACTATGAAAAGGCATACAATAGATATTCGAAAATGGGATGATATTAATATGTGCTATTCAGAGCCTATAACTTATTTTAATGATACTCTTGTAAATTTTGAAGCTGAAAAAATAGCAGACACAAGAACAACAAAAGAAAAAATAGAAGAGTTATTGCCGTTTTTATCGGGCAAAGAAATAACTAAATCCCATACTGTAAAAGCTGAGAAACCGAAAGAAAAAAATAATACCGAAGAAATTTCAGACGAAGAATTTGAACGCTTATTCAATTCAAAAGATTTAGATTAGCCAAATTAATTATTTTATACTGAAAATCCGAAAACACCGAAAATCCGAAACTCCTAAATAGAATAATATAATCAATGTAAAATGCACAAACAAAAATATTTAATATTAAGGAGGACAAACATTGTGATTAATGATAATGAAGAAATGACACCTGAAGAGATTGACGAATATTTAACCGAACAACTTGAGGGGGTTGAAGAAGCTACCATAGTTCCTAATTACCTCCCATATTCACAATGGCGTATTAAACAAATTTTATTAGTCTATTTTGGTATCGAACTAAGACCTTATTTTAATTGGTACAAAGCAATGCGTTACAGACCATGTCAGCAATATGTTCTTGTTGATATGAACACTAATGAAATAATCGGATATGAGCGTGGCTACACATTTGAAGAGTTAAGATGTATTCTTGCTCCGTATAATTTTCCGCTTCACGATGAAGCGCTTACAAAAGAAATTCAAAGGGATAAGTACAAACAAGCTAAAAAAATCAAAACGCAATCTAAATGCCGAGCGTTTTCTTGAACTTGTAAATAACATAAAGGAGAACGAATAATGAATATTTTAGACAGCTATGCAGATGTGCTTACAGTTAATGATGTAATGAATATATTGCACATAGGCAGAAACAAAACATATGAACTATTACGCTCAAAGGTAATTCCAAGCATAAGAATTGGCAAAAAATATGTTATCCCAAAAAATCTGATGATTGAATTTTTAAGTAATCGCTAAATAATAAAATACCACTTGTAACAGCTGTCATTTCGCATTATAATAATATTGTTGAAATGATAGTTGTTGCTTTTGAAAGGAGTTTTATTTTATGGCAACAACAAGTGGAAGTTTACAAATTAAAGACGGCAAATATTATGCTGTACTCAGTTTTAGAACCAATGAAATTCAGACTAACGGAAAACCTAAGTACAAAACAAAGTGGTTTTGTACAGGCTATACAGTTAAAGGCAACAAGAAAAAAGCACAAAAATTTCTTGAAGAAAAATGTGCTGAATATGACAAGAAAAATCTTAATTACTCCGATTTACTGTTTACAGATTATATTGAAGTATGGTTAGAGAAAATAAAGCCTGAATTAAGACCGTCAACATACAGAGGTTATGCAGGAAATATTAAAAATCATATTGTTCCCTACTTTAAATGCAGAAGAACAAAATTGCAGGACTTAACACCTTGGGAACTTGAGGATTTTTATAATTATCTTATAACCGATAACAGCAAGTCAGACGGAAGTGAACCGCTTTCAGCTACAACAATAAAGCACATTCACCGAACAATAAGCAAGGCTTTGAATGACGGCATTAGACGAGGACTTTTATACTACAATGTTGCTTCAACCGCAAAAACACCAAAAGCCGAAAAGCACAAAGGTGAATTTCTCAATCAAGAACAAGTGCAAAAATTATTAACGCTGTTCAAAGGCTCTACGGTTGAAATTCCTGTTGTATTATGTGCTTTGTTCGGATTTCGCCGTGGCGAAGTTCTCGGTTTGAAATGGAATAGCATAGATATGATAAAGCGTACTATTACTGTTTCTGAAACCTTACAACAACATATCGGCGGTTCAATTACTGTTCCGCCTAAAACATGGTGCTAGTATATAACCATAGACACGAAAAGTTGAACAAGCTATACTTATAAAAAAGGAGTTCAACACAATGGCTAAAAATCAAAAAACATATACAC
>CADANT010000055.1 GCA_902789345.1 uncultured Ruminococcus sp.
TTCTTTCGTAATCTTTGCGGAATGACACAGAAATATTTAGGACAGGTGGTCGGATTTCCTGAAAAGACCGCTGACATTCGTATGGCACAGTATGAATCCGGCAGCAGAACGCCTAAGGCTGATTTAACAAATAAACTTGCAGAGGTTTTCGATATATCTCCGCAGGCGCTTTCTGTTCCCGACATTGACAGCTACATAGGGTTAATGCACACCTTGTTTACATTAGAGGACAGATATGGATTGACAATAGTAAAGACTGAAAACGGTGTTTCAATGTATGCAGACTCTCGCAAGGGGACGGACGCCGCCGAGCTTTCCGAAATGCTTAATGCGTGGGCTGAACAATCGGAGAAATATCATAACGGCGACATTAACCGTGACAAATATGATAAGTGGCGTTACAATTATCCGAAGTATGATGAAGCTCCCGACTTTGTAAAAGTACCGTCACAGAATCTCAGCGATGCTATGGTTGAAGCGTTTAAGGATAAGTTAAAATAATTGCAAACGACAAAAACCCCGTACTGACTTTAATCCGTCAGTACGAGGTTTAATGTTAATATGGTATTTTTGCGAGCCACAAGATATTACTTTTTACTCACAAACCACTCGATACATACGATAAAGGGTACCGAGCAGAATCTTATCAAAATCTTATCAACGGGCTCTTTGAAAACCTTGAAACCCTTGATATTACTAGGGTTTCAGACTTTTTCGATTTATTCCCACTCATCATTTATTACATACAGGGCACATCTGTTTAAAACACAGAATATTTTTAATTATTTTAACCTATTGACACGGAAAATAAGCAGTGCTATAATAATACCAACATATAGACAGACAGTCGGTCGGTTACTTAGGAAGTGTAGAAAATGCGTGTAGTTAAAGAAGCAGAAGAACGCAGAAATGAGATACTTGATGTTGCACAAAGGCTTTTTACCGCAAAAGGTTTTGACAACACCAGCACAAACGACATTTTAAATGAAATAGGCATTGCCAGAGGTACGCTTTACTATCATTTTAAATCGAAGGAAGAAATCTTAGACGCAATGATAGACCGAACAACAAAGCAGTTGGTTGACAAAGCAAAGAGCATTGTTTATCAAAAAGATGTACCTGTGTTTGAGCGGTTTACAAGTATGATTATTACCCTTAATATAAGCAACAGCAGCTTTGGGAATGAAATTTTACGGCAGGTTCATAAACCGCAGAATGCCCTAATGCACCAAAAGATTGAGGCTCGACTTTTGGCGGAGGTTACACCGCTGATTACGGTTTTAATTGAAGACGGTATTAAGCAGGGTATATGCAGTACGGATTATCCTCAAGAGGTGGCAGAAATGACATTTGTATATTCAAATGCTGTTTTGGATAACCTTGATAAATACAACGATGATGAGCGAAACAGAAAAATAAACGGATATATTTATAATCTTGAACGCCTGCTGAATATGGAGCGGGGCAGTATGCAAAAGGTTATTTTACCGGTTTTTCAAGCATTATCAAAATAAAAATATGAGGCGTCCAGGGCCTTTTTATTTTTAAATCTCAACCGACAGGTTGACGGTCTAAACGATATTTAAAATTATATAATACTTAATGGAGGTTTTTAAAATGACATTTAATGAGAAATTAGAAGCAATTTACCAGCAGGCAAATATATCACAAAAAAACACTTTGGAGGATACGGCTAATCCAAATAAAACCCATTATCTTTATGAAACTGTTACAGAGTACGAAATTAACCAGCAGAAGCGTTTCGATATGAAATTTGGCAGTGTAAAGCAATTTGTATTGTCCGGCTGTGAGGGGGAGAAAATCACCATTCGTGTGGCGTCTGATACTCTGCCTACACTGCAAAGGGATTTCCAAGTGAAAATTGATGATATAAGAAAGCGAATTGATATTCAGGCAAAACGCAAAAATGGAATATCTCAGGAAACGGCCGAAAATGAGGTAAGTATTTTTGTACAAATTCCTGAAAAATATGTTGACACTGTGGAATGTGCTGTTAATGCCGGGGTGCTGGAAATACATTCTTTAAAGTGTGAAAATACAGAGCTTGACGCAAAAGCACCTAATCTAATTTTAAACGGTGTTGCAGGCACAGTTGAGGTAAACTGTAACCTGAATATGAATATACTTTGTCAGTCATTAAACGGCGCTGTTGAAGTCAACCAAATATCAGCCGATTCAAAAATTTATATACCACAGGGAACAAAATTTAATACAGATGAAAAGGGCTTTGGAACTGTTATTACTTACGAGCAGAACGGAAAAGAAACAGAGCCTTTTATAACAAAAGACTCTGACAACGTAATTGAGCTTAACGGTATTAAAAGCAGGCTTGCTGTTTGTACCTATAACTGATAAAGGAGATGCACAAAAATGAAAAAACATTATTTAAGAAGATATATAATAAGCTCTTACATTTTAATTTGGTTTCTTATTATTTTTGTTGCCGGTACTGCAAGTATGGTTTTCCATGCACCGCCTGTTATTATGTGGGTAGTACGAAATCTGCTTGCATGGTCTCCTACACTTTTGCTTTTAATCGGCTGGAAATTTTTCAGACCTGACGAAACCAGAAAAGCCTTTGTTAAAAGGTGCTTTTCCGGAAAGGTTAAGCCCCTATATTTACTGCTTTCCTTTGGGCTTACCTTTGGCATAAGTGTGCTTTCCCTTTTCATTTTCTCTTTGATAGAGGGTAAGCCAATGCTTTCGTATATTAATTTAGGAACAACGGCACTGCCCCTAAGTATTTTTCTTTCTTTTACCTCCGGTCCAACAGGTGAGGAACTGGGTTGGCGTGGATTTATGCGTGAAGAATTCAACAAAAAATACTCATTCTTAAAGTCATCTGTTTGCCAAGGACTTGTGTGGTGCTTTTGGCATACGCTGTTGTGGGTGGTAGACTCTGAATTTACCGATTGGAGAGCAATCCCATATATAATTTCAAACATTGTAGTTATTACTTCAATTACAGTATTAATGAATATCTTTTTGGAGCGATATAACAATTTGGTTTACTCTGTACTGCTGCATTTTGGCTTTAATATTATATATGTATTCCTAGATGCAGGCATATTGTTCTTTGTAATATTGACGGTTTTGTATTTAGTTATTACACCAATAGCAGTGCTAATAAGAAATAAGCGTGTAGAAAAATTACAGAACAATTCTAATTAACATCTACTAAAACAAAAGATTAATCCTATTATCACTGTGTAAGAGTATATACTGCAGCATAAAAATAGCGGAGGTGCATTTTTAAAAGTGCTTCCGCTATTTTTTAGCTTTAATAGACAAATTTAGAATGGTGGCAATAAATAATTTTAAAAATATGTAAAAATTTATGTAAAAGATGTTGACTTTTGGAAGTTAGTGAAGTATAATTTGTATTACAAAGAATACTTTTAGGGGATGATATACCATGGAAAGAAATGAGGATAAATTCGCCTGGACAGTTACTGTAGGCGTAAAAGGACAGATTGTAATTCCAAAAGAAGCAAGAGTGGCCTTTGGTATTGAGCCGGGAGATACGCTGCTAATTTTGGGCGACAAGGAAAAAGGATTGGCAATTCCGCCAAAGGAAATAATTTCCGAATATTTTGGTCAGATATTTGGTAACATATAAAAATATTTATATTGGAAGGTGATTTATATGCCAAGCATTTTTGGTATTCCGCTAATTGGTTTTATTCAAATTGTAATTGGTGTTGCTGTTGTTTCATTTGTATTAATAAAATATATATTGAGACCCAAAAAGAGACGAGAGGGGCAGTACATTATAAATGACGCACACATTATTGTAGGTGACGGCAGTGAGCTTAATCACCAATATGTGTACATAAAAGACGGCATTATTAAAGAAATATCCGATAAGCCTATAAACATAAAAAATGTTCAGGTTATTGATGCTTCCGGCAAAACACTTATGCCGGGCTTGATAGACTGCCATGTTCATATTCAAGGTTTGAATAACCGAAGTGATGCTGACAGCGATAAGTTTTTAAGAGAGCAGATTCCGGAAATATTTAAAGAGAAGATTCTTCCGTACGGTATTACAACCGTTAAGGATATGTGTGCGCCAAGGCATTTTATTTATAAGCTTAAAAAAGAAATTAAGGCGGGAAAAATTGTAGGCCCTGAGCTTTTGGTAGTAGGTCCGAATTTCACTGCACCTGACGGTCACCCTGCCAACACATTGGGTGGCGATAATCCATGGATAAGAAAAGAAATTGCGATTGAAGCAAGCACACCAAAGGAAATCAGCGACGGAATAGCTGAGCTGAAAAAAGACGGCGTTGATTTTTTGAAAATGACATACCAAGGTGGCGACTACTGGTATTTTAATAAGAAGATGCAAATTGCCAAGCTGGATAAAAGCTTAATGCAGCAGATTATTCGTGAGGGTAAGGAAAACGGACTGAAAACAACTGCACATGCCTTTTATAAAAAGGATATTCAGGAACTGTTGGAAGCCGGCATATACGGCATTGAGCACGGCATACTTGATGAAAGTCTAAAGGAAGATGACAGTATTATAAAGCTGTGGAAAGACAGCGGTGCACATTTAGTACCTACTGTAAATGCTATGACTTACGAAAAGGACCCGTCACGCCTGGTAAACAACATTCATAACCTAAAAATTCTTTATGATGCCGGAGTACCTATTGCAATGGGTACAGATAATATGATTGAGGTTATGAGCGGCGATGTAGAGCACAAGGAGCTTGCTTACTATGTTGAAGCAGGGCTGACGCCAATGCAGGCCATAGTTTTAGCTACAAAAAACGGTGCAGAGCATTTGGGCATTGCAGACCGTAAGGGTATGGTTAAAACCGGTATGGAGGCCGACCTGATACTGCTGGATAAGAACCCGGCAGAGGATATTAACAATATGCAGTTCATTGACAAGGTGTTCCTAAAGGGCAAAGTAGTATTTTCAGAAAAGGCAATTCCTGTATACAACATTCCGGAATATAATTACCCGGAGGGTGTAAATGAAATGTGCCTGGAAAAAACAGACGGAAGCGAGGAACGAAAGCTTGACCTTAGTGATTTTGCAGAGAAAAAAGAACTGGTACAGACTATTTCTCACAATGGTACGCAGTGGTCGCATGAAACCTTTACGGTAAATGAACAGCTGTCGGCAACTAAGTGGCATTATGTACGCCCAGAGGATGACACAGAATTAACAGCAACAAGAGAAGACGATTTTATATATGTTAAGGGCACCTTTAAGGGCAAGCCGCAGGACAAGAAAATGAAAATTGGCAACGGCTTGTGGTATCAAATGATGGATTTGGCATTGTCTGCATTTGTAAAATCAGACGAGGAAGAGATGCTGCTTTATTCTATCGGCACAGGAAACAACCGTGGCGCAATGAATCTTGGTGAATTTGCCGCTAAAAAGCTTGGAACAGAAAATATTACAATAGACGGCAAGGAGTACAACTGCCAAAAGGTTAGCCTTGTTCTTACAATGTTTACATGGGCATGGACAGGTCTTTATTGGTACGATACAGAAAGCGGTCAGCTTTTGCAAAGCGGTGAAAGAAAAGGTAAATCAGAAAAGATTATGTACACTGCAAAGAATATAAAATAAAGACAAAATAGCCGGTGCATAAGTAAAAAAACATAAAGTACGGTTAAATTTAAAGCCGCCCTCTGAATAATTCATATGTTATTTAATATTACCAAAGATAAACAGGGGCTGTCTTACAAGAAATTGTGGGGCAGCTCCTGTTTTTAGTGAAAAAATATGTACTTTTCTAATTTTAGGTTGAAAGGTTTACATGATATATTAGCATTGTATTAGAATTTTGCAAGGCACATCGGTGCAGAGCTTACTGTTATGAAAGACGGAGCACACTGGTTTCATACTAAGGAACAAATGGAGTTTCTTGATAACTGGATTAGACTTTCAATCTCCCGTATGCGTTTCTAATTACCCCGCCGGAAAGAAGATGTTTTTTCATATTTTTCTGTAATGAAGTATCTTGGGGAAGTGTGGCGTAATCAGATGAATTTGTATTATAAATCCACTGAATATCATAAAATCATATTGCTAATTAAATTTCTGATGTTTCCATATTTTAATTTATTTCTGTTCTTTCTGTATAGTGAATACAAATACCACTACTGCACGAGCGAGGGTCCAAATAAGATGAAACAGAACCCCACGAGAACAAGTTTTCTTCGCTCTGTAAACCACAAAATCTTACAAGCCATTCATCACAATACTTTTTATCTTTTTTCACTTTTTCAGGTGTCCAGTTTTCCCAATGCCAAATGGCATTTAAGTCAAAAATTTGCGGATATAGTTCAACAAATTCAAGATTTCCCTGTAGATTAAAACACAAATGAACTGGAATTTTGTTGTCATATATTTTTTCTCTTACTTCGTACCATATATATCCGTTTTTCGTATTTCTGATTTGTACGATTTTATCTTTTGGAAAACCATAAATAAAATCAGCATGATGCAATAACGGTGAGACTGCTATATTCAGTTCAGGGAAAATAATTTTTCCTGTTTGAAGTTCAATCAAATAAATTCTCCTCCTTTAATTATGTCAATTATCCAATCCGGTTCAGGAAACGGTGTGTCCGGTTTAACAACAAAGTATTCCATAATTCCCTGCAAACTGCACCAAAAAGCGTTTGAAAGAGCTAAAGGATCACCTTTTCTAAAATAGCCGTCCCTTTGTCCGTTTTCAATAATTTTTGCCGAATACTCAATTTGATTGACCTTAAGGGCAATTTCTCTGATATGGGGTGGAAGTCCCTCATTTTTCTGTGTTTGCCACATTAAAACAAACATATACGAAACCCATGGGTTTACCTTTGCGTAAGAAAAAAGCTCTGTCAGAAAATTTTTGAAATACTCCAAGGGATTGTTATGATCAATCTTTTGAGGTATGTTTGTACTGGTGCTAGTATATAACCATAGACACGAAAAGTTGAACAAGCTATACTTATAAAAAAGGAGTTCAACACAATGGCTAAAAATCAAAAAACATATACACC
>CADANT010000056.1 GCA_902789345.1 uncultured Ruminococcus sp.
TTTTAACGGATTTCGGAAAAATATGCTCTACTTTTTTGTTTTTTATAATTTATTTTGTAGGCTCTTTTCCTTACCCCAACTTTTATTATAGAGCCTAAAGTTTTTGAACCTATTACTTTTTAACAGTGTTAAGTACAGCAAGAGAAATTTATAATTTGGATTCAAATTCCGTTCTTAGCATAGAAAAATACAGTCTTCCGACATATTCACCATCCATGTAAAAATAATCACGCAAAGTTCCTTCATATGTAAAACCACACTTTTCTATTACTCTCTTAGAAGGTTTATTGATAGTTTTAGTACAAATTTGAACCTTGTGTAGATTCATTTTATTAAATCCATATGCAATAACTGCCTTTGTTGCTTCTGTAGCATACCCTTTGCACTGAAAATCAGAGCCTATGCAGTATTCGATTTCTGCAAAATGATTTTTATTGTCTACAAGAAAATATGCTATCTGACCGATACACTCACCGGATTTTTTCTCAACAACTGCCCAACGGTAGTAATCATTTTTATCATATGAGCCAATGTACTTGTCAAGTAACCCCTTTACTTCCTCTTTTGTGGAGTATACAGGCTCTGAATATAATGACTGTATTTTTTCGTCGGCAACCCAATATTTCAGCATAGCCTCGTCATCAGTATATTTAAATTTTCTAAGTATCAGTCTTTCAGTTTCAATATTATTAGTTCCAACATGTGTAAGCATTTTATCCTCCTAAAAAATAAGTAAAGTATTGTAATTGTTGAGTATAATGTTACATAAAAAGCAATAGGGACACATATAGTGTCCCAAACGCTCTAATTTACTAATTATTCTTCTACAGAAGCAGGTGCAGCCGCAACAGCTCTTGTTACCTTACCTGAACGCAAGCAACGAGTACAAGCGTAAACATGTTTAGGTGAACCATTAACGATAGCCTTTACACGCTGTACATTTGGCTTCCATGTTCTGTTTGATCTTCTGTGTGAGTGAGAAACCTTGATACCAAAAGTTACACCCTTATCACAAAATTCGCATTTTGCCATATTTCGGCACCTCCTTAGTGCTAAATAGAACTTATATGAATACAACGCTTTATATAATAACAGATTTTAAAAAGAATTGCAATAGCTTTGGAAAATTATTTTTTAAGAAAGACCATAGCTTTTCCCTAATATTAACTTTATTTCGTTGAAAATTTCTACAGTATGTGGTATCATTTAGTGTAAATAATTTTATGCTTTTCTTTTTGAATATGCTTTTTACAGCTGATTATGGAGGAATATTATGCTAAGAAGTTTATTGTCAGGCTCACTTACAATGGAAGGTGCTATAATGGAGATACTTGCCGTTGTAATGATAGTGTTTTTAATATTGCCGCTGCACGAAATGGCACACGGCTTTGTAGCCTACAAGTTGGGTGATAACACAGCTAAAAATATGGGCAGACTGCGCTTTAACCCTATGGCTCATGTAGACCCTATAGGTGCGTTAATGATACTGTTTGTCGGCTTTGGCTGGGCGAAGCCTGTACCTGTAGATCCACGAAATTTTAAAAATCCAAAGGCAGGCATGGCTATTACAGCCTTGGCAGGCCCGGTAAGTAACCTTTTGGCAGCCTTTGCAGCTGCTTTACTGTACAATGTTGCGGCTATTGTGGCTACCAATGTTTCGTTGTCGGCAGGTGCGTGGGAACTTATAAGCATATTCTTTATCTATTTTATATCTATAAATATCTCGCTTGCAGTGTTCAACCTTATTCCAATACCGCCACTTGACGGTTCAAAAATACTTTTTGCGTTTTTACCGGACCGTATTGTGTATAAAGTGTATCAGAATGAGCAAGTATTAAGTATAGTACTTATTGTTTTAATATTTACAGGCGTGTTGACAGGACCGCTATCATATTTGCAGAATATTCTTACTAACTGGGTGTTCCACCTGGCGTCTTTGCCTTTTGCTGCATTTTGGTAAAAATTAAGGAGGTTCTTTTTTGAACGGCGAGCCTATAGTTTTAAAATACAAGGTGTCCGATTTTGAGGGCCCTCTTGATATGCTTTTGCAGCTTATTGCAAAGCACAAAATGAATATATACGATATTGAAATATCTGCACTTTTGGAGCAGTATATGGAGCAGATAAACCAAATGCAGGAGAACCAAATGGATATTTCCAGTGAGTTTTTGGAAATGGCATCCAGGCTTGTTTATATAAAATCTGTTTCACTGCTGCCAAAGCACGAAGAAGCCGAAGAGCTGAAGAAAGAGCTTGAAGGTCAGCTGCTTGAATATCAGGAGTGCAGAAAAATGGCAAAACAGCTGGGCAGTATAGCCTGCTATGATATTTTTGTAAAAGGGCCGTCAAATATAAAGTTTGATATGACCTACACCCGCATACACCAAAGTGAGGACATTGCCAAGGCATTTGTAGCCGCAGCCGGCAGGGGTAAAAGCAAACTGCCGCCTCCAAGGGAAGCCTTTAGCGGTATAGTAGAGCGTAAGATAGTTTCGGTAAGCTCCAGGGTTGTTTATGTGCTTAGAAAGCTTTGGGGCGGCACAACCGTAAAATACAGGAATTTGTTTACAGACGGCAGTCCAAAATCGGAGCTTGTGGCAACATTTTTGGCGGTTTTGGAGCTTGTGAAAAACAGCAGAATTCGTATAGAGGGCGATGGTGACAACGCCGATGTTATACTTATGAGAAAGGATAAGTCCGGTGAATAATACTGAAATAAAGTGCGCTATAGAGGCTATATTGTTTGCAAACGGAGGACCTGTAAGCATAGACAGCCTATCAAATGCACTCGAAGAGAAAAAACCTCAGGTTAAGCTGATGCTTGATGAATTAATAGAGGAATATAACAGCAGTACACACGGTATTGCCATTATCCGTTTGGAAGACAGCTACCAAATGTGCAACAAAAAGGAATATGGTGAGTACATACGCCGAGTAATGGATTTAAAACGAAACACACCTCTTTCCCAAGCGGCTCTGGAGGTGCTTGCGGTAATAGCCTACAATCAGCCTGTAACCAAAGCATTTGTAGAGCAGGTAAGGGGTGTTGACTGTTCCGGTGTAGTAGGCAGTTTAACAACGAAAGGTCTTATAGAAGAAAAGGGCAGACTTGAACTGCCGGGCAGACCGTTGCTTTACGGTACAACAGACAACTTTTTAAGATGCTTTCAGTTGGAATCTTTAGACGACCTGCCGCCGTTGCCTAAGCCGGAAAATGACGAAAACGGCAAGGCTGAAAATACAGACGCAGAGCTTGAAGAAACTATAGAAAAGGCAACAGATGAAATTATAGATAATATAAACTAATTTTATCAGTGCCGTAATTTTAGGGAGGAGCAGTGTATATGACAGCACTTATTGTTATACTAATAATAATTGCCGCTGTAGCTGTGCTGCTGTTCATTCCGTTGAATCTGTATATAAGCTATAGCGAAAGCAAAACTCTTGTGTGGCTTAGATATTTATTTATTAAATACAGACTTTATCCCGAAAAGCAGAAGAAAAAAAAGAAAGAAAAAAAAGAGCCTGCTGCTAAAAAGGCTGAAAGTGAAAAAAAGCCCAAAGAGAGTTTTTTCAAAAAGCTGGTAAAGGCGCAGGGGGTAAAGGGGCTTATAAGTATTCTTAGAGAGGCCATTAGCATTTTAAAACAATTTTTAGAGGATTTCACAAAGCATATTCTTGTAAGAAAGCTTACAATTAATGTTGTTACCGGCGGAGAGGACGCCGCCGCATCGGCAATGAACTTTGGCTATGTGTGTGACGCAATTTACCCTGCTATAGGTGCATTGTCGGGGTTGGTTAAGCTTTGCAGAGTGCCTGAGGTAGAAGTTAAGCCCGACTTTTACAGCAAAAGCTCAAAGGCAACACTGTATGCTCACATTGCAGTAAGGCCGGCATTTGTAATAGCCGCAGTAGTTACAAAGGGCATAAAGGCTCTAAAGCTCTATATGCGAGTTACTGCCTCTGTTGACAGTAACAATAAAAATACAAATACAAATAAACAGCCTGCAAAATAAGCAGGTGTATATCATATTTAACAGGCAAATTAAAAATTAATTTACATTATAAATTATATAACTTTTAGGAAGGTGCGAAAAAATGGAAAATAAACAACCACTTGAAAGCCTAATGGATACCACAATGGACAAAATAAGACAAATGGTAGATGTAAACACTGTTATAGGCACACCTGTAACCTCGCCGGACGGTACTATTATTATACCTGTGTCAAAGGTAGCTTACGGTTTTGCTTCAGGCGGTTCAAGCTTTGTGGCAAAGTCATCACCAAGCAAGGACCTTTTTGGCGGCGGTACAGGTGCAGGCGTTACGATAAACCCTATTGCATTTATCGTAATTTCAAACGGTGACGCCAAGGTAGTAAGCATTGATACACCAAATTCTGGTGTAGCTGAAAAGGCGCTGGCTATGGCACCTGATTTAATAGACAAAATCACGGCTTTATTTGGCAAGGACGAAAAGGAAGAGGCTGACCAACAGCAGGATGACATAGCTGTTGACGACCAACCTCAACAGGAAAGCGACGATAATAACTAACAATCATACTGTAGTTAATAAAGGCGTGTTGTAATATATTGCTCCGTTTTAACATAAAATCATTTAGTAAGAATATATGTGTTAAGAATAATGGAGTGATATTAGTTGAAATGGTGGCTGTCTGTTACTGCGTGTGTAATTTTAATTTTTGCGGTGTGCTTTTCCGCTGCCGCCGATAATGACGATAAAACGGGGGTATCTGTGTCTGCTCATTGTGCGGTTTTGTACTGTGCAAATAATAACAGCGTTGTTTTTGAAAAGAACGCCGACAAAAAAATGAGTATGGCAAGTACAACTAAAATTATGACCTCCCTAATAACCCTGGAGAATGCACAGGCAAACGACAAGGAGGTTACTTTTACAAAGGAAATGATTGCCGAGGGCTCCTCTATGTATCTTAAAGAGGGCTACAAGCTTAGATTGTCTGACTTGGCTACAGGTATGATGACTGTTTCGGGAAACGACGCGGCAAATGCCGCCGCTATTTCTATAGCCGGTTCTGTTGGCGAGTTTTCAAAGCTAATGAACGAAAAGGCAAAGCAAATCGGTATGAATTCCACCAATTTTGTAACACCCTCCGGCTTAGACGATGATAACCACTATTCCACAGCACATGATATGGCACTGCTTATGAATTACGCTTTATCTAACAGCAGTTTTGCAGAGCTTACAGCAAAAAAGACAGCAGGAGTAACCTTTATTCAGCCAAAGGATATGACTATAAGCTACAGAAACCACAACAGGCTTTTGTCGCTGTATCAGTATTGTACAGGCGGCAAAACAGGCTTTACCAAAAAGTCTGGCAGATGCTTGGTAACATCTGCCGAAAAAGACGGGGTGCGCCTGATAGCAGTTACCTTGAATGCGCCGGACGACTGGAACGACCATATCAATATGTACAACTATGGTTTTTCAAGGCTTACAGCTGTAAAAAATGCAGACAAGGATTTCTCATTTAAAGCCGATGTGGTAGGCGGTATGACAGACACAGTAGGAGTTAGGCCTGCGGCAGCTGTTGATTATGTTAAGCAAGCCGACAGCGAAAGCGGTATAAGCAGAAAGGTTATTATAAATAACTTTCTGTATGCTCCCCTTGAGAAGGGGCAGGTAGTTGGCAGGGCAGAATATTATTCAGACGGGAAGCTGGTTTGCACTATACCTCTGATTACTGAAAAAGCTGTGGATTACAGAGAAAAAGAGAAATCTTTTTTTGAAAATATCTTTGACTGGTGTGCAGGAATTTTTAAATAGATTTTTGGGCAAAAAGGAAATTGGCAAAAAGCCTTAAATGTTAAGGCTTGGAATTATAAAGTAAAAAGGCAGAACACTATGTGTACAGCCGGAAAGAGGATTTTATGAACAATAGCAAGGGCTTGGTAAGACTGCAAAAATATATGGCAGACTTAGGAATTGCCTCCAGAAGAAAGTCAGAGCAGATGATAGCTGACGGTATGGTAAAGGTAAACGGCAGAGTTGCCACAATAGGCGACAAGGTAAATCCTAAAAAGGATAAGGTTACCGTAAAGGGCAGAAAAATTGCCGCCGGAGCAAGGGCTAAAAGGTATTACATTATGCTGAATAAGCCTAGGGGCTATGTTACCACCATGAGTGACGAAATGGGCAGAAAGTGCGTGGCAGAGCTGGTAAAGGATATACCTGCAAGAATATATCCGGTAGGCAGACTGGACAGAGATTCCGAGGGTTTACTGCTAATGACAAACGACGGTGAATTTGCCAACAAGGTTACCCACCCGTCTAAGCATGTTTACAAGGTTTACCGTGTAACTGTAAGGCCGGCTATAAATGAAGAACAGCTTGTTGAAATGAGTAGCGGTATGGTTATTGACGGCAGAAAGACAGCCCCGGCAGAGGTAAGGGTTGTTCAGCGTGAAGAGGGCAGAGGTCACAGGGTAACTGACGAAGACTTTATGTAAGATAAAAAAGGAGCAATACAATGGCAGGAAAAATGTGGGCAGGACGTTTCACCAAGGAAACGGACGAGCGTGTTAATGATTTCAATTCTTCGATCAAATT
>CADANT010000057.1 GCA_902789345.1 uncultured Ruminococcus sp.
AAAAGAAGATGCCCTGCATGTGACTGTAATACAGGTGGAGAAAAGATTTACAGAATTGAAATGCTGATGCCGGATAACTATAAGATCAGCGGTGATTATGATATTGTTTGTTGTGAGAAATGCGGTAATTGCTATGCTGATATTATACCCGATGAGCAACTATATGATGATTACTATAAGAATAATAATTGTTATGGAGGCTGGTCAGCAAATTCAAGTGGTCATCATGATTTTGATGCTGTTACACGCACGTTAAAGCAAGTAGCAGGAACAAATGCCAGAGTCATTGATGTAGGTTTTGGAAACGGAAATCTCTTGAAACATCTGAAGTCAGAAGGATTTGATGATCTTCTTGGAATAGATCCATCGGAAACATCTGTTAATGAGCTTATGAAAAAAGGCATTAATGCAGTGAAAGGGTCGATTTATGATAAAAACATTATAGAAGAAAAAGCTGATGTAGTTATTTTTACAATGGTATTAGAACATTTGCTGTTTCCAGATAAAGCTATATTATCAATTAGGGAAAATCTTCTTAAGAATGATGGATATATACTTGTAACATGGCCTGGATTTGATGATATGATAACAGATAATTCTTTGATTATTAACCATTTTAATCATGAGCACCTAAATTTCTTTTCACGTAAAACAGCAGATGTTTTATTTAACAGACTTGGATTTATAAATGAACGGAATCATACTTCTTTATCAGTAGATGTATATGATATTATACAGTTTTCTAATGTGGCATTGTATAGACGAACTAATGATAACACGGAGGTAGAATGGATAAAGGATTATAATCTCAAAGAAAGCATACTGGAATATACAGAACGAATGTCTCATAAAGAGTCTGAATTATTACTACAAATAGAGAAGCTTTTCAGGAGTAATAAAAAAGTAGCAATCTGGGGCAGCGGAGCATATTTGTTTCATCTAATGAAGGTATCTAATTTATCGCAATGCAATATTACTTATATTGTTGATGCAAATAAATCTAAACAAGGAAAAAATGTTTTTAATCACATTATTCACTCTCCTGAAGTGCTTAAAGACTTTGAGGGTGTAGTTATAATAATGTCAATGCTATATGGAACAGAAATCGAGAGAAAAATACTCGAAATGAATAATAAAAAAATAGAGTGTATTCTGAAGGTTTAAGTGAATTGGTGATTTATTATCAATCTCATGACCCATGCCTCACACCCCAAAGCAAATAGGAGGGAATTTTGATTGTGTAATAATGTAATTTTCGATCTTGACGGCACACTTCTTGACACAAGTGAAGGAATAATTGAAAGCGTTCAGTACACAGCAGAAAAGCTTAAAATGAAACAGCTTACCGAAAAGAAACTACGGTCATTTATCGGACCTCCGTTAAAAAAATCATTCATTGACATATGTAACTGTACTGAAACTGAAGCACAAAAGGCTGTAATTGTATTGCTTTCACTGCTGTATCTTGGAGTAAAAAACATTCATTTAGGCCCAACACTTCCGGCATTTTTAAGCCCTAATGTTGCAAAGGTTTTAGTTGATAATTTTGGTATCAGCGGTATAGGTACAGTGGAGGAGGACATAGAGCTTTTCTTTGGTAAGTAATATATTTTCTAATTAAACCCGGTATACTAATAACACCGACCGTTTAAGGTTACTCTTAAATGGTCGGTGTTAATTTTCGTTTATATCTTGAGAGAAATCTTCAGAAATATAAAAATCATTTTCAATTCTATTTTTAGCTACGGCGGTTACATATGTTGTACACAATACTTTACTTGCGCCGCTTTCTAACAGCACCCTTGCACATTCGTTTAAGGTTGAGCCTGTTGTGTAGATGTCATCTATAACAAGTACATTTTTATCTTTTATATTATACCTGTTGTTAAAACCAAAAACATTTTCAACATTGTGTTTTCTCTTTTTCCGTGTGAGCAAATGCTGGGTATCATTCTCTTTAATCTTTAAGAGCAGGTCTTTACAGGGAATATCCAACAGCATTGCAACATATTTTGCCAACAAATAGGCTTGATTATAACCACGGCTGTGTAAACTCTTTTTGGTTGTAGGCACATATGCAACATAATCAATATTTTCTAACTGCTCACCGTAAATTCTCTTTACGGAAGCAACCATAGGCATTGCAAGCTGTTTTGCATAACCGGGACGGTTGCTGAATTTCATTGAATATATGGCGTTCTTGTACATACCGTCTAACCGAAAGGGTGACACATTACTGCAGTAAATTTCTTTGTTAATAATGTCCTCCTGTGTTATATTTTTGGCACATTCTTCACAACAAAGGCTGTTTGGCGTAATTATTGTGTTGCAATATGGGCACCTACCGGGGTAAAAACAGCTTGTAAGCCTGTCCAGTAAAACTTTTATACGCACCTTGTTACTCTACCTCTCTTATAATAAAATCCTTTAATGCAGAGTACCTAAGGGTTTTCTTATTGTTCTCAACCATACGGTACAGCGTATTACTGCTGCCTACAATTATAAGCAGCTTTTTAGCTCTTGTCACCGCGGTGTAAAGCAGGTTTCTGTAAATTAACTGTGGTGGGTTATTATAAAGAGGAATTATAACTGCGTTAAATTCATTACCCTGGCTTTTATGCACAGTTACGGCATATGCCAGCTCTAAGTCAGCGGCACTTTCAGCGTCATATAGAGCTACCTTGTCGTCATATGTTACCTGAAGCACGGCAGGGTTGCCTGACACTGCTGTCAAAATTCCAATATCCCCGTTGAACACACCCTCACCGGTTTCACCGCTGTCTTTTGTCCAAGGTATGTCGTAGTTGTTTTTGTTTTGCATTACCTTGTCGCCCATACGAAGTATAGTACCGTTTATATTTATTTCACGCTTAAAGCTCTCTTTTGGGTTTATACTTGCCTGTAAAACATTGTTTAATTCCCGTGTTCCTATTTGCCCTTTTCTTCCTGGACATAAAATTTGAATATCATTCAGTGGTGACAGGCCGTAGCTTTTAGGAAGTCTTGTTGTAAAAAGCTCAGCTATGGTGGTTGTAAGCGAACTAAGGCTTGTGCGTTTCATAAAGAAGAAGTCACCTGTGGTACTGTCAATTACAGGCTGTTCGCCCTTAACTATTCTATGGGCATTTGTAACTATTAGGCTTTCCATAGACTGTCTGAAAATTTCATTCAGCTGAACAACAGGGATTTTGCCACAGGCTATTAGGTCAGATAAAATATTACCTGCGCCTACACTTGGCAGCTGGTCGCTGTCGCCTACCATAATCAACCTACAACCCAGCGGCAAAGCTCTCATAACGCTTTCAAACAGCTGTGAATCCACCATAGAAAGCTCGTCTATTATTAATGCGTCACATTCAAGTACATTTTTGTCGTTACGCATAAACACAGGCTTATCCTGCTTGTTCCATGTAACCTCCAACAGTCGGTGAATTGTTTTTGCCTCACAGCCTGTAAGCTGCGCCATTCTTTGTGCAGCTCGTCCTGTTGGAGCTGCAAGGGCTACTGTACTTCCGCTTCGTTTTAAAATATTAATAATGCAGTTAAGCGTTGTGGTTTTTCCTGTACCCGGTCCGCCGGTTAATATAAGCATACCTTTTGTAAGCGCCATTTTTATTGCTGTACGCTGCAGCTGTGCATATGTAATGTGGTTTTCATGCTCAACATAATTTATCTCATCGTCAATATTATCTATCTGCTCGGCAGGGAATCGCAGTGCCATGGCAATTCGGGTTGCACTGTAGCTTTCACAGGAATGCATCTCCGGTAAAAAAATAAATTCTTTTTCACCTACAATATCAAGGATTAACTCGCCCTCACTTAGCATATTATTAAGATTTTCTTCTACCTTTTCAGTGCTTACCTGTAAAAATTTGCAGCAAGCCTCAATTAGCTTATTCATTGGCAAACAGGTATGGCCGTTATTCTGATTATGATATAAAATATGCAAAAGTCCTGCCCGCACTCTGCAGTTATCATCAAATTGTCTGTTTTGCTCAATAGCTATGTTATCCGCAATTTCAAATGAAATATTAAGCCCCTGGTTACACAGCATATAGGGATTTTCTTCTATTAGCTCTATAACCTTATTTCCATACATATTCCAGGCATTTATAGCTTGGTGTGACGATATGCCGTACTGTGCCAGCTGTGTCATTACCTTTCTGACACCAAATATTTTTTGTAGATCCTTGCTCATAGCAAGCGCCTTATCATTGCTTATACCCTTAATTTTTGCCAGCCGTTCAGGCTCATTTTCTATAACCTCCAGCGTCTTGTCACCAAAAGCCTCAACAAGTCTTTTGGCAGTTGTAGGGCCAACACCCTTAATAGTACCCGAAGACAAATATTTTAATATAGCCGATGAGGTAGAGGGGATAGTTCTTTCACAAGCCTCAAAGGCAAACTGCTCACCGTAGGTAGGGTGTTTTTTGTAGCTTCCTATAAGCTTAACCTCTTCGCCCACACTTACAGAGGCTACAGTTCCTACTGTAGTAACTGTTTCGTCACCGCTGATTATATCCATAACAGTGTAGCCGTTGGCTTCATTTCTAAAAATAATATCTTCGATTTCTCCGGTAAGCTCAATTAATTGTTTATTATTCGTCATTTTTTAACTGCTCCAAATTGTAAATTTATATTTTATGAATATTGCAATATAATACAAATTGTTTTATAATGAATTGGTTGATAAATATAGAAGTAAACTTCTAAGTGAAAAGGAATGAGTATAGTAATGGAATTTTACGCTAACGAAGGTAAGAAATCCGGCGTTGAGGTTAACGGTAAAAAATATATGCGTCACTCAATAAAAACCCACTTTGTAAAACAGGGCGAGGATTATGTAGAGGTATTTAAAAAATATGTATCTCCTCTCTACCAGGAGGGCGATATAGTTTCTACAAGCGAAAAGATTATTGCTCTTTGTCAAAACAGAGTTATTAAGAGGGAAGAGCTTAAAATCGGTTTCTGGGCTAAGTTGCTTTCAAAGTTTGCATCTCACCCTGACACAGGCTACGGTGTAGGTGAAACCATAAAAATGCAGTACGCAATTCACGAAGCCGGTCTGCCAAAGGTATTGTGGGCAAGCTTTGCAAGTGCAGTAACAAAGCTGTTTGGTAAAAAGGGCGTTTTCTACGAAATAGTAGGTACAGAGGTAAGCGGACTTGACGGCTTTTATGACAAGGTTTGGGATGAATACGGCGACATTGGTATTAAAATTCCGGAAAACCCAAACGGTGTTTGCAATGAACTAAAGGAAAAGCTGGGTATGAGCTGCTTAATAGTTGACGCTAACGACCTGGGTCAAGAGCTTTTAGGCTGTTCAGACGACCTTAGAGAGTCTATACCTGCTGAAGAGCTTATTAAGTTTGTAAGAGATAACCCGTCAGGACAAGGTAAGGAGCTTACTCCTATTATACTTATAAGACCGCTTGAAAACTTTGAGAAAAACGGCGACACCCTGGCACCGGGAGTTCAAGCCTAATTTATGTTATAATTATATATCATAATTGCTTTTTTGACAATATTTCGGAGCATACTGTTTTGTACGGTATGCTCCTTTTAATTTGCCGTTGCCTTTGTTTTTGATACAAATATTTTATTAAATGTTTCACTGTCCATATA
>CADANT010000058.1 GCA_902789345.1 uncultured Ruminococcus sp.
TGCTATTAAATAAACAACGGTTTAACCCAGAAATCTGCTGTTAAGCCGCATCAATTATCATAGAAGATCTGAATTTACAGAAAAATTTTCACACCGTCGTTTTTTAATACAGGGAAATTTAATAAAAATAATATAAAAAACAGAGACACTCTAAAATTTTCAGAGTACCTCTGCTTTACTATATAATCTAATTATGTCAAAAATTAAACTTCGGCAATAACCTCAACCTCAACCAATACTCCCTTTGGCAGTTCCTTTACAGCTACGCAGGAACGGGCAGGCTTGCTTGTAAAATACTTACCGTAAATTTCGTTAAATTTACCGAAGTCGCTCATTTCAGCTAAGAAGCAAACTGTTTTTACAGCCTTGTCATAGCTTGAGCCGGCTGCCTCTAAAACAGCGCCTAAATTCTTCATAACCTGTTCTGTTTGACCTTCAATATTGTCAGCTTCAACATTGCCTGTTGCAGGGTTAATAGCAATTTGTCCCGATGTAAAAACCATTCCGTTACAAACTACTGCCTGTGAATAAGGTCCGATTGCGTCCGGTGCATTTTTTGTATAAATTTTCTCTGCCATTTTTAAAACCTCCAAAAATTATAATTAAATATTTCTTAAACTAATCTATAGCCGTTTTTAACAAGCTCAGCCTTAATTTCATCTACATGGGCTTGGTTTCTTGTTTCCATAGATATACGCAGGAAGCAAGCATTAATATCTGAATTCAGCTCTGCCCTGTCGTGGCTTACGGATACAACATTACCGCCCATATTAGAAATAATTTCAGATACACCCTGTAGCTGACCCGGCTTATCAAGAAGCTCTATAGTCAAATCAGCAAGTCTTCCGCTCATTTGCAAACCACGGTTAATTACTCTTGACAAAATAGTAACATCAATATTACCGCCTGAAAGCAGGCAGCAAACTCTTTTACCCTTAATTTCAGGAATTTTATTAAACAATACAGCTGCAAAAGCACACGCACCTGCACCCTCCGTAACAAGCTTTTGACGCTCAAGAAGTGTCAGTATAGCTGCTGCACATTCGTCGTCTGTTACAGTAACAAAGCCGTCAACATATTTACTGGCAATTTCGTATGTAAGATTGCCCGGTGTTTTTACTGCTATACCGTCCTGGAATGTATGAACACTGTCTAATGTTTCTATCTGTCCGTCCTTTACACTTTGAACCATAGACGGAGCGCCTGATGCCTGCACACCGTAAACCTTAATGTTAGGATTCAGCGATTTAATAGCAAATGCTACACCGGCTAAAAGTCCGCCGCCGCCTACAGGTACCACTACAGCATCAACATTTGGCTTTTTATCAATGATTTCCAGTCCGATTGTACCCTGACCTGCAATAACAAGTTCATCGTCAAACGGGTGAATAAATGTAGCGCCGCTTTGCTTTTGAAGCTCTACAGCCTTTGCATAAGCATCGTCATATGTACCCTTTACAAGACATACCTCTGCGCCAAGTCTTTTTGTAGCCTCGATTTTGCTTATTGGTGCGGCGTCCGGTATGCAAATTAATGACTTAATGCCATTTTTTGTAGCTGCTCTGGCAACACCCTGTGCGTGGTTGCCGGCAGAACATGCAATAACACCCTTTTCTCTTTCTTCCTCTGTCAGCTGAGAAATTTTATAATAAGCGCCTCTAACCTTAAAAGAACCTGTTACCTGTAGATTTTCGGTTTTTAAATACACCGAAGTACCCGGTACAACATCAGCCGAACACTTAATCATATCAGTTGGTCTGATAGCGTCCTTAAGTACATAAGCCGCATGATAAATTCTGTCTAATGTTAGCATAATAACATCTCCTAATTTTTATGTCAAAATAAAAAGTCTTTCGCCCAAACAAAGGACGAAAGACGAAATTCCGTGGTACCACCTTAATTGTCTGTATAAACAGACCACTCTACTGCATCTAACAATGCTACTCTCTGTAACGGGAGAACCCGTACTCTCTTACTGTAATTTCGGAGGCAGGCTTAAAGGGGATAGGCAACATACGCCATGACTGACTTTCACCAACCGTCAGTTCTCTAAACAATGGTTATACGAACCCGTGTCCTTATCGCAGCCTTTAATGCTATTCAGCTTTCTACTAACATTTATACGCTTTTTTACATTAAATGTCAAGTCTATTTTATAAAATATTTTTTATTACCAAAGCTCTTAAAATTCGTCCTTTATCGAGCGTAAAAACAGTGACGAAAGAGTTTCTTTTGGGTCTTTATTATAGGTAATTACTTGGTTTACAGCATTTACTATAGGCAAGTCAACATTATATCTTTGGCTTAATTTAACAAGCGCTCTTGTTGTAGACACACCCTCCGCAAGCTTATCAAATTTTTCACCGTTAATAAGCATTTCACCAAAGCGCCTGTTATGACTAAACTTAGAAAACAGGGTTGCCTCATAGTCGCCTAAGTGGCAAAGACCATAGGCAGACATTTCGTTACCACCCATTGCCTTAATAAGTCTGGAAATTTCCCTTGTGCCTCGTGCCATTAAAGCACCCTTTAATGATGTGTAGCCCATTCCGTCAAGCATACCTGCGGCAATTCCTACAACATTTTTCGCCGCCGCACCTACCTCTGTGCCGATTAAATCCTGACCGAAATAAAAACGAATAAGCTCGCTGGAGAAAGAATGAACCAGTTTTTCCTTAACCTCCTGATTATCCGAATCAATAACCATACAGTTAGGTATTCCACGAACAAAATCCTGGGGATGTCCCGGACCTACCCATACAGCAACAGGCGTTTTGCTTGTATCTACATAGTCAGAAACAATTTCTGACAGTCTTCTGCCGGTTGTTTCTTCTATTCCCTTCATACACAGCACAATGGTTTTGCCGTCTAAGTTCTCCTTAGTAAGGTTTTCCATAAAGCTGCTTAATGCTTGAGAACTAATAGAAATAATCATAACCTCTGCGTGATTAACAGCTTTGGTAAGGTCAGGAGTAATTACAATGTTATCACTAAACTGAACATAGTCATTTTTTCTTTCACGCTGTAGGTTTTGGAAAATCTCATCGTTTTCCAATCCCCATGTATATACATTGTGACCCGTCTTATCCAAATACCATGCAATAAAAGAACCCCATCTGCCACAACCAAGCAACGAAACATTCATTTTTAAGACCTCCGTATCAATCTCAATTTATGCTATGCTATTATAGCATATGCAGATAACAATTTCCATTGTATCACACAGTGTTTTTAAAATATTAACAAAAAACGGCAGGTCACTTTATAATTTACTCATCTTCAGTTTGAGTTTCAACTTCCGCTTCCCTTTTGTCTTCATCATTATTTTTCAAACTGCTTTTTTCTTTTAATGTTTTTCTTTCCATTCTGTTGAGTATTTTTTCTTTTCTGCTTTGGTCCTGTATACTGTCAAAAAGCTCCTGTCTGGCATTTAAGGCGTATTCCATAGCACTTTTGTCAACATTAGGGTATTTAGGGTTCATATCATTTAATGTATCACGCACAATTTCAGAAACTACATATCTTGCGTACCACTTATGGTCTGCCGGTACTACATACCATGGGGCAATTTTAGTAGAGGTATTGTTTACCATATCTTCAAACGCCTGTTGGTACTCGTCCCAATATTCACGCTCACCAATGTCAGCAGGCGAAACTTTCCAATTTTTATCCTTTTCGTCTATTCTGAAAATGAATCTTTCAGCCTGTTCGTCTTTAGAAACATTTAAAAATATCTTTAAAACTCTAATAGAATTTTGATACAGGTATTTCTCGATATTATTAATTTGCTGGTATCTGTTTTTGATAACTGTTTTATTACTGATACGGTCAGCCTTTTTCTGTGTTTTATAAAGCTGATGCACCTTACCTATTAAAACCTCTTCGTAATAGCTTCTGTTAAACAAGGCAATATCACCCTTTGCCGGCAGTTTAGACCACACACGCCACATATAATCGTGAGAAAGCTCAACCGAAGAAGGATTTTTAAAACAATACTCCTGAACCCCGTGTGGGCTTAAAATGCTGAACACCGTGCGAATAACACCATCTTTACCGGCTGCGTCTGTAGCTTGAAAAATAATAACCAAGCCCTCTTGCTTTTGTGCATACATTTTTTCTTGAAGCTCTCTGATTTCGTTGACATTTTCTGCAAACAGCGGCGAGTCGGCAAGCTTTTTTGCATACTTTCCGGAATATTCCGTTGAGCTTTCTTTTATATTAAATTTTTTCTTTCCGTCGTACTTAAATTTATTTATATTCATAAAATACCTCCATTACTTATATATGCCGTTTTTTTGTTATAATACACAAACGGAGCCACAGCTAACAGGCTATGACTCCTTTTGTTTATGTAGTAGTTAAGATGATAAAAGATTATTCGTATTCAACAACATCTACCCATTTCATAAGAAACTCTTTCTCGTCCTCTACACCCTTAACCATTTGAGATGCAGCAACTATAGGCAGCCAGTGCTGAACATATTGCTTAGCGGTATTGCTCTTTGTACAGAACAGCTTCAAATACTTATCTGCCAATTCAGGCTGTCTTAGAGAGAACAACAAATATGTTCTTGCAGCGTCGGCAGAAGCATTACCCTGTGTTGCGTGTGACCAGTCAAGAATATGTGCCTCACCCTTGCTGTCAATAATAATGTTGCTAGGGTTAAAGTCACCATGACAAACCTTTGTATGCTTAGGCATTGCCTCCAAACGGGTATGCAGCTCATAACGGGTAGTTGCGTCAACCTCTTTTAAACTTGAAATTTTTCTATTCATTTTGTCCTTTAGCTTATTAAGTAAAGGAGCTCTTTTGCTATGTACTTCCAACTGAAGATCAACAAATAAGTTTAGATATTCATCAATCTTGTCAGGATTCTTATCCATAAGCTCTTGAAGAGTATCGCCCTCAACATAATCAATAGTAATTGCCCATTTACCATCAATTAGTGATACAGACTTTAAATCTGGAATATTAAGTCCGGTTTCTTCAACTCTGGCTTGGTTTAGTGCTTCATTAAGCACATCCGACTTTGGAAAATACTCAGGGTCGAATACTTTAACAACGGTATCGCCAACCTTGTAAATAGTCTTGCCTTTGCGTTCAGATAATATTTTGTCGTATGTCATATAAATCCACCTTTCTTATATAATTAACTGTGCAACTTAGCTAACTTTTTATTACAGCTATATTATAACATCATATTTTTAAAAAGTATAGTTAAATAACTACAAAAAAATTTGTTGTTTTTTTGGTTATTCATACAAATTTGATAGGCTCTATAATAAAAGTTGGGGTAAGGAAAAGAGCCTACAAAATAAATTATAAAAAAATAAAAAAAGTAGAGCATATTTTTCCGGAATCCGTTAAA
>CADANT010000059.1 GCA_902789345.1 uncultured Ruminococcus sp.
GGTCGCCTGCGGCTCCCTCCAGAAGAAAATCCGAAAGGTTCTCACCATCTAGCTGGTTCTAACACGAAAAATGCTCAACTTATTATTGCAATTGACCCATATATTATTTTTGAAAATTCAGCAAACCTTTATGAGAGCAGGAGGTTTTTTCTGTGGACGGTAAAACTATAACAGTAAACGGTAAAAGCTACAGTATTATTAAGCTCTTGGGCAAAGGAAAGGGCGGCTACTCGTATCTAGCAAGCTGTGATGATACCTTGGTAGTTGCCAAAAAAATTCACCACGAGCCATGCAGCTACTATAACTTTGGCAACAAAATTGAAGCAGAAATAAACGACTACAAAAAGCTTAAAACCATTGGTATAAGAATGCCGGTTATGTTTGATGTCGATATTGAAAATGAAATAATAATTAAGGAATACATTGACGGTAAAACCATATACGATTTGGTGCTTGAAAACGGTGTTACAGCTGAGCATTTTCAGCAAATAGAGGCTATGTGCCGTCTGCTGTATAAGGCAGACACCAACATTGACTACTTCCCTACAAATTTTGTAGTACAAAACAACAAGCTTTATTACATAGACTACGAATGTAACAAGTATATGGAAGAGTGGAATTTTGAAAATTGGGGTATTAAATACTGGTCACAAACGCCGGAATTTTTGAAATATGTACAGGAGCATAAATAAATTTTAGATAGGTGGGAAAACAAAATGCCATTATTTTTTGAAGAAAATGACATAACAAAAGTAAGCTGTGACTGCATTATTATATCTGCCGATGTAAGCCTAAAGCCTACAGGCGGTATGAGCACTGCCGTATATGACGCAGTAAAGGAACCGAAAAAGCTGGCAAAGGAATGTGAACGCATTGGCTTTTGCGGTGGCTGTGAGTGTGTTACAACCAATTCTCACGGTTTAAACAGCCCATACATTATACACTCTGTTGCACCTATATTTGCAGATTCTAAAAATCGTGCAGAAGAGTACCTTGCGCTGTGCTACAAAAACGCAATAGGTACAGCCGGCTACAAGGGTTTTGAGAGCGTTGCCGTACCGTTAATAGGAACAGGCAAAAAAGGCTTTTCAAAGGAAATGTCACTGCGTTTAGCTGTAGACGCCGCTCAAAATTACCTAAATAAATTTGATATGAACATTACAATAGTTGTTCACCATAAGGCTTCATTTCAGCCCGACGGTAAATTAATAGAAGATGTAACTAATTACATTAACAAGAACTATACTCAACAGAAAGCCTTTTGCTGTACCAACAGCTTCACATACACTGACACTTTTACACAAGCAGTAACATTTGCAGGTATTCCCACAGAAAGTGAAGTAAAAAAAGTAGACGCCGAAGCAGCTAAAACAGAAACAGTGGATTTTCCTTTAATCTTAAAATCAGCAATTAAAAACAGCTCCGTAAAACAAAACAAGCTGTACCGAAAAGCAAATATTGAGAAAAATGCCTTTGCAAGGTTAAAAAACAACAGCGGCAAACAACCAACAAAGGAGGCTGTACTGGCATTAGCTGCAGCCTTGGAAATGACCGTACAGCAGGCCGACAAATTTTTAACAGATTGCCGTTACTCGGCAGACAACAGCAGTAAACAGTATGTTATCTTGAAATATTTCTTAGAAAAAGGCATATACAATGTAAATATTATAAACCAAATGCTGTTTTACTTTGATGAAGAACAGCTTGGTGCATTAATTTAAAACAAAATTAAATTCTGATTATATAGCTTATTTTTAACAGTGCGCTTATATAAAAATTTTAGGCAGTCCATACCATAAAAGGTGTGGGCTGTTTTGTATATTTATTCTTTTGCTGACAATACTAACCGTGAAAGATTTTTATTATGCTTTAGTTAGTAAAATTAAAAACCGCCACAAATACTGGCTTAAAGCTTTAAAAAATATTAAAACGGAGGCAGCACAATGAACGATAAAGACAAAGATATGGAATACAACTACGGCAGTGATGCTGACGAAGCAGAAGTAAGGGCAAAAAAGAAAAAGTATACAAAGAGCTTTTATATAATTTTTGCGCTATGCTTATGCGCAATAGGTGTGGCAGGCTTTTACACCTATTCAGATGTTGCTGATTATATGAACAAAGCAAAAAATCCAAGCATTACACAAACCGCCAGTGAACCACAAAACAAGCAGGCAGAGGCAAAGGTAGACGGTGTAACTAAAAGCACTCAGCCGACAGACTCCCCTACCCAACCTACAGAAAAAGAAACAGAACAACCAACAGAGCCGGCTACACAGCAGGCAGTCAAAGTAAGCCCTGTAGGGGATAATCCTGAAGTTATACAGGGGTATTCAGCCGACAAGCTGGTTTATTTTGAAACACTTAAGGACTGGCGTGTTCACACAGGCACAGACTACAGTACAGACAAAAACAGCGAAGTTTACTCCATGGCAGACGGTACGGTTACTTCGGTATTTTCAGGAGATTTGTACGGCGACGGAATTCAACTGGAATTTAGCGACGGCATTACCGCCAACTACTTTGGTGTAAAACCTACTGACGATATTAAAGCAGGCACTCAGGTTTCTGCAGGAGAAACTATAGGCAGTGCGAACGGCGTTCCGTGCGAACAAAATCTTAAAAATCACATTCATGTTGAGCTAAAGAAAGACGGCCGTTATATAAACCCGGAAACCTTTCTAAATACCAAGGATAATTCCTAACAATGTGTATATATAAAATTATTTTGCATACACTGTAACAGAAAGCCCTCGCATCGTTTCAGGGGCAGGCAAAAAGGCAATGCTTTTACACCTAGCTGTAGAAGCATTGCCTTTAAACTTTACATAAATACTCTCGTATTTTGCTAATTTAAGAAAGGAATTAAATGGGATATGCATTTTAATCGCCTTTATAATTATGATATTTTTTCCTAAATGTCATTACTGCACCCAGCGTAAAAACAAAGATGCACACGCAGGCACCTGTAATGGTATTTAACATATTAACAGCATCCTTTGTAAATCCATAAAACATAGCCAGCGCAGAGCGCTGTAAGGACAAAAGAGAAACAGCGGCGTCTGCGCAGGAGATATTTCTTATTGCCGATAAAAGCGGGGAATTTTTCTTAATCGCTTTAAGAGCATTGGCAACAGACAGTACAACCTTGTAAACAGTATAAACCGCAATAGCTATCATAGCTATTTTATAGCTCCGTCTAACAGCGTCGTAATTCAGATAGTAATAAACTATAAACACCAACAAAAAACTAAGGAAAATAAGCATTATTCCCACTACACGCATTATACGCATTTCAGGAATTTTCTCATCTTTCACATTGTTTTTATACTCACCGGACACCGAAACAAACCGCATTACAAACAAAATTGTATAGTAAATAAACATTGCCGCAAACCACTGTGAGCCATATATAAGTCCCAATGCACCATTATACAGTGCATAACAGAAATCAAAAATTAAGCTGCCTGTAGTTAGGTAAAACACTCGTTTTCTGTCATTGTGAATAATAGTATTTGTTATTTTGTTTTCTTCAAGCTTTTCAATTACCTTGTTTTTTATTTTCATAAGCAATACACAATTTCACAACAAATTTTACTTCATTTATTAACAGATATATTTTGTAAAATTATAACATTTAGCCAGAAAATAGTCTACTGCTTATTTATAAATCTAATAACAGCCTGCAGCTTACACCGATTTATAACGCAAACCCGTCCGTAACCTGCACTGCTTCCATACCATATTCAGCATTTACAGACGCCATTTGCATTACTGCCTATTAAACAACTTTCCGGCTTTTAAAAAACTACTATCGACATAGAACCAAATCCTGTTAGGATACCCCACAGTGTGCCGGATACAGTGTTCTAAACTACAAATTCACACACGAAAAAGGCTGTAGAAATAAATTCTACAGCCTTTGTGGCTCCCCCAACTGGGCTCGAACCAGTGACATCATGATTAACAGTCATGCGCTCTACCGACTGAGCTATGGAGGAATATCGGTATATTGTATTTAGCTGTCTATATTAGTATATGCAAACAGCGGTATAAAATACACAAATGTTGGCGTTTTCCTATTTTCCCGGGCCGTCACCAGCCAAGTATCTTCGGCACTACTGAGCTTAACTTCTGTGTTCGGGATGGGAACAGGTGTACCCTCAGCGTCATCAACACCAACTTTGCTTTGTAGGTTTCCCTACATATATATTTATCACACTTGCGTGCGTAAATAACTATTTATTTTTCAGAGTTTCTAGAAGCCTTGCAATGCTTTCAGCTCTCACTGGTGACTCGTGGGGGAATCGACCAAGGGTTTCACCCTTGCCTGCTTGTGCTTTCGCACTCACAACTTTTCGCTAAAAACATTTCACTGAAATGTTTTCTTCACGCTCAAAGCCCTCTCGGGTTCGATTTCCTACTTTTTATCGTCACTTGAGTTTGCAATTTACACTGCTTTGTGCTCTCACTGGTGACTCGTGGGGGAATCGAACCCCCGTTGCCGGCGTGAGAGGCCGGAGTCTTAACCGCTTGACCAACGAGCCATTTACTCGAGGTCAAAGGTTTTTATGCTCCATTGCCTCGGTTTTGGTGCACCATCAGGGACTCGAACCCGGGACACCCTGATTAAGAGTCAGGTGCTCTACCAACTGAGCTAATGGTGCATATCCTTTATGCAGTGCTCTTTTGCACCCTGAAAACTGAATAAAGAATCACAGATGATTTGAGCATTTAAAGCCAAACCAATTGATCTATGGTCAAGCTTCCGACCTATTAGTACTGCCAAGCTCAATGCCTCACGACACTTACACACGCAGCCTATCAACCT
>CADANT010000060.1 GCA_902789345.1 uncultured Ruminococcus sp.
CAATTAATCATGTTGACATTACAGATGTTGATGAAAGTGTAAACAACGAGCTTGACGGTGTGGATGAGGTTATTGATTCCATGGAAAAGGAAGATAAAAATCCGGACAAGTATAACCCACTTTCTCAGGAATACTTCAACGGCAAATCAACCGATGTATCCGAGGAGGACAACAAGCTTGAGCAAAGCATTGCGGATATTGACAAGCTTATTAACGAAATCCGCTCGGAAACAGACTAAGTAAATTATAAATGTTTTTACAGATACATTGTAGCTAGTTACGGTGTATCTGTTTTTTTGAATATAAATAAGCACTTTATAAAAATTACTAACAAAAAATTTACGAATTGTATTTATTTTTTACAAAATATGTGTTATAATGTTTTACAACAAAAGGAAGTAAAAAGCTTTTGTTAGAGAATATACCTAGGAGGTAGTTTTATGAAGATTACTTATATTGGAAAAAATGTAAATCTAAAGGATAATTTTAAAGAGCGAGTAGAAAAGAAACTAAGTAAATTCGAGAGAATTTTTAGCGATAAGGCAGAGGCTAATGTAACCGTTACACTGCAAAAGAATAATCAGACTGTCGAGCTTACTATTAGAGATAACGGTATGCTGTACCGTGCGGAGAATACCTGTTCTGAAATGAACGACGCTTTGGACAAGGTTGTTGATATTTTAGGCGGATTAATTCGTAAAAACAAAACAAGACTTGAAAAGAGAAATAAATCAGCAGCCGCTATTGACAGCTTTGTTGAAAATTATCATTTCACATATGACGATTACGAAGAGGACGAGGAATCGACCTTTGAAATTGCCAGAACAAAAACAATTCCCGTTAAGCCAATGTCTGTAGAAGAAGCAGTTCTTCAAATGAACCTGCTAAATCACCAGTTCTATATGTTCCAGGATGCAGACACAGACGATATTTCACTTGTATACAAGAGAAAAGACGGCAGATACGGCTTGTTGGTTCCGGGCGATGAGGAAGAGTATTAATTAATATTGAATAGAATTTAAAGCTGTGGTATACTATATCTACAGTTTGTGGCGGTTAGCGGCTTATGCTGTTAGCCGCCTTTTTGAAAGGAAAATAACAATGAATATAAACTTTACAGCACCTTGTCTGCTAGGGGTAGAGGGTATAGTAGCACAGGAGCTTAAAAGGCTGGGAGCTGAAAATGTTTCTCCGGAAAACGGCAGAGTTAATTTCAGCGGTGACTATAATATTTTGGCAAGAACAAATATCTGCTCAAGATACAGTGAAAGAATCCTGATAGAAATGGGTAAGTTTACTGCAAAAACCTTTGAAGAACTGTTTCAAGGTGTAAAGGCATTGCCTTGGGAGCAATGGATAGGGAAAACAGACAAATTTCCTGTTAAAGGCAGAAGCCTAAATTCACAGCTTAGCAGTGTGCCATCCTGCCAAAAAATAATAAAAAAAGCAATAGTTGAAAGACTAAAAAGCAAATACAAAGTGCAGTGGCTTGAAGAAACAGGCGAGCTTTACCAGGTACAGTTTTTAATTATGAAAAATAAAGTAAGCATTATGATAGACACCTCCGGCAGTGGTCTACACAAGCGTGGCTACCGTGCCGTGTCTACAGAAGCACCAATAAAAGAAACATTGGCTGCTGTAATGGCTGATTTATCTCACATACACAGCAACCACATTGTTGCAGACCCGTTTTGCGGCTCCGGTACAATTTTAATTGAAGCGGCACTAAAAGCAATGAATATAGCGCCGGGAAAGAATCGTGATTTTACTTCAAAGCACTGGGGCTGTATCAGCAGTGACATATGGCGGCAAGAAATTGAAAGGGCAATTTCCGAAGAAAAACAGGACGCTTTGTTTGAGGGCTACGGCTATGATATTGACCAAAACGCCTTGGAGCTTTCCGCGGCAAATGCCGTAAAGGCAGGAGTAGGCAAAAAGCTGCATTTTGCAAAGAGAGATATTAAAGATTTCGCCATGGACTTTGAACGCTGCAGCATTATTACAAACCCGCCATACGGTGAAAGGCTATTGGATATTGAACAGGCACAGCAGCTTTACAAGACTATGGGGGAAAGGTTTGTACAAAAAAGCGGTTATAGCTATACTATTATCAGTCCGGACGAAGAGTTTGAAACGATTTTCGGACGCAAGGCGGACAAACGCAGAAAATTGTACAACGGTATGATAAAATGTCAGGTGTATATGTATTTTAAAAACAATGCATAATATTTTTAAAATTAACTAAATAACAGGACAGTTTTTATTTTCAAATACAAATTAGTTGTCTAATATAATAAATATGCCTTAATTTCAGAAAAAATTTGCAAAACCCTTGAAAATATCTTCTGTCTGTGTTAAAATATTTAGGCATTACGCACGCTGGTACTTTTTTGCAGGTGCTGTTAGCCATTAACAGTTGGCAAATATTATGTTGAGTACAGCGGAGGATTATAACCTAAGGAGGATTTTTTAAAATGGCAGTAGTATCAATGAAACAACTTTTAGAAGCAGGTGTACACTTTGGTCACCAGACAAGAAGATGGAACCCTAAGATGGCTGAATACATCTTCACAGAGCGTAACGGTATCTATATTATCGACCTGCAGAAGACAGTTAAGAAGCTGGAAGAAGCATATGCTTTTGTTCGTGACCTTTCAATGGAAGGCAAGAGCGTTCTTTTCGTAGGTACAAAGAAGCAGGCTCAGGATTCTGTAAAGGAAGAGGCTGAAAGAGCCGGCGCTTTCTATGTAAACGCTAGATGGTTAGGCGGTATGATGACTAACTTCACAACAATTCAGAGAAGAATCAACAGACTAAAGCAGCTTCGTGCAATGGAAGAGGACGGTACTTTTGATCTTCTACCAAAGAAGGAAGTTATTAAGCTAAACCTTGAAATTGAAAAGCTAGAGAAGTTTATGGGCGGCATTAAGGAAATGAAGGAAATGCCTGGCGCATTGTTCATTGTTGACCCACGCAAGGAAAGAATTGCAGTAGCAGAGGCTAAGAAGCTAGGTATTCCGATAGTTGCTATTGTAGATACAAACTGTGACCCAGACGAAATTGACTATGTTATTCCTGGTAACGATGACGCTATTCGTGCCGTTAAGTTAATTGCAGGTACTATCGCAAACGCTATTATCGAGGGTAACGAAGGTAAAATGGGCGCAGCTGCAGCTGCGGAAGAAGCAGTTGAGACAGAAGAAGAGGCTGTAGAGGAAGCAGCTGAATAATTTCAGAACCGGATATAAAAATTATTACAGGGTAGAATTTACTGCCCTGTAATTTCTGTAGATATAACTATACGAAAGGAATGATTTTAAATGGCATTTACAGCTAAAGATGTAAAAGCATTAAGAGAAAAAACCGGATGTGGCATGATGGATTGTAAGAAGGCTCTTACAGAAGCAGACGGTGATATGGATAAAGCAGTTGACTACCTAAGAGAGCAGGGTCTTGCTAAGCAGGCTAAGAAGAGCGGCAGAATTGCTGCTGAGGGTATTGCTTTCGCAAAGACAAACGCTGACAATACTTTGGGTGTTGTAATCGAAGTAAACGCTGAAACAGACTTTGTTGCTAAGAATGCTGATTTCCAGGCTTTTGTTGAGACATGTGCTGACACAGTTATGGTGCATAATCCTGCTGATGTTGATGCTTTGCTTGCTTGTTCAGCTGTAGGCTCAACAGAAACAATCGACGCATTGCTAAAGGAAAAGGTTCTTACAATCGGTGAGAATATTAAGATTCGTCGTTTTGCTCGCTTTGAGGGTACAGTAACATCTTACATCCACGCCGGCGGCAGAATCGGTGTTATCGTTAAGTTTGACACAGATGTTGCTGACAAAGACGGTTTCCAGACATATGCTAAGGATATTGCTATGCAGATTGCAGCTATTAACCCTGGCTACCTAAACGAGCAGTCAGTTCCTGCTGAAGTTTTGGAGCACGAGAAGAGCATTATGAAGGCAGAGGTTGTAAACAGCGGTAAGCCTGAGGCTATTGCAGAGAAGATCGTTATGGGTAAAATCGGCAAGTTCTACAAAGAGAATTGCTTGGTTGACCAGGTATTCGTTAAGGACAGCAGCCTTTCAGTTACTCAGTACACAAACAATGTTGCTAAGGAGCTAGGTGGCTCTATTAAGATTACAGACTTCGTTCGTTACGAAAAGGGCGAGGGCTTAGAGAAGCGTGAAGACAACTTTGCTGACGAAGTTGCAAGCATGGTTAAGTAATTTTACTTTGCATTTATATTTTGATTTTAACAGCCCTGTGCAATTTGCACAGGGCGACGGTGTGAAAATTTTTCTGTAAATTCAGATCTTCTATGATAATTGATGCGGCTTAACAGCAGATTTCTGGGTTAAACCGTTGTTTATTTAATAGCA
>CADANT010000061.1 GCA_902789345.1 uncultured Ruminococcus sp.
GCCGCCGGATTTTCCTCTTCTGGTCGCCTGCGGCTCCCTCCAGAAGAAAATCCGAAAGGTTCTCACCATCTAGCTGGTTCTAACACTAAAAATGCTCAACTTATTATTGAAATTGACCGATCAAGAATATTTTATATTTTTTCATCATTTTTCTCCTGGTACAAATTCCGATTTGTTAAACTCAACACATCTATTATACCTTATATCGGCAGATTCGCATATCCATTTTATGTCATATTTCTGCAATATAAAAGTGGGAGCATTTGAACACCCTATGGGAGTGGCGTTTACAGACATAAAAGACAGCAGGCAGTCTCGTTATAAGACCACCTGCCTGTTGATTATTCTTATATAGTTTTCTGTATCTCGTCAGTTCGACAAACTGGAATTTATCGCTTAATGCATTCAATGATTGGTTCAATGTATTTTTTGTCAGTCCAGTCGCATTTATTATCCCCAGCTGCCATCAATGCTTTTTCCCACATTTCGTAATCAGCCGGATCTTTCTTTGCAACCGCCTTTCTCATTAAATTGCATAATGTTCTATCCTTAAAAGACATTTTATCCATATTCCACGCACCACGGCAATAAAAGGCCGGAATATCAGCCAAGTTATCTTTCAAATTATGCTCCTTAATTTGCTCAAACGCATTTTCTTCATACGGAGATGCGCCACAGCAAAACACAATAATCTTTTTACCCATCAATTTACTGATATTCTTTTTCAGAAACGATAATCCGGCAATGCCGGAAGCATATATCCCTCCGCCTAAAATAATCGTGTCATATGTAACAATTTCGTGGATATCGGCTTTTCTTGTTTCTATACACTGAAACCCAGTCTCTTCTGAGAGTCAGTCAGCGTATCTTTTTGCGGCACCATATTTTGATTGATATAGGATTACTCCATTCATAAATATACCTCCTCAACTTCCGATTTGTTAAATTCAACATATCTATTATACCTTATATCGGCAGATTTGTATATCCATTTTATGTCATATTTCTGTAATATAAAGTTCAACCCCGTCAGCCCTGATGGTTGCTGACAAATCTGCCATTAGCTATTGCTATTGTGGTTACTTTTAACTTTTTCATTTCTGCACACCTATAGTCCTATGTATTTTTATTTTAAACAGTTGTAAAAGTAAACCCATACTGTAAGGAACATAGCTTTAATTACAAAACAGCTTTTCAGTTATTTTAAGTTTATTATTCTTTAGCCGTCCAGTATTTTCTGTCAAGGCTTCTGTATTGCACGGCTTCGGCAATATGTACGCTTTTTATTACCTCGCTTTGGTCAAGGTCGGCAATGGTGCGTGCAACCTTTAAGATTCTGTCGTACGCTCTTGCAGAAAGTCCCATTTTATCAAAGGCCTTGCCCAAAAGCTGCTGTGCCTTGTCATCCATTGGGCAGCATTTATTCAGCATTGCCGGAGTTATACCGGAATTGCACTTTACTCCTGTACCTTTGTACCTTTCCTGCTGTACATATCTTGCTTTGTTGACCCTCTTTTTTATATCTGCCGAGCATTCCTCCTGAATTTGTGAGGTTAGGTCGGAAAATTCTACCGGCGGCACTTCTATTTGAATTTCTATTCTGTCAAGCAGTGGTCCTGAAACCTTTGAAAGATACCTTGTAACGGCTTTTGGGCCGCAAATACACTTTCGTGTAGGGTGCCCATAATAGCCGCATGGACAAGGGTTCATAGCCGCAACCAGCATAACATCACAAGGGTATGACAATGTGCCGCTTACTCTTGATATAGTTATTTCGCCGTTTTCTATAGGCTGTCTAAGTACCTCCATAGCTGCTCTTGAAAACTCCGGCAGTTCGTCCAAAAACAAAACGCCATTGTGTGCAAGGGAAACCTCCCCCGGCTTTGGCACAGTACCGCCGCCCGAAAGTCCTACTGCCGACACCGTGTGGTGCGGCGCTCTAAAAGGTCTGGTAGTAATAAGCCCCTTGTTAGCCCCCAGCATACCGGCTACAGAGTGTATTTTGGTTGTTTCTATAGACTCCTCAAAGGTCATATCCGGCAAAATGGACGGTATTCTCTTGGCAAGCATACTTTTTCCCGAGCCGGGCGTACCTATAAGCAAAATGTTGTGCATACCTGCCGCCGCAATTTCTATGGCACGCTTTGCCTCCGACTGTCCTTTAACCTGCGAAAAGTCGGGAATTTGCACAGCGTTTTCTTCATCTTCAATATCAACAGTGGCTGTTTCCATAGGCTTTCTGCCACACAGGTGGTCAAAAAGCTGATTAAGATTTTTTATAGGATACACATTTATGCCCTTTACCACTGCCGCCTCGTTTTTATTGTTGTAGGGTACATATATATTTTGAAAGCCATCTTCCTTTGCTTTCATTGTCATTGGCAAAACACCGTTTACACTGCGTACATCGCCCGAAAGTGAAAGCTCCCCTATAAACACACTGTTGCTTATATCCGCCACAAGTTGTCCGCTGTATTTCAGCAAAGCCATAAGTATAGGCAGGTCGTACACAGAGCCTTCCTTGCGTATGTGTGCCGGCGCAAGATTAATTGTTATTTTTCCGTCGGGAATTTCAAAGCCGCAGTTGCGCAAAGCAGAGCGCACTCTGTCACGGGACTCCTTTACAGAGGCGTCCGGCAGTCCTACTATGTCAAAGCCCGGAAAGCCCATTGCCACATCAGCCTCTACCCTTACATTAAAGGTTTCCAAACCGAATATCCCCATACTGTTGCTGAAACAAACCATATAATCACCCTATTACCTTTATTTTTTCAATTTGCTTTTTCTGAATTTATCTTATCACAGTATTATGCTATATGCAATATTTCTGTTTTTATAAAAATTGCTGTAGTTTTTTGTCACTACAGCACAAGATTTAGCACTGTCGTAAAATATATTTTTAATTTTTTAAACAAATTTATTGACTATTTTGCTGTCATAGGTTATTATTAGGCTATGCTAAAGTAATTTTTATTGGCATAGTATTAGCAAAATTTATTTTGCATACAATTTATGAGAATAAGATTACAGCGTGCAGTAATTTTATACGGCAATGTTTTTTACTGTCAACAGGTGGGTGAATCGGTTTTTGAGCAGCACAAGCAACAGCCTTAACGATGTTGAAAATACCAACAAGCTTGTTTTGCAAGCACAAAGCGGCGACGAAGCTGCGTTTAACAGTCTGGTGAAAATATACGAGCCTGTTATTTATTTTAAGGCAAACAAGTTTAAGGAAATAGCCGAAACCGAAGACCTTGTGCAGGACGGTTTGATGGCGCTGTGGGGCGCAGTACAAACCTATGACCAAAGCAAGGGTGCCTCCTTTAAAACATATGCAAACAGGTGCATAGACAACAGGATTTTTTCCGGCATAAGCAAGGTAAGTGCAAAAAAGAGCATACCAAAAGACCTGCTTGTATATCTTGACAGTGACGAGCTAGTGCAGGTGGAAAACAGTGTTTCCCCCGAACAAAGTATTATTGACCGTGAAAGCTACATTACCTTTGTAAAAAACATAAAAAACAAGCTTTCTAATATGGAGCTTACTGTTCTTTCGTACCATACCTCCGGCAAAAGCTACAAGCAGATTGCCGACATACTTCATACTGAGGTTAAAGCTGTGGACAACGCAATTCAAAGGATTCGTAAAAAGCTGAGAAATTACTCAATTTAGTATTGCCGAGTGTGTTCCAGGTAGCTTAATTTCAGCAGAGCGTTGCTAAGGCAAAGGTAGCGGTGCAAGTCCGTTTCTGAACAAATATTATTTTTTAAGAGAGGTATATCCTTATGTACGAAGACAAGACTTTAGTTTGCAAAGACTGTGGCAAGGAATTTGTTTTTACAGCCGGCGAGCAGGAATTTTACGCTGAAAAAGGGTTTGTAAACGAACCACAGAGGTGCAAGCCATGTCGTGACGCACGCAAAAACAACAGCCGCCCTTCAAGAGAAATGTTCTCTGCTGTATGTGCAGAGTGTGGCTGTGAAACACAGGTACCTTTTCAGCCTACCGAGGGCAGACCTGTTTATTGCAAAGAGTGTTTTGCAAAAAGGAGATAATTTTACTTTTTAATTTTTACAGACTAAACAAGACTTAAATTTTTTAAAGATAAATTTTTTCACTTTCCAAAATTAAAAGGCAGAACCGTTTTTTAAAGACGGCTCTGCCTTTTGCGTTATATTGTTATATTATTGGCTCTGTGTCAATAGTTGGGGTAAAACCGTAAAAAGGAAATTGATTTAAACAAGTGGCGATGGACTAGGTTGCCACTTGTTTTTGGTTTTGATGTG
>CADANT010000062.1 GCA_902789345.1 uncultured Ruminococcus sp.
GCTGCAATTATACTGTCTATGACAAAAGAAGAAAGAGAAAAGCCGTCAGTAATTAATCCTTCACGAAAAAAGAGAATTGCCGCGGGCTGCGGTATGAAGGTAGAGGATGTAAACCGCTTGCTAAAGCAGTTTGAGCAGATGCAAAAGGTTATGAAGCAAATGGGCGGCAAAAAGGGTAAAAAACGCCGCTTTAAAAACTTGCCGGGCTTAGGCGGTGCTATGGGCGGAAACCCATTTGGCAAAATGTAATTTTAGTATTCATCCAAGAAATTGGTGAAGATATATGTTTAATTTTTCCGGAGGTGAAAGATAATGGTAAAAATCAGACTAAGACGCATGGGTGCAAAGAAATCTCCATTCTACCGTGTAGTTGTTGCTGACTCAAGATACCCAAGAGACGGTCGTTTTATCGAGGAAATCGGTTACTACAACCCAATGGTTAATCCTGAGGAAGTAAATGTTGACGCTGAAAAGGCTAAGAAGTGGATTTCTAACGGTGCACAAATGACTGATACAGTTAAGCTGCTTTTCAAGAAGCACAATGTACTTGACTAATCCTTAGTAACAAAAGGAGTTCAACTATGGAGCAATTATTAATTACTATTGCGCAGGGTCTTGTTGAAAACCCTGAAAGCGTAAAGGTTGATACTGACGAGCCAAACGAAAACGGTGTAATCGTGTATCACCTACATGTTGCTGAAAGCGATATGGGCAGAATAATCGGCAAGCAGGGCAGAATTGCAAAGGCAATTCGCACAATTGCAAGATCAACTGCTGTCAGAAGCAACACTAAGGTAATGGTTGAAATAGACTAATTACATTGGGGCGTATCTGAAAACAAAAAATATATGAGCATTCCTTACGGATAAATCATTTATTTTCAGTTTTCAGATACGCTCATTTTTTATAAAAATATTTCTGCACAAAAACAGCGACCTGTAAAAAGCAAGCCGCTGTTTTGTATTTTCGGATATTTTAAGCTACAGCCTTTAGGCAAGTAGATAAAACCTAAAGGCAATATAAATTTGTATAGCCTTATTCAAGCTCAAAAGCGCCAGTGCAAAGCTGGTAGTACTTTCCGTGCTGTTCCAAAAGCTGTTGGTGTGTGCCGCGCTCAATAATTCTGCCGTGCTCAAGCACCATTATAACATCACTGTTTTTAACGGTTGAAAGTCTGTGGGCTATTACAAATACGGTTCTGCCCTTCATCAGACTGTCCATACCTGCCTGAACAATAGACTCTGTTCTGGTATCAATAGACGATGTAGCCTCGTCAAGAATCATTACAGGTGGGTTTGCAACTGCCGCACGGGCAATGGATATAAGCTGCTTTTGTCCCTGTGAAAGGCTTCCGCCGTCACCGGTTATCATAGTGTTGTAGCCGTCAGGCAGCATTTGTATAAAGCCGTCTGCATTTGCAAGCTTTGCTGCAGCTATTACTTCTTCGTCTGTTGCATCCAGCTTGCCGTAACGAATGTTTTCCATAATTGTTCCGGTAAACAGGTTTACATCCTGTAAAACAATGCCCAAAGAATGTCTTAGGTCTACCTTATTAATTTTATTTATATTAATGCCGTCATATCGTATTTTACCGTCGTCAATATCATAAAAACGGTTAATCAGGTTTGTAATAGTTGTTTTACCTGCGCCTGTTGAACCTACAAAGGCAATTTTCTGTCCCGGCTTAGCGTACAAATCAATATCGTGTAAAACCGGTTTGTCAGGCACATAGCTAAAGTCTACATCGTGCATTACAACCTCGCCCTTCATTGGGGTGTAGGTTACTGTTCCGTCACCGTGAGGGTGCTTCCACGCCCAAGTACCGGTGCGCTCCTTGCACTCTGTAATTTTGTCACCGTCAATTTTTGCACGAACAAGTGTTACATAGCCGTCGTTTACCTCCGGCTCCTCGTCCATTAGTGTGAATATACGGTTAGCACCTGCCATAGCCATAATAACCATATTCATTTGCTGTGAAACCTGAGAAATAGGTTGCATAAAGCTTCGGCTAAGGTTTAGGAATGAAGCAATGGCACCCAGTGTAATAGCGCCTGTACCAACAGCTACCACACCGCCCACTATAGCAAGAACAACATACAGCATATAGCCTATGTTGCCCATCATAGGCATTAGCGAGCTTGCAAAGGCATTAGCTTTAAAGGCATTTTGCGCCAGCTCCTCGTTTTTCTTGTCAAACTCTTCCTTTGCTTTTTCTTCGTGGTTAAATACTTTAACAACCTTTTGACCGTTAATAAGCTCCTCAATGTAGCCGTTTACATTACCAAGGGATTCCTGCTGTGCCATAAAATACTTACCGCTTTTACCGGTAACCTTTTTAACGGCAATCAGCATTAAAGCTAAGAACACTGCTACAACCAATGTCAGCTGCCAGCTGGTAATAATCATTGTTATAATGATAGCCGCCAAGGTTATAATTGACGAAAACATTTGCGGCAAGCTTTGTGAAAGCATCTGTCTTAAAGTATCGGCATCGTTTGTATAGTGGGACATAATGTCGCCGTGGGAATGGGTGTCAAAATATTTAATAGGCAGCTTCTGCATTTTTTCAAACATTTCGTCACGAATTTCCTTTAGAATCTTTTGGCTCATAACGCCCATTAATCTCATATATAAATACGAGCTGACAATACCTACTAGGAAAATGCCGATCATAGTAATTATAAGCTTAGCCATACCTGTCAGCACAGGGTTTGTACTGCCCAGTGCCGGCGTAATATAGTCGTCGATTAACAGCTGTAAGAAAACTGACGATGCAACATTGGTAAGTGAGCTTAATATTATGCATACAGCAACCACTATAATGGTTACCTTGTGCTTTAACAAATAGCTAAGCAATCGCTTTACTGTTTTACCCTCAAGTTTTTGGTTAGGGAGCCTTACTCCCTTTGGAATTTTACCCTGGGGCATTTTAGCCTGTTGTTGTGCCATTAATCTTCATCTCCATTCTTCTGAGAATAATACACTTCACTGTAAATCTTGTTATTGTCAACCAGCTGTTGGTGTGTTCCTACAGCGTCTATACAGCCGTTGTTCATAACAATAATTTTGTCTGCGTTTTGTACTGAAGCTACACGCTGTGCAATAATGATTTTTGTAGTATCAGGAATTTCCTCTGCAAACGCCTGTCTGATAAGAGCGTCTGTTTTTGTATCTACCGCACTTGTTGAGTCGTCCAGTATAAGTACCTTTGGTTTTTTCAGCAATGCCCTTGCAATACAAAGTCTTTGCTTTTGACCGCCGGAAACATTGGCGCCCCCCTGCTCAATATATGTGTCATACTTATCCGGGAAGCTTTCTATGAATTCCTCTGCCTGTGCCAGCTTACAAACATGCTTAATCTGTTCATCGGTGGCGTTTTCGTCACCCCAACGCAGATTTTCCTTAATTGTACCGGAAAACAGCACATTCTTTTGAAGCACTACAGATACGGCGTCACGCAGCACCTTAACATCATAATCTCTTACATCTACATCGCCAACCTTAACCGAGCCTGTAGAAACATCGTACAGTCTTGAAATAAGCTGTATCAGGCTTGATTTTGACGAGCCTGTTCCGCCGATAATACCTATTGTTTCGCCTGATTTTATGTTAAGGTTAATATTCTTTAGGCAATAGTTGTCGCTGTCCTTTTTGTAAGCAAAGTTTACATTT
>CADANT010000063.1 GCA_902789345.1 uncultured Ruminococcus sp.
TCACACCAAAATCAAAAACAAGTGGCAACCTAGTCCATTGCCACTTGTTTAAATCAATTTTCTTTTTACGGTTTTACCCCAACTATTGACACAGAGCCTGAATATATAATACCCTAGAACAAAGCAAAGCACGGAGGAAAACCGTGCTTTGCTTTTTGATTTTATTCACATAATCTGCATTATTTTTATATACTGCGGGCACAATAACAATATATGTAGAGTAAAAATTACTGTCGTTGGGAAACACTGATAAATATCCCATTGTAATTAAGGCGGCGAGGGTATTATGAGTTTTATTAAAAATGGAATTTTTGGAGGAATAACCGGATTTCTTAACGGACTGCTGGGTGCCGGCGGCGGAATGGTGGCAGTGCCTGTTTTAAAAAAACAAATGGATACAAAGGAAGCACACGCAACCTCTATAGCTATTATTATTCCCATGAGCATTTTCAGCGCCACAAGCTATTTATTAAAAGGTTCGGTAACAATTCAAAGCGCTTTGCCCTACATTCCCGGTGGCATTGCAGGCGCTTTACTGGGAATTTATATTTTAAAAAAGGTAAAACCAAAATTTATAAAAAAGGTATTTGCCCTAGTTATGCTGTGGGCAGGAATTAGAATGGTATTTGCATGAATATTGTATTTCTTATACTTGCCTCGGTAGGTGCAGGACTTTTGGGGGCAATGGGAATGGGCGGCGGCGGAATACTTGTTATATTTTTAGCTATGTGTACCGATTTGCCCCAAAGCACAGCACAGGGAATAAATCTTTTGTTTTTTATCCCCATAGGTATCTTATCTATAATAATGTATCACAGAGAAAGACTGATAAAATGGAAGGTTGTTCTGCCCTTTGCAGTATTCGGTGTATGCACAAGCCTATTGGGAGCGTATATTTCAAACAGTATTGATGATATATGGCTAAGACGAGGTTTTGGAATTCTTCTATTAATAATGGCGATAAAAGAATTTTTCTCTAAATGTGAAAAAGACGCAGACAGTAAATAACACAAAATTTATAGTTCTATTGTTAGAGGGCTTTTAAATATCTTTTTCGTTTACAACTAAAAGGACGGGTACAGCAATTTAGTGTACCCGTCCCCTTTTATTTAATTATTCATTTTGTTAAACCGTCGGTAATTAGTATATTACAACCGGAGTGCCAACCGAGCAATTATCGTAAATTTTCTTAACCTGGTCATACGGTGTGTTTATACAACCGTGTGAACCGTCATAGGTGTAAATATTGCCGCCATAACCGCCGGTACGCCAAGTAGAGTCGTGTATTCCTATGCCGTCATAGGTTACTGCAAGCCAATAATTTACCATAGTATCCCATGTTTCACCAACCAACCTTGCCGGGGATTTTCTTTCCCAAATGTAGAACAAACCCTTTGTGGTGTCGTGTGAATTCTTCATACCTGTAACTACATCGGTAGATACCAAACATTTACCGTTTTTGTAGTACCACATATGCTGCTTGTCAATACTAATCTCAATGTATGTATCGCCTACATCGTAACCGTGCACAAGCTTTTTGTCTGCACAGGCAATGGATTTAGTTTGGTAACCGCTGTAAATCTTTTTATTGTCAACTAAATTGTAGGCACATACTCTTACATAATAGGTTTTACCCCTTGTTAATGCTTTTGAAGTATAGCTTGTTCCTGTTGTATGTCCCTGCAGATAATAATGGCCGCCCTTAGACTCCGCTAAGTAGAATGAATATCCCTCTGCACCGCTAATTCTTGACCAAGAAGCCGTTATCTTACCATTGCTTGAGGATAATGTAAAGTTTGGAACAACAGTTTTTGTACCTGTTTTCAAAGTTGGATAACCGCCGTAGTAATACTTACCGTCAACAAATCTATACGCCCTTACACGGTAGTAGTAACATCTGCCTGCTGTAAGATTTTTATTATTGTAGCTTGTTGAACTGCTGTTTACAACTGCATATTTTTTATATTTGCCGTTTGTAGAGGCATCCATTCTATAAATAACATAGCCTGTTGCTCTTGGCACCTTATTCCACTGTATAACTATATTGTTAGTAGACTGTGACTTTACCTTAAGGTTAGTAACACTGTCAGGCAGAGTTGCTGTTTTTAATGTTGGGTATCCGCCATAAAATTTAGTTCCGTAAACATCCTTATAGGCACGCACTCTGTAGTAGTATGGTCTGCCGGACTCCAGCTTAATATTGTTAATAGCCGAAACCTTGCCGTCTACTGTTGCTATTGCTTTATATTTACCGTTTGTTTTATAATCCATTCTGTAAATTACATAGCCGGAGGCGCCGTTAACCTTGTTCCAAGATATTGATATAGCGTTGGTTGACTGTGACTTTACGCTTAGACCTGTTAAAGTATTGGGACAGGTGCCCAGCTTAACTGTTTTTGCGCTACTGTAATAGTATTTACCATTTGTATTTATAAAGGCCTTTATCTGATAATAATAACATCTTGCAGGGGTAAGTTTGCTGTCTGTAAAGCTTGTTGTTGAACTGTTGTCAATTACAGCGTATTTTACATACTTACCGCCTGTTTTATTATCCATACGATAAATTTCGTAACCCGAAACATTTTGAACTGCTGACCATTTTAATTCTATGGAATTGGTTGTAACCTTGCCATATTTAAAATTCTCTACGGCAGGCACCTTAACAGACGGCTGCGTAGGAGCTTGTGTAGCCGGTTCGGTTGGAGATTGTGTTTCAACCTCGGTTGCGTTTGACGGATTATCGGTACCCACCACAGGTGACTTAACATCCTGATCAGCAGTAACATTCGGCACTGCCTGTACACTTTTTTGTGTAGGCTCAGTGACATCCGTTACTGCACTTTCGGTTTGTTGCTCTGTCGCCGCAACCTCTATAGATTGCTCATCAACAGCCGAAACAGAACCAGCCGAAATGGTAAAGCCTGTGGCTAACATCATTGCCGACATAATTGCCGAAATTATTCTTTTAGCTTTCATATTAATCCCTCTCAATCATAATGCTAAAATTTTTACAACATCATATAATTCGCATTTATTTAATTTTTATTTAATAACACGATTATTTGACTTGATTATAGCTCTGAAAAATATGGAAATCAAGTATAATTTAGCCACAATTCATTTACAGTTTTGAAACAAACAGCATGTAAAAATAACAGTATGTAACCACAGCAACAAGTTTGTTTTATTGCCGCTTTATAATCTGTTTGGTATCACGGGAGTATTAATATTTAACTTTGCGCAAAATAAATTATTATGTAAATATATAACTATTTATATACAATACCGCCAAACGCAAAAAACGACAAAATGCATGCACTATATATGGGTTAAGGTCGGCTGACGAGTTGAAATAATATAAAGGTCAATTGCAATAATAAATTGAGCATTTTTAGTGTTAGAACCAGCTAGATGGTGAGAACCTTTCGGATTTTCTTCTGGAGGGAGCCGCAGGCGACCAGAA
>CADANT010000064.1 GCA_902789345.1 uncultured Ruminococcus sp.
CAACACCTTTTTCAAACTTTTTTCAACTTTCTGGATCGTATCTTTACATTCACCGTCAAAGAATCAAGAAATCAATCTTTTCTTCAACTGTAAAGCACTTTTCAAATTGTCGTATTCAGTTCGTTTGTGTTGCCCTCGTTTGCGACAGCTTTGTTATTATATCAAACCGCCGCCCCCTTGTCAACGCTTTTTCTTAAGTTTTTTGAAAAATATTTTATATTTCGACTTCTTTCGACTTTTAGGTCAGAAAATAACGGCCGGCGCCGCCTGTCAGGCAGTGTCGGTCGTTACAGTAATTACATCATCAATAACTGAGTTTTTAGTGGCAGTTTTCGTCACAGGCACCGTCACAGCTTTGGTAATCCATACCGGACAATCCCTCTTCCTCTTCTGCAACCTTTAACATAATGGCGCACTCTATTCTCTTTCTGAACAGTTCACAGCCGTACTCATATATTCCGGTTATATCACCTGTAGCGTGGTATGAGTTTGCCGCACAGCCGCCGCTGCAATATAGCCTTGCCCAGCAGTCGTCACATTCTCTTCTGGCAAAGACATTGCACTTTCTGAATTTGTCTTGGATTTCTGTGTTTTTTACACCGTTCCAAACATCGCCTAAACTATATTTAGGGTCACCTACAAACTGGTGGCACGGGAAAAGCTCTCCCCATGGGGTTACTGCCATATATTCGGTACCGCTGCCGCAGCCTGACACACGCTTATAAATGCATGGTCCGTGCTCAAGGTCTATCATATAATGATAAAAAGTAAACGGTCTGCCCTCTTTTTCACGCTTTAGCATTTCCTTTGCCAGTATTTCGTACTGCTCAAAAATCTTAGGCAAATCCTCTTTTGTAAGAGCATACGGGTCGTCCGGTGAACAGACTACAGGCTCCATACTAAGCTCGGTAAAACCAAGGTCGGTCATATGGAATATATCGTTGGTAAAGTCCACATTATTATGGGTATATGTACCTCTCATATAGTAGCCACGGTTGCCACGCTTTTCAACAAAATGCTGAAATTTCGGCACTATAACATCATAGCTGCCTCTGCCCTTGTAGTCCACACGCAGGTGGTCGTGCACTTCTTTTCTGCCATCAAGGCTTAGTACAACATTGTGCATTTCCTTATTGGCAAAATCTATAACATCATCGTCAATAAGCATACCGTTGGTGGTCAGCGTAAATCTAAAATTCTTGTTGTGCTCCTTTTCAATGCTTCTTGCATATGCCACAAGCTGTTTAACAACATCCCAGTTCATAAGAGGCTCGCCGCCGAAAAAGTCAACCTCCAGATTTCGGCGTGTACCGGAATTGGCAACAAGAAAATCCAGAGCCTGCTTGCCTACCTCAAAGGACATAAGCGCCCTATTACCCTGATATTTACCCTGGCTTGCAAAGCAATAGCTGCAGTTCAGGTTACAAGTGTGCGCCACATGCAAACACAGCGCCTTTATAACATTGCTTCTTGATTTAAAATCTATGGCCTTTTGGGCATAGGAGCTGTCGGCAAACAGCTTGCCCTCGTCTTTAAGCTGAGTAATATCGTCGTAGCAGTCCTCAAGCTCCTGCTGTGTTACATCATTACGATGGGCATATTTTTTAAGCAGTGCAGAAATAATTTCTTCTTTTGAATTTTGGCGATACATTTCAATCATATCGTAGGCTACCTCGTCTACACTGTGTACCGAACCGCTGCCTTCATCAATAATTATATTGTAGCCGTTTAATTTATATTGGTGAACCATTATTTTACCTCGTTGTTCCAAATGTTTTTTACAAAATAAAATGCCGCAACTCACTCAAGTGGTTTACGGCACTTTTGAAAAAGCTTTTTAATTACTTGCTTGTCTTCTCGCAAGGCTGATTAGCTACACCGCAAGATGTTTTACAAGCTGACTGACATGATGTCTGGCACTCGCCGCAGCCGCCGTTCCTAATGCTCTTTGCAAGATCTCTTGTCTTAAGAGTTTTTATTCTTTTCATGAGTAATTTCTCCTTTCAAGGTTCAGTATAAAACTATAGTTATTTTACAACTTTTTGCCTGCTATGTCAACATCTATAAGTAAGTTGCCTAATTTAATATTGTTATAAAAAATCACTTGACAAATTATAACGCTATCTATATAATATTATCTAGTGTTTTGAAAACTGCCCAACTGTTTACTAAAGAGAGGTGTGCAAGTTGATTCTGGATTTAAAAGCAATTTTTTTAAACGACGGCTCTGTTTTGCATACTGATTATTCCTTTAGTATGGCAGAGGTTAAGGTGGATGGTATTTATCCATTTGTTTCACCTGTAAAGGTGGATATTACGGCAGAAAATCGAGCAGGGTTAGTTAAGCTTTCTCTGGCAACTAGCTTTAACTACCAAAGGCCTTGCGATCGTTGCGGAACCGGCGTAACCAAAGCTATGCATTATGATTTTGAGCATTATTTAGTTACATCCCTAAGCGGTGACCAAAATGACGATTATATCGAAACTCCTGATCACACAATTGACCTTGATGAGCTTTTGACAGCTGATATTTTGCTGGAGCTTCCGTCAAAGTTCTTGTGCAGTGATAATTGCAAGGGGCTTTGCCCTAAGTGTGGTGCTAACCTAAATGAAACAACATGTAATTGCACCACAAAACAAATTGACCCTCGCTTAGAGGTGTTGAAACAGCTTATTGAATAAAATGGGTGTTAAATACCCGAAAAAATAATTGTAAATAAAAGGAGAGGCTAAAAATGGCAGTACCAAAGAGAAAAACATCTCACGCTAGAAAGAATAAGAGAAGATCAACAGTTTGGAAAATGGAAGCACCTGCTCTTGTAACTTGCCCTAACTGCGGCGAGTATAAGACACCACACAGAGTTTGCGGTGCTTGTGGCTTCTACAATGGCCGTGAGGTTGTTAAGAAGGACAACTAATTAATAGATTATTTTGGAGGAAAGCGTTTGCTTTCCTCTTTTTTTATTGTCAATTTAGCTTGTCGGACTTATGCGGCGGCTATTTTAGCTCTTTTAGTTTGTCAGACCTATGAAGTTCTGTTTTGCTCTTTTAGTTTGTCAGATTTATGTGGTTCTGTTTCCATTAGCTGTCTATATATAGAGAGAGAGTCTTTATTTTACAGCCGTTTTCTTTACGATAGCCTTTCCTGCAAATCCTTTTATTATAAGTTTTTATTGCAAACAACTCTTACAGGTATTTTTACCGAGTTAATATATAAACAGTTCTCCCTATTTGCAAAGGCATCTGCCTAAAGATAATCTATTTATAACCGTTATATTTACAGGCATATTAAACATATGCCGCAAATAAAACAGGAATTTCAAACCGGAGTGAAATCACATAACAAAAGTTGGCTCTATAATAAAAGTTGGGGTAAGGAAAAGAGCCTACAAAATAAATTATAAAAAAATAAAAAAAGTAGAGCATATTTTTCCGGAATCCGTTAAAA
>CADANT010000065.1 GCA_902789345.1 uncultured Ruminococcus sp.
CTATTAAGGGCGACAGTGCGTCTGACGGTGAATATGTTTTCGTAGGCGGAAAAATGATAAAAAAATCACAGGCTCAGGCCGTTGAATATATTGACGAAAGCGACTAAGCTTTTTTAGTACGAACAGCTGATTATGCTGTTCGTATTTTAGTTATGCACATTTTTAATTACGGAGGAAAGCTATGACGCTTTTGAAATATCTACAAAGCTATACAGATAAAAATATATTGCCAATGCATATGCCCGGGCACAAAAGAAAGGCGTTGGCACCATATTTGCACATTCTTGGTGCAAAGTATGACCTAACAGAAATAACCGGTATGGACGATTTGCACCGGCCGGAGGGAATATTAAAAGAATGTCAGCAAAAGGCGCAGAAGCTGTGGCACAGTCAACACAGCTTCTTTTTAGTAAACGGCAGTACCGTTGGCATTTTGGCAGGCATACGCAGTTGTACTAAAACAGGCGACACAGTGCTTGTTGCAAGAAACTGTCACAAAAGTGTGTACAATGCCATAGAGTTGTGCGGACTTAACCCTGTGTATATACTGCCACAAATGCTAAAGAAAATACCGAGCTATTCATGTGTACAGCCAAGTCAGGTAGAAGAAGCCCTTAAAGTGCATAGTGATATAAAGGCTGTTATTATAACCAGCCCTACATACGAGGGAATTATAAGTGATGTAGCGAATATTGCAAAGGTGGCGCATAGCTTTGGCGTACCTGTGTTGGTAGACGAGGCACACGGAGCACATTTAGACCTTTCTCCGTACTTTACCGGCGGAGCAGTAAAGGCAGGGGCAGATATAGTGGTGCAGAGCTTGCATAAAACATTGCCCAGCCTAACACAAACAGCTGTTTTGCACCTTAATTCAAAGCTTGTGTCGCCACAGTCTGTACAGCGGCAGCTGTCTGTTTTCCAAACAAGCAGTCCATCTTATTTGCTTATGTCATCTATTGACAGTTGCATTGAGTTTGTTCAAAACCAACGGCTTTTTTTAAACTGGAATAGTAATCTTGAAAGCTTTAAAGAGCAGATCCAGCGGCTAAGGTACTTAGAAATTTTAAATTATACAGAGAACAGTGAAAGTATATTTGGCTTTGACAAAAGTAAGCTTGTAATATCTGCGACACAAACTAATATTACAGGTGGTAGGCTGTTTGCATTGCTTAGAGATAAATATAAAATTGAGCTTGAAATGTGTGGCGGAGATTATGCAATAGCAATGACCTCTATGGCAGACAGTCAAGAGAATTTAAACATACTGGCTGATGCCTTGCTGAGTATTGACAAAACTTTACTGTCTGTAAACAGAAGTCCGCTGTGCACAACTATTACAGCACTGCCAAAAAGAAATATGAGTATAGCACAGGCTCTTGAAAGCCCTAAAAAAGTTATTGATAAGCAGTTTAGCAAGGACTCTGTATGTGCAGAATATATATGGCTGTATCCACCTGGAATACCTATTATTACCCCGGGTGAAGTAATTAACAGCGAAACCCTTTCGATAATAACGGCGGCAGCAGAAAACAAAATGAATTTGCAGAAAACCTTTTCAAACAGCAAAGAAGATATTGCAATAGTTGAGAAATAAAGTAAACTTTTTTGTGTCTTAATACAAAATTTTTCCTTACCGTTGCAAGAAAAATTCAGGTGCTGTATAATCAAATTGAGTATTCAGCGGCAGAAACGACTATTATGCGGTTAAGTCAGTTGCTGTATATAAAATATGGTGTTTTATGAATTTAGGGGAGAACCGGCAGACTGTTAATCAGCTTGCGCTGTGTTTACATATTATCTTAATTACGGCGGCAAAAGAACAATGCCTATGTTCTGTTTAGTTTAATAGAGTATGAGTTTGGTGGAGGTTACTGTAATGAGTTACAATGGCAGTATTCATATTGGTGTTTTTGGCAAAAGCGGTGTAGGCAAGTCTACCCTTGTTATGGCTTTAACTAATCAAGCAATATCAGAAAGCTCCGGTGTTGACGATACCGAAAGCACCTCTGAATTTAAGTCTATGGAAATAGATGGAATAGGAGACTGTGTATTTATAGATACTTCAGGCTTTAAAACAGGGGAAGAGGGCTTTTTGCAAACTCACGATATATTAAAAAGAGTTGATGTTGCATTGCTTGTTTTTTCGGGGGAGCTGTCAGATGATGACACCCTGTGTGCAAAGGAGCTTATAAAGCACAAGATACCTACTATTGCGGTAATAAACAAGGCAGACCTTAACACACCAAGCAAGGAGTTTATAGGACAGATTACAGAGCTGTGCGGCGAAGCACCTATTATAGTAAGTGCAAACAGCAATGCAGGCATTGACCGATTAAAAGACGAGCTTATTTCAAAAGTGCCGGAAAGGAAAAACACCGATTCTATAACAGGAGAGCTTGTGTCAGAGGGCGATGTGGTGCTTTTGGTGCTGCCTGAAGATATTAATGCACCAAAAGGAAAGCTGTGTGTTCAGCAGGTGCAGACTATAAGGGATTTGTTGGATAAAAAATGCATAACGGTAGACTGTACCGCCGACAAGCTAAAGCAAACCCTAAGCAGTTTATCCTTGCCGCCAAGGCTTATAATATCAGACTCGAAAGACCTTAATTTAGTATATAACTGTAAGCCGCAGCAAAGTCTGCTTACATCTTTTGATGTGCTTTTTGCACAACACAGAGGTGACATAAAGTATTTTGTTGATTCTGTAAAGGTGCTTGAAAAGCTTAAACCAACCTCAAAAATTTTAATTGCAGAGGCGTGTAACCATGTACCTGTAGAGGAGGACATAAGCGTAAAAAGAATATCAGAGCTGCTGCACGAAAAATACGGCAAGGAGCTTTCTGTTACCGTTGTAAATGGCGATGATTTTCCGGAGGATTTAACAGGGTACGATTTAATTATTCATTGTGACGCCTGTATGTTTGACAAGAACTATGTTCTTAACCGTGTATTAACTGCTAAAAACAGCAAAGTGCCTATGACAGGCTACGGCGTGGTAACAGCATATATTACGGGAATACTGGATAGGCTTAATTATTAAAAATATAAAAATTTAAAAGTATAAAAACAGCGGCTTGGAAAACACAGTGCTTATGCACTCTGCTCCAAACCGCTTTTAGTTTGCACATGTTTTAGTATGATAAAGACAATGTTAGGAAGTTATAAAGTTTGGCTCTGTGTCAATAGTTGGGGTAAAACCGTAAAAAGGAAATTGATTTAAACAAGTGGCGATGGACTAGGTTGCCACTTGTTTTTGGTTTTGATGTG
>CADANT010000066.1 GCA_902789345.1 uncultured Ruminococcus sp.
CTTCCTGTGTGTATTTTGTGTGGTAACTTAATTCTAACACAGTGGTCCGCTATGGACCTCATTTTTTTTAAAATGTTCAACTTCATTTTACAACGCGCGGAAAAAATATTCCGAAGCTCAAAACCAATATAAAGAGCAAAAGTCAAGCGCTGAAAAGCAGCTGAAAGAGGCAAAAAGCAAGCTTGACACTGCACAAAAAACAATATCCGACAGCGAAGCGGAGCTAAAGAAAAAGAAGCAGGAGCTTTCTTCTGCACAGGCAACACTGCAGAATGCACGGAATACTCTGGACTCAAAATGGGCAGAGTACAACCAAAAGCTTTCACAGCTTAATCGGCTAAAGCAAACCAAGGCACAGCTTGACTCGGCACAGGCAGAGCTTGACAGCAAAATTGCCCAGGCGGAAAGTATGACCGGGATGTCTATAAGCGAAATTGAAAAGCAGCTGCCAAATATGCAGGAACAGATTAATTCCGCAAACCAACAGTACAACAGCCTGTTACAGCTGGCAGAATTAAAAACTCAGCGTGATGCCGCAAATGGTATGGCGGCGTATGAACAAATAAACACACAGTACCAAGCCGCACTGCAAGCCGCCGGTTTAGACGAAACATCGGCAGACGCAATGTATGCACAGCTTGACAGTATGCAGACAGAAATAAACAATTCACAAGCACAGTATGAACAGCTTTGCGCCGTTGTAAACGCTAAAAAAAACCTAGATGAAAAGTGGAGTGCCTATAACAAAGCCGCATCCCAGGCAAAGGGTGCAGACCAACAGCTTGCATCAGCCAAAACGGAGCTTGACAAGGGCGAAAAAGAATATTCCGCAAAACAGCAGGAAATACAGTCGGCAAGCAGTCAGCTGTCTGCGGCTGAAACAAAGCTTGCAAATGCAAAGCAGGAATACAAAAGCGGTACCGCACAGTATAACAGTAAAAAAGCAGAGGTTGACAAAAAGCTGACTGACGCTAAAAAGAAGCTTGACGATGCGTCCGCTAAAATTTCAAAAAGTGAAAAGGAGCTTAAGGACGGTTGGAGTAAATACACCGACAAAAAGCCTGACGCCGACAAGGAAATAGCAGACGCACAGGAAAAGGTAACGCAGGCACAGGACACACTTAACAAGCTAAACCAACCTGTATATGCTCTTGACACACGCCGAGAGGTACCCGGCTCTGAGGGCTACCGCATTTACAGCAGTGTATCTAACATTGTAGATTCCCTTGCAAGTGTTTTCCCAATATTCCTGTATTTTGTAGCGGCCCTTGTTACACTTACCACTATGACACGCTTTGTAGACGAAGAACGCATAAATTCAGGTACATTAAAGGCCCTTGGCTACAGCAACAAGGATATTATAAAGAAATTTACGGTTTACGGACTTATTGCCAGCACCACCGGCGCTGTAATAGGAATTGCACTGGGACACACGCTGTTACCTACAATAGTGTACAACGCCTACGGTCACAGCTTTACCTATCCGCAAATAGAACTGCACTTCTACCCTGTTATTTCTATAATAGCTTTAATTTTGGCGTTTATGTGCGCTGTTGTTCCGGCGTTTATAGTTGCCAACAAGGAGCTAAAGGAAAAGCCGTCCTCACTGCTTATGCCAAAGCCGCCGGAGGCAGGCTCTAAAATACTGTTGGAAAGAATTACGCCAATATGGAGCAGAATGAACTTTACACACAAGGTTACGGCACGAAACATCTTCCGTTACAAAAAGCGTATGCTAATGACAATTTTCGGTGTGTGCGGCTCTGTTACACTTATTTTCGCAGGCTTTAGCGTACAGCACTCAATATCGGGAGTTAAGGACCTCCAGTTTGGCGAGATTATGAAATACGACCTAATAGTTGCTCAAAACGACGGACTAAACGACCAACAGCAAAGTGAGGTTGATAAGCTATTAGCCGATGACAGCGTTGACAGTGAAATACCAATTCACTACGAAACCGTTAATAAGGTAGCAGGAAAAAATCAGGATAAGCAGGAAATAAAGCTTATAGTACCTAAAGAGGCAGAAAAGCTTAACCAATATATATCGTTGGTTGACCGCAATTCAAAGAAAAAGCTGGAACTTACCGACGACGGCTGTGTAATATCCGAAAGATTGGCAAGGCTGTTGAATGTAGGCATTGGCGATACCTTTGAAATTACCGATTCCGAAAACAACACCATACAGCTAAAGGTTTCAGCCGTAACCGAAATGTATATGGGACACTTTATATTCACCAACAACACCTACTATCAACAGGCGTTTAACAAGGGTTACAGCTCAAATGCAAATCTAGTAACATTAAAAGACCGTTCTACAAGCAATGCACAACAGCAGGCAAGCCGCTTTATAGAGCTGGACGGCGTAAAGGGCGTTGTACAGAATACAACCCTAATGAACCAGATTGACACCATAGTTAATTCACTGAACAAAATTATGCAGATACTTATTATTGTTGCAATATTGCTTGCAGTGGTAATACTGTATAACCTGACAAACATTAATGTTTCAGAAAGAATAAGAGAGCTTTCCACCATTAAGGTGCTTGGCTTTTATAACAACGAGGTAACAATGTATATCTACCGAGAAACAATTATTCTAACTCTGCTTGGTATACTAACAGGCTTTGCCTTAGGTGACGGACTGTATTTGTACATTATATCTATTGTTCCTCCTGACGATGTTATGTTTAACCCGGCACTTGGCGCAAAAGCATTTATAATTCCGGTAATTGTTATAACAGTTATAACAATAGTGCTAGGTTTAATTATGAACCGCAGGCTGAAAAATGTTGATATGCTTGGCGCTTTAAAGTCTGTAGAGTAAAACACAGCAACAAATGCTCTGTTAAAAACAGATATTCAAATGCAACTCCTCAAAAAACAACATACTAACTGATAATCACCCCAAAGGTAAACTCCTTTTGGGGTGATTATTTTCGTGGCTTTATTAAACCACTTGTTCTGACTACTATATTAATAATTGCACCTTGCATTACCGCACTGCCTTTTGTTCAGATGTTTAAAACTAATTATTGATTAAACGCTTCAACAAGCCACTGCCCCACGGTGGCACTTGTAATGGTACTTTAAGAAAATGTGGCTCTATAATAAAAGTTGGGGTAAGGAAAAGAGCCTACAAAATAAATTATAAAAAAATAAAAAAAGTAGAGCATATTTTTCCGGAATCCGTTAAA
>CADANT010000067.1 GCA_902789345.1 uncultured Ruminococcus sp.
GGTATGCCGTATTTGATAATACCTTTGCGCAATGCATATAGCGTTGCTTGTGACGAGGGATTGTCAGTGACATAAACTCCTGTAAATATCCCCGACCTTGCGTCCATAAAAGCTGTCAGATACATACGCTTTGGCTTATTGGTTCCTGCCGTACCAACCTGTACGTCAAATGTGTGGTTGTCAGCAATCCAATAGTCATTGCTGTCCATTTGCTCGTATTCCCTGCGAATATAAAAACCGTATGTATCTTTGTATGCTTTGACGCCGTCACGAGCGTATGTAGCAACCGGTGCAGGGACATCAGTGTCAATATGGCGATAAAATGTAGTGTATGACGGTAAAGGTAACAGCTCAGGGTGTTCTTGTTCCGCCCATTGTCTTGTGTAGTCGTAGCAAGCCTTTAGTGGGTGCTTTGCCTGGTCAAGATAGTAATAGAGAAAAGCCTGCCAAAGATTTTTGTCGATACAGCTTTTACCTTTGCGTTTAAGCCCTCTGCCGTCAACCAAGTTAGCCACATTGCCGGCTTTGTATATTTTTTGCTTACGGTACAAAATGTCAACCGATATTTTGTATTTATATTTATCCTTGTATGCCTCAACAAATACCTTATTTGCAGTTGTTTTCGAGCCGTCATAATGCTGTACAAACCCTTGCCAGTCAGACAATATGTTAAGCCAGTCAGCGACTTCTTGTCGCTGTTCGGCTGTCAGCTCCTCGTAATCCAAATCCTTATTTAGTGTTTGCGACTGCTTCTTGGGAGTAAGCTCTGCCGGCACCGGCAGGTCTTTTGACCTGTAGTACTTAACTTGCTGCTCTGCAGACAGCTCCGTGATAGGTATCATATATTTGTAGCCGTTATATTTGTCATACTCTTTTTTAGCTGCTATTTTGCCGTCTTTAACTGCTTTTTGAACATATTTAAAACTGCATTTTTTGTTATCTGCAAATTCTTTTGTGGTTAAATATACCATTCTCTCTTACACTTCCTTTTTGCCTATCATCATCAGAGCAGGGAGGCAATTTCCTGCTGACCGTCACGGCGTTTAGTCGTGGCGGTTTCGATTTTTATCGTTACAGTGATATAATGATGTTGTAGTGTGAACCTACCTCTTATGGGAGGAGGTGGTCGTATGAAATACAAAATTAAACAACGTAAGTTTTATACTTTTAATAGCAATTCTGCTATTGTAAAAGTTAGTAGCGGTTTTTATTTGCAATCAGTTTCATTTTTTGCAAACGGAAACGGTAATCAAAGCTACATTCTAATTAAGCGTGGTTTATAACGCTGTGTTTAGTTAGAACCTAAAATAAACAGGTTCACGCTACAACAGGTCTATCTCATCAGTGCAGGTAGACCACCTCCTGCAGACCGTCACGGCGTTTAGTCGTGGCGGTTTCGATTATTCTCTGTCTATAACATTGAGACAACGAACATGCGATATCTCCTCAACTTATATTAAATCTTGCTACTATTGCTAGTCCCAACAGCATAAACATTATTACACTGTAGTCGCCTGGACAATTGCTCAAAACAGCTACTGTAAATGTTATAAACTCAGCAGCTCCGGCTGTGTAAAACAAAATCTGCCACTTGTAATTTACTACATAGTAAAGCAGTACTTTTATGATTATCATTTATATACCTCCGCAGGCTCTCGCAAAAAACTCCTTTTGAGCACTAGCAAAATTACAAAAATAACTGCCATAATAAGTATCGCCGTCACGGTCAAGAGACCAAACAACCGCTGGCTCGGAAACATTCCGGTTGTATGATATTGCCAGCACAACCTTATTTAGATATTGTGCTACTATTGTATATCCGTGATTAATCTCTCCAATTTTTGATTTTATGCTGTTTTGCATTTATTTACCTCCTCATCAAGTAGATCATATATACTGCAATCCAACACTCGCGCTACTTCTGCAGCCAATGGTAATGTTAGTGTCTTTGTGCCTCGCTCAATTTGACTAAGCATTGATGTTCCAATACCGATTTGTGCAGCTAGTGCAGCCTGAGTAAGTCCTGCGTCAATACGCAATCTGCGTGTGTTTGCTCCGATACTCATATGTTTTCCTCCTTGTTTTTAAATGTTTACCGTGGTAAAATATATTTAACTTTACTACAGTAATTATTATATCTCGTAAATACGAGATATGCAAGAGTAAATCTCGTATTTACGAGATTTTGTCAGATTATACAACAATACGAGGGGCACTTATGGTAAATTTGAATAATTTATTTTTGCGAATGAAAGAATTAAATCTAACATCTAAGAAACTTTCTGACGATACTGGTATTTCCACCGGAAATATTAGTGATTGGAAGAAAGGGCGTAGTATGCCTACAGCGATAAAACTTATAACACTAGCTGACTATTTAAATTGTTCTGTAGACTATATTTTAGGTCGCACAGACAATCCCGAAGTGAACAAGGTAGAAGAAAAGCCATTACATATATTAGATTCGGCTCTTATTAATAGTGATAATAAAACAGTAATTTTACCATTTTATAGAACCCCAGCCTCAGCCGGAACTGGATCATGGTTAACTGGGGATATTACAACAGAATATGTAAATACACCAAAAACGCCTATATCCTGTGATGCTGATTTTATCGTTGAAGTCCGTGGAAATAGTATGTATCCTAAATTTTCTGATGGTGACCGCATATTAGTAAAAGAATCAACAAGCATATACGAAAACGAAATCGGTGTATTTATCCTAAATGGGGAATCTTATGTAAAAAAGATGGGTATGGGGGAACTACTTTCAATAAACTCTAATTACGCTCCTATAAAGCTAAAAGAATATGACAACATTCGTTGTGTAGGACGAGTTGTTGGCAAAATTGAATAATTATTCACATACTTGCATAATTATGATTACAACTGTGTTAAAAAATAAAAATAACCTCGTTGTCTAACTTTTTAATTTCTCTAGGTTTAATCGAACGACCAACAGGTTGGTCAAGGCTGTAATAAAAGTTGGTCGGTTTAAAGTTTTTAACATGTTGACACTTAAAAATATTTAATAAAAAAAACGGCTTTTTAAAGCGGTTTTAAACGCATTTAAACAGTTTTTAAAAACAAAAAAAGAAACAGCATTGACACTCAAAACAAGAGTAATCAATGCT
>CADANT010000068.1 GCA_902789345.1 uncultured Ruminococcus sp.
TGAGGGTATATATCCTATTAAAAGCCTCATAAAACCGCTTATTTGGCTTTTTGTTGTGAAAAGGGTATATTTACCCTAACTTCACTTTGTCATTTAAGCTTACTCCGCAAATTCCACGCTTAACATTGCCAAGGTCTGTTGCAAAGGTTATGTCCTTAAAGCCCTGACTGCACATTAAATCACTTACCGTATCATACTGATTTTCACCTAATTCAAATACAAGCAGTCCTCCGCTTTTCAGCTTTTTGCTCCACTTGCTTATAATAGCCCTGTAAAAATCGTACCCGTCGCTTCCGCCGTCCAACGCCATTACAGGCTCATACTGAACCTCCTTTTGCAGAGTTCTAATTTCACTGCTTATAATATACGGCGGGTTGGAGATTATAACATCATATAATGCATCGGTTATATTGCAGTCGGTAAAAACATTTCCGCTTACTGCCTCAACATTGTTACAGCGGTTGTGCTGTATGTTTTTTTGCAGATAGTACATAGCCTTGTCAGAAAGCTCTAGTGCCGTAACCTTGCTGTTTGGCAGACTTTTTGCCAATGAAATACTAATAGCACCACTGCCTGCACACAGGTCTATTATGCTTAAATTATCTGTGCCGTACAGATTTTTAATATTGTCAAGACACAGCTGTACAACTACAGAGGTATCCTCCCGAGGGATAAGTACACCCTCGCCTACAAAAAATTCGCTGTCCATAAACTGCCACATACCCAACAAATATTGCAGTGGGTAGCCCTCTGCCCGTTTTGTGGCAAGCTCTTCTACAGCGTCGCACTGATCTTTTTCGGCCTTTTTGTTGCCTGTCATAATAAGGTCGTGCCTTGTAAGCCCCAGCTTACTTTCAAATATGCATAAAGCGTCAAAGGCAGGAGAGTCGATTCCTGCCTTTTTCAATACGCTTATAATATGCCTGTAAAGTTCATTATAGGTCATAATATAATCCTCATTATTTGTTAAATTTATTTTTTACCTATAGGTGTAATAATATCCTCACCGTTTTCAGGGATAACCGCCTTCATAGCCTTTATGGCAACCTCTATCATACTGTCGTCAGGCTCTTTTGTGGTTATTCTCTGCGCCCACAGTCCCGGTGCAGCCAAAATATGAGTAAAGGTATTGTCATACTTGCCGCACAGCTTAATAATTTCATAACCTATACCACAGGAAACCGGCAGTAAAAGAATTTTTACTATTGTTCTTAAAATAGGGTCGGTAATAGGTATAAACAAGCCAACTATAATACCTACCAAAAGCATTATAACCAGAAAGCTTGTTCCGCAGCGTGGGTGAAAGCGTGTGTGCTTTCTGACATTTTCAACTGTAAGGGGTTCGTCGCTTTCATAGCAGAATATGGTTTTGTGCTCTGCACCGTGGTACTGGAATACTCTTTTCATATCCGACATTTGAGTACACAGTATTATGTAAAGCAAAAACAGACCTATTCTTATAATGCCCTCAAACAGTGACCTGAAAAATCTGTCACCCATCCATGACAAGCCATCTGTTCCGCCAAGTGCGCCCGAAATAAGGTTGTACAGCCAAGTTGGCAGCATAAAAAACAGCACTATTGCTACTGCCACACCAACTATAGACGCCAGAGTCATAAGCACCTTAATAAACTTATCACCAAACTTTTCGTCAATCCATTTTTCAAACTTAGACGGTTCCTCCTGCTCGTCCGCGGGAATACTGTCAATAGCCTTGTCCGCTGAAATCATAAGGGACTTATAGCTTAATCTCATTGAATCTACCAAGCCGGCTATACCTCTGATAAGCGGAATTTTAAAAATTTTACACTTTTCAGCCAAGCTGTGAAATTCAACCTCTTCTGTATATATTTCATTTTCACCTGTGCGCACCGCTACCATTGTTTTTTTAGGGCCACGCATCATTATTCCCTCAATCAGCGCCGAACCGCCTATTGAGGTAATTTTCTTAATATGCTCTTTTCTGGATTCACCCATCTTAAATCTCCTTACTTATTTCCTTACTTGTTATCATCTGTTTCTGTGTAAATTGGTATAGTAAGCGTTACGGTAGTACCTACATTTTCCGTACTTTCAATGTCAAGACTGCCGTTGTGCAAGTGCATAATTTCATCAACCACAGCCAGGCCTATACCGGAGCCACGCTGGGTTTGGTTAGCCTTGTAGAATTTGTCTTTAATTCTAGGCAAATGCTCGGCAGGAATACCACAGCCGTTGTCGCTGATTGAAATTTTTATGTTTTTTTCATCGTGGGACACATCTATGCCGATAACGCCGCCCTCCGGAGTATACTTTAAAGCATTGTCTATAATGTTTATAAACACCTGACGCAAACGGTTTTTGTCACCCATAACAGGAGGAGCAATCTCCGGTTCGTCATATATCAGGTGCTTACCTTCTTTTAATGCTCTTTCACGCAGCATATATATAGCCTCGTCAAGCTCTGCCAAAATATCAATGCGTTCCATATTAATAACCATTCTGCCGCTTTGAATACGGGAGAAGTCAAGCAGCTCCTCAACTATACCGGTAAGCCGCTCGGACTCATTGGCAATAACGCTCATACCCTTTTCCATAGTTCTAAAGTCCGGGGTATCGCCCATACGCATTGTTTCTGCCCAACCCTTAATAGCTGTAAGGGGTGTTCTAAGCTCGTGAGAAACTGAAGAAATAAAGTCATTTTTCAACTTTTCGGAAGCTCCAAGCTCGGTAGCCATATAGTTAATAGAGTCGCACAGTTCGCCTATTTCGTCATCGTTACGCTTTTTCAGTCTTGCGTCAAAGTCGCCCTGGGCTATCTTTCTGGAAACCTCGTTAATTTCACGAATAGGGTTTACAATAGAGCGTACAAAGTAGGCGCCTGAAATCATAACAAAATAGAGAATGAACATTCCTATAACAA
>CADANT010000069.1 GCA_902789345.1 uncultured Ruminococcus sp.
CCGGTGTCGGTATCACCTACAAGAATCCTTGTGTTGCTTACCTGTGAGGCCACACGGGTTGTTTCCATATCCTTCCCGCTCTGTATGGTATAATCCACAGATTTAAAAGGTTGGTGCGCTGTAAGCATTAAACCGTATGAATTATAAATAAGTGTATAGCCTGCTATGCCGGTTACCTTGTGGTACGGCTGCGAAAAACCACCGTCAATAATAATTACCTTACCACCGCATTTTATTGGGCTTTCACCGTGCGTATGATGTATAGGTACATGACCGTTAATAATATGGGCATTTTTACTGTTAATATTAAATTCTTTAAAAATATTGTCAACGGTTCTTTCGTCGTTTATAAACCTATAATAAGGGTCTTTCTTTTCCGTGTATGTGCTTTTATCGTCTACAAAGTATCTTTCAAAGGTTGTCATTTTATCTCTGCCGTACAAAGGCGAGTCTGCACCATTCCATAAAAACCACAATATGTCCCTGCCGCATTTCTTTTCCTTTTCATCCACAGACAGAAATGCTTTTCTTGCTCTTATTTCAAGCTCATCATACAAACTCTTACCGGATAGTTCGGTACCAAACAAATTAATTTTCCTGAATGTTCCGTCATCATTCATTGGGATACAGCCATGAAACAACAAATTATTATTACATACCTTGTATAAACCTCCCTTGTTTAGCAAAAGCTTAATATGCTCTCTCAATCTTTTGCAGTTTATAAATGAATTTCTTAATTTATCTATAATAAGCTGTTCTTGTTTGGTTAGGGTATAAGGGTCATCAAAATTAACTGTAGGGAAGCTAAGGTCACCCATAGTATAGCTTTTTCCGTCAATAACTACAGAGCCGTTTTTTATATTTATTTTGTCAAGCATAAGCCTGTTATCCATTTTGTATTCAGGGTGCTCCTTAATAAGCTGCCCCTCAAGTTTAAACTGAATAATGGCTATTGCTTTTTGCATTTTCATAGACAGCTGTGTTTCATTATCCATTGTACTGCTGTGTCGGCTTTTTATAGCAAATTCACTGCAAGGGTCGTCCTTATATACATCAATTGCAAACAACGCCAAAGGCATAATGCTTATACCATAACCGTTTTCCAGCACGGATAGATTGTCATACAGCAAGCTTGTGCGTACAATATTTGCAATGCAGGCAGTTTGACAAACACTGGCGCCCATCCACAGTACATCATGATTACCCCACTGAATGTCAAGGGAATGATATTTCATAAGGCTATCCATTACAAAATGGGAGCCATAACCTCTGTCGTAAATATCGCCTATAATATGCAGGTGGTCTATAACCAGCTGTTGGATTAGGTGTGACATTTCTATAATAAAATCATCGGCACAGCCAATTTCAATAATTGTGTTAATTATTTCATCATAATACGCAGTTTTGTTAAGAACCTCTTTCTTTTCTGTAATAAGCTCCTCGATAATATATCTGTAGTTTTCCGGCAGAGCCTTTCTAACCTTTGAACGGGTATATTTTGATGAAACAATTCTGCATACCTCTACAAGTCGATAAAGTGTTGTTCTGTACCAACTACTGTCTGCAAGCTGTTTGTGTTTTACATATTCAAGCTTTTCGCTTGGATAATAAATAAGCGATGCCAGTTCCTGCTTTTCTTCCTTACTTAACTTTTCGCCAAACACATCGTCTATCTTCTTCATTACAGCCCCCGAACCGTTACGCAGTACATGGGAAAAAGCTCTGTATTCGCCGTGAATATCCGAAAGAAAATGCTCTGTTCCCTTTGGTAAATTTAAAATTGACTGCAAATTTATTATTTCAGTGGCGGCACTGTCTATTGTAGGGTATTGCCCAGAAAGACATTCCAAAAACCTTATTTTATCCATAAAATCACACCCTTTAAATTATGGTCAAATTATACATCTTAGCTCTAAAATTACTGTATATAAATTTTTAAATTCTTGTTAATATAATTACATATCAATAACAACAACTTTTAAATTTAGAGGCAGGCGTAAAGTCAGTGCAAAAATACTTAATATTTAATAATATAACCCAAAACGATATAAACCAAATGTTTGAAATGGGGTGTATAAGAAAACAAAAATTTTCAAAAAATACCGTAATTTTATCAGCAGGCAATATTACAAAGGAAATCGGTATAATTAAAAGCGGAAGTGTAAACATTGAAAAAATTGACATATGGGGAAATAAAAGTATATTAAGCAATTTCTCGGTGGGACATACAATAGCCGAGGCTTACGCTATAACCAACGAAATAATGATGGTTGATGTTGTAGCGGCCGAAAATTCTGAGCTTATATTTTTAAATGTTCAGGCTCTGTTGTCTAAGAATAATTCAAAATACCGTTGGTACACACATATTCTTGAAAATCTTATTAAACTTTCATCAGAAAAAAATCTTGTTTTGGCAAACAGAATTTTTTGTATGGTCAATTGCAATAATAAGTTGAGCATTTTTCGTGTTAGAACCAGCTAGATGGTGAGAACCTTTCGGATTTTCTTCTGGAGGGAGCCGCAGGCGACCA
>CADANT010000070.1 GCA_902789345.1 uncultured Ruminococcus sp.
TCAATAATGACAGCTTTGGTTATTGCGGCGATTAGTGACTATATTTCGTCCATTCAGCTTATGACAGCATATATGAATGGTGACGAAGAGGCCGGAAAGCAGTTAATAACAAATGCATACTTCAATGTTGGATTTGGAGTAGGCGGTGCGTTGCTTGGCGGTGTAGCTAAACGAGCAGTAAAGTTTGTAGCTAAAAACAAAGTGGTTAAAGCACTGGGTGAAGAGTTAGCTGAAAAGCTGTTAAAGAAAACCGCAGACCCAACAGATTTAACCAAGATGTTAAAGAAGTTGAATAAAAGCGGTATTTCAAACGACACAATAAAAGCCTTTATTGAAAGCAGTGACGACGCATACGAATGGTTAGCTAAAAAATCATCACTAGGCCTGTCAGACGAGCTGTTGACTAAATTTATGTCAATAGGCGACGAATATCTTTCTTATTCTGACGACCTAATAAAGGCAATGGGCAAGTCCAAAGGTAATGTGGACACTATGATTAAAATGGTGTCTGACTATGGCAGCACAGCAGAAAAGGCTATTGTAAAGTCGGGTGATTACGCTGTAGATATATACCAACGCTTTGGTCAAAAAGGTCTAAAGGCTGTGTCAAACTATGGTGGAGACGCCGTAATGCTTATCAACCGCCACGGCAGTGATGTAATAGATATAATCAACACCTACGGCAGTAGTGCTGTTAGAGCTGTCGAAAATCACGGTGATGACGCAATAAAGGCGGTAAAAAAGGGCGTAGATCCAACCAATATTAATAAGCTTGCAGATGATTTGGGAATAAAACCGGATTCATACGGAAGACGAGGAATAAAGAATAATAAAGCCGCACAGCAGGTTCTGAATTCTCAGTTTACCGCAAAGAAAATAGCATCTACAAAAAGTTTTACCGATACATATGGCAGTATAGCAAAAAGCAATGGCTTTAAAACAGCCAATGAATTTAAATCAGCTACTATGAAGACCTATGACGAGTTGGAAGTACTGGGTACATTAGATAATATAAAAGCTATGAGAAATGCTATACCTGACCCTACCAACACTACAGTTATGCAGAAGGTAGTTGACCCTGATACAGCTATGAAGTATCTGTCCGGTGAAAGAACAACCATTACCGGTTCGGTTGCAAAATTTTCAGATACTCAGGGCCTGAAGACATATACTGATGTATACAACGGCCTAAGGTTAGATTACGCTGGTACACAGTTTGCCGATCCGGGAGCGAAAGGTGCCACAATGTATGCAATAAGGTTTACTTCTGATGATGCAGCAGAAAAAATTGCAAAATCAGTAAGGAGCAGTGAACTTGGCAATCTAGGATGGACATACCCCTATACAGGCACAGGCTTTATATCATCAGCGTCAAAGCTGGATATGGGCACTCCAAAGCCGTGTAGTATATTAGAACCGGGAAAAACAGTAATTCCTGAGTATGTTGCAAGAAGTATTGATGGCGGTATTGCACTAGAAATAGGCGCCGAGATGTACAAAATAACAGACAGTGGAGAAGAAATATTGTATGCGATATTTGATGATGGATTCTTCAAAATAATAGGAGATTGATAAATATGCTAAGAAAAGGCAAATTCTGCAAATATAATGGGAAAATTTATAGATGTGCTACTCGGTCACTTCAAGGCACTGTTTTGTTGCGTTCACATGATAAAGAGGATTTAGAAAAAAATGGATTTAAAATAAATCCGTCTTTTGGTAAAAACAAATTTAATGATTTGGGAAGGTACATTAAGGAAGTACCTAAAAAAGATGTTGAATGGTTTTGTAACATATATAATGTTGGAAAATATAAGGGACGGCAAGTTGGCGTAATTCGTGAAACGGATACAGAGTATGTTATAACTTCAGGATATGTTTCAGAGGGTGAGCAGTTGTTTACAGAGGAGAATGGATTTGAACAAGTGGACAGATATTTGTTTGAGGGCAAGGTGCCTAAAAATGAGATAACCGATATGGTTGAAATAAAAGAACCTATAAATAAGGATATGAAAGCTCCGGACGACTGGAACTTTTAAGTAGCTTAACCCTTAATCCGAATACCTAAAATGTAACCACTTTAACAATGAAGCAGAGCATACTTTCGTAAGACAGTTAAAAGTCCGGAGTGTATACTCTGCTTTCGTTTTATATAAATATATTTAATAAATTAGTATATAGTGTGGAAATATTGCATAATAAATGTT
>CADANT010000071.1 GCA_902789345.1 uncultured Ruminococcus sp.
ATGGTTTAGGTATTATTTTACATAAAAGTTGTAAATTTTTTATATTTTTAGGAGTTTGCATTATTATACACATTATTATGCAATAAAAACTCTTTACATCTTAAATAACCTATCTGTTTATTAAAAACTGTTAAAAATAACTAATAAATTATTGACAAACAGTAAGATTAGTGATATTATTTACTTAACAATATAAGGGAAGGGTTATTTAAGATAGGTTCAGGTTAATAGTAATCTTATGTAAGAAACAGCGGCTAAACTATTTTATAAGCTGCTGAAAAGGTAAGAACACTGTTTTGGGCTTACGGCGTACCGCTAGAACTATCTGCCGTAGGTAAGAAACAGTTAAGGAATAATAAGGTCATTAAATTTATTAACCAGAGTCAGGAGGCGGTGTAAATGACCAAAATAAAAGTAAACAAAGCTTTGCATGCATCTCTTTCTGCTTTGTTGGTTCTTGTTCTGCTTGTAACGTCACTTCCGTAAATGACCAAAATAAAAGTAAACAAAGCTTTGCATGCATCTCTTTCTGCTTTGTTGGTTCTTGTTCTGCTTGTAACGTCACTTCCATTAACAAGTATGAATACCTCGGCAGAAACTGTGTCACAAACAAAGTATGAAAATATCACCGATTTTCAAAATGCACGGTGGACAGAAATTCAGAATGAAGTGTTCGGAAAAAACAATACCGAAGTTCAGTCTGCAAAAACAATTTATGATAACGGTTGGACAGTAAATAACGGCAATAAGTACTTTAACTGGACCGATACTTCTAAAATGCAGGGCTATAATGAAGACGGCACAAAAAGAGATGGTGGGCTTATACCATACAACCCTAATACCGTTGTAAGCGAAATGACAAGTGCCGATCGTTTAAGGGACAGGTATACTCAAAAGTATGTGGATTATAAAGGTGAAGAAAAAACCCTTACAAGCGTTATCCCGACCAGCAATTATGGTGCTTATTATGTTAAGTGCTATGATGTGTATACGGCTGATCAGTTTGTATATCTCCTAGAGAAAATTGCAAATAAGGGAGAGAAAGAGTCTGCAAAAATTAACCTTTGTGCCGATATTGATATGGGCGGTGCAATGGGCAATATCTACAGCACAAAAAAATCCTTGCAGGGATTCCTCTATATTGAGGGTAATGGTCACACCATATATAATTGGAAACTGTATGGTGATGATTTTTACTTTGGCTTGTTTTGTGCAGATCCTAAAGACCCAAACACAAATGCACGCAATTCAATACAAAAAGGTAGTAAGTTTATTGTAAAAAATCTTGGAGTTCAGTCTGTTATGCTTTTGCATGAAAATTCTTTGACAGATTCAGGCGCAGGCTTGTTCTTTGGTGGAGGTTATGGTTGCGGAACTATTTGTTTTAACAATGTTCATATGAGGGAAATGTACTTCCAACAAAATAATGATCAAGCAACGCAGGGCATCGCATTCTTTGGAGGAAGAGGAAGATATGTGGCTCTTCTGATGAACAACTGTTCAGCGTCTGACGGATATATATACGGTCAGGGACATGTTGGAGCAATGTTCTCTTATACCGGGGCTACGGGTGGTGGTCAGGTAAAATATGATGTTGAATTTCCGGAATGCCCTGAGGCAGTCGTATATGCCGGTAACCCATATCCTGTTTTTTTTAATAACTGCTATTCTGTTGACTGCGAAATGTTTTCAACAAAAGAAGACTCCGGCGCATTTGTATCCTGCGGTGATTGTATAATCGCTGCAAATTGTTACACAAACAATACGATGTACTCAAACAGCAATACAGGCGGCTTTATTGGCAGAGTTGGTCGTGGCGATTCAATGGGCGGTGACTATCGAATGTATGATGACAATGGTAATAAGTGGATAGGAGCCTGCTTTAGAAACTGTTATTCGTCAGGCGCAGTTGAAGGAGAACTGGCTATGGGCGGCTTTGTTGGACTTGACAATGGTTTTAGATCTGCTGCCCATATTTGGACGAGGGACAATTATGGCAGTGGTCGGGTTGCAGCAACGGTGTACAGTAATTGTTACTCTACTGCAATGGTAGGTATGGACTATACAGGAAAATATTGTGGCGGCTTTATTGGATTTGACGATAACTATAGGGGCTCTAACGATGGTGCGGTTGTTACTGTTACAGCCAGTGACGGTAAAGTAATAAACGCACTTGGAGCAATTTATATGAACTGCTATGCTGCAGGCGAGGTGGGTAATATTCTCACCGTCACAGACAACGATAAAGCTGCAGATTATGAGAAATCATTTTTTGATGATAATTACTACAGCAGTGCCGATAATATGAGTGCGCCCTTGTATTATCCGTCGGGTGGTTTTGTTGGAGTAGTATCACTTGATTTTTATTATCGTACTAGTTGGAACACTAACAGAACTTGCGGTTACTTCTACAACTGCTATTACGATATGCAAACAACCGGTATGCGTGAAATGGCAATCGGTTTGGCTTATGCCGAAACCTGCCGTGACGACCCAACGGGAAACAATAAACGAGTGGCAGTTAATAAAACCCATTCTCCGTTAATTCACAAAGACGCAGAGGGGAACGAAATGCCGTTTTCTGTAATAGGCATAACCGGTGTGTACACAGAGAAGTCGGATGTTAAAAATGTAGCCGGTCTTACAGGCTCACCTATTGAATAT
>CADANT010000072.1 GCA_902789345.1 uncultured Ruminococcus sp.
AGATCATCCTTTAATTCAGCACAAGCTTTCGTTTTTGCGTGACAAAAACACCGGTAGTAAAATGTTTAGAGAGTTAGTGTCGGAAATTTCTATGCTAATGTGCTATGAAGCAACAAGAGATTTACCTCTTGAGGATATTGAAATAGAAACGCCTGTTGCAAAAACCAAGTCTAAAATTTTAGCAGGCAGAAAACTGGCCTTTGTTCCTATACTGCGTGCCGGTTGCGGTATGCTTGACGCAATGCTGCAGATGATTCCTGCCGCAAAGGTAGGGCATATAGGTTTGTACCGTGATGAAGTTACCCATAAGCCGGTAGAGTATTACAACAAGCTTCCGCAGGATATTGAGGAGAGAGATGTATTTGTTCTTGACCCTATGCTTGCTACAGGCGGTTCTGCTGTAGATGCTATTTCAGTAATAAAAAGAAGCAATCCAAAAAGCATAAAGTTTTTGTGCATTGTTGCAGCGCCTCAGGGTATAAGGGCTTTAACATCTGCCCACCCTGATGTACAGGTTTTCTGTGCGTCAAAGGACGAAACCCTTAACGAAAATTGTTATATAGTTCCGGGTCTTGGTGACGCAGGCGACAGAATTTTTGGCACAAAATAAATTGTTGTTAGCAAGTGGACATATTTTATGGAAAAGCTTAATATTATTAAAATAATAGAACCCGATTTTGGGTGTGAAGGTCTTCCTGATGGGCAGGAGCTTACGGACAAAGTATATGTGGAAGCCCCCGACGGTAACCGTAGGGTAATTCCTATTGAGGATAAACTGCTGTATGATTTAAACCTTGACGAGGGAGACAGCTTTTGCCTTATGGAAGACGGGACAATAAAACCGTTATAAAGTTTACAAAAAGTTCAAAAATTTGTTGACGGTAGTAATTTCCTGTGGTATAATGACAGCAATGTTTATTTTTTAAGGAGGTTTTGTGCTTTATGGAGAAAAAGAATCTTGCGTTGTACATCATTCTTTCAATAGTTACCTGTGGTATATTTGGCTTGGTATGGTTGGCTATGTTAGCGAATGATTTGCGTACAATGTCTAACGATGAGAGCAAGATGTCGGGTGGTATGGTAGTTTTGCTTACTATAGTAACATGCGGTATCTATGGCTGGATTTGGTATTATCAGGCTGGTGAAACACTTAACAACATTAAGGCATCTCGTGGTATTACAACTGACCAGTCATCAGGAGTTATTTATTTGATTCTTGCAATTTTCGGTTTGTCTATAGTTTCAAGTGCCCTAATCCAGGATACACTTAACAAGCTAATAGACGGCACAAGCAACGGCGGTAACTACTAATACAATTAATAAATTGAAAAAGAGAGTTATTAAAACAGCAAGTATTCTTGGAATACTTGCTGTTGTTGGAATTACCTATTTTTATATATATAAATTGCTTGGCTTTGGCATACCGTGTGTATTTTATACAGTTACAGGTCTTAAATGTCCGGGCTGTGGTGTTACAAGAATGTGTTCAGCCTTACTGATGTTGGATTTTAAGGCGGCTTTTGAGGCTAACAGGTGCTTATTTATCCTTATGCCTGCGTTTTTGTATTACGCCGTTCGCAGTGTATATATGTATATTAAATTCGGAAAGATTAACTACAATAAAGCTGAGAATGCAGTGTTGGTTTCTATAATAATTATACTTATATTATTTGCTGTATACAGAAATATTGTAGGAATATAAATTAAATTAAGTGATTCACAACAAATCACAGCAGTCAAATGTAGTTATGTGATTTGTTGTTGACATTTTGTTTAATGTATGGTAAGATATGGAAGTCGATTTGACATAGATATTAATATGCGGATGTAGCTCATCTGGTAGAGCGCCACCTTGCCAAGGTGGAGGTAGCGAGTTCGAGCCTCGTCATCCGCTCCAGTAAAAAGGTTTGCACAGCTGTAATAGTTGTGCAAACCTTTTTTGTGCATACGAAATTATATTTTATATTATTTCCGCGCGTTGTAAAATGAAGTTGAACATTTTAAAAAAAAAATGAGGTCCATAGCGGACCACTGTGTTAGAATTAAGTTACCACACAAAATACACACAGGA